>JAJXVG010000251.1 GCA_021782315.1 Pseudomonadota bacterium | reverse complement strand
ATTTTTCCAGAGCAGGAACCTTGCTCTTGGCCTTTTCGGCTACGCGCGGCTTGCGCACGAGCTGGTTAATGGTCGGCATATCAAACTTCCTTCAACGGCCGGGCATCAAAATTCGATACACGACGGCTATTTTGTTATCCAAAGCGGAGACAATGATTAGCCTCCGCCGACAAAGACCATAAATTCTATGGCCGATCAACCCCCATGTCAACGAGCCATGGAGGTTGCAAACAGACTTACTGACCCAGATCGATACCCTGCGTCGCGTTTTCCGCAACGATTTCGTCGATCGGACGACCTGCCGCTACATCCTCGCCCGCCACCTGCGCCTTGCGACTGCGGTGATAGGCCATGCCGGTGCCGGCCGGAATGAGACGGCCGACAATGACATTTTCCTTGAGACCGCGTAGTTCGTCGCGTTTGCCCATGATCGCCGCCTCGGTCAGGACGCGGGTCGTTTCCTGGAAGGAAGCGGCCGAGATGAACGAGTCGGTGGACAGGGATGCCTTGGTGATACCCAGCAGCATGTGCTCGAAACTGGCCGGCAGCTTGCCTTCGGCGATGACCCGATCATTCTCGGCCAGCAGTTCGGCACGCTCCACCTGTTCGGACTTGATGAACTTGGTGTCGCCCGGTTCGGTGATCGCCACCCGGCGCAGCATCTGACGAACGATAACCTCGATGTGCTTGTCGTTGATCTTGACGCCCTGCAGACGATAGACGTCCTGAACCTCGTCGGTGATGTAGCGGGCCAGTTCCTCGACCCCCTGCAGGCGAAGAATATCGTGCGGGTCCGGCGCGCCTTCGACGATCTTCTCGCCCTTGTTCACTACCTGACCGTCGTGCACCAGAACATGCTTGTCCTTCGGAATCAGGTATTCGTGCGTCGTGCCGTCGAGATCGGTGATGATCAGGCGTTGCTTGCCCTTGGTGTCCTTGCCGAAACCGATGGTGCCGGTATATTCGGCCAGCACGGAAGCATCCTTCGGCGTCCGCGCCTCGAACAACTCGGCCACTCGCGGCAAGCCGCCGGTGATATCCCGGGTCTTGGCGGATTCCTGCGGCATGCGGGCCAATACGTCGCCGACGCCGACCTGCTGACCGTCCAGCACGGAAATGATGGAACCGACCTGAAAGGCGATCGATACTGTGTGGTCGCTACCGGCCACCCTGACCTCCTGACCGCTTTCATCGAGCAGCTTGACCACCGGACGAAGACCCTTGACAGCCGCCTTGCCGCCACGCTTGTGGTCGATCACGACCAGGGTCGAGAGACCGGTCACGTCGTCCACCTGTTTGGCGACGGTAACCCCTTCTTCGACATTTTCGAAGCGGACCGTACCGGCGTATTCGGTAACGATCGGACGGGTATGCGGGTCCCAAGTCGCCAGCTTGGTACCGGCCTTGACCGCCTTGCCCTCGTCGACCGAAAGGGTCGCGCCGTAGGGCACCTTGTGGCGTTCGCGCTCGCGACCGTGATCGTCTGTGATCAGCACTTCGCCGGAACGGGAAATGACGACCTTCTCGTTCTTGGCGCTGGTCACGTAGCGCATGTTGGAGGTGTAGCGGATGGTACCGGCCGACTTTGCTTCCACCTGGGAAGCGACCGCGGCACGGGAGGCCGCACCGCCGACGTGGAAGGTCCGCATGGTGAGCTGGGTGCCCGGCTCGCCGATAGACTGGGCGGCGATGACGCCGACCGCCTCGCCGGCATTGACCATCATGCCGCGGCCGAGGTCGCGACCGTAACACTGGGCACACAGGCCGTAACGGGTGTCGCAGGTGAGCGGCGTGCGCACCTTGACCTCGTCGATGCCCAGCTTGTCGATCAGATCGACCAGATCCTCGTCGAGCATGGTGCCGGCGAAGATCACCGTTTCCTGGGTTTCCGGATCTATCAGGTCGTCCACGGTAACGCGGCCGAGGATGCGCTCGCGCAAGGGCTCGATCACCTCGCCGCCTTCGACCAGGGCCTTGACGGCAAAGCCGTTGCGGGTGCCGCAATCGTCCTCGGTGATGACCAGGTCCTGCGTCACGTCGACCAGACGACGGGTCAGATAACCCGAGTTGGCGGTCTTCAGCGCGGTGTCGGCCAGACCCTTACGGGCGCCGTGGGTCGAAATGAAGTACTGGAGAACGTTCAGACCTTCGCGGAAGTTGGTGGTGATCGGCGTTTCGATAATCGAACCGTCCGGCTTCGCCATCAGGCCGCGCATACCGGCCAACTGGCGAATCTGGGCGGCCGAGCCGCGGGCTCCGGAGTCGGCCATCATGTAGATGGAATTGAAGGAATCCTGCTTGACCTTCTTGCCGTGACGATCCACGGTCTCCTCGTGGCCGAGTTCGTCCATCATGACCTTGGCGACCTGGTCGCCGGTCCGGCCCCAGATGTCCACGACCTTGTTGTAACGCTCGCCCTGGGTGACCAGACCGTTGGTGTATTGGGTCTCGATTTCCTTCACTTCGGCTTCGGCCGAGGAGATGATCTCGTACTTCTTGGCCGGCACGCGCATGTCGTCGGAACAGAAGGAAATGCCGGCCCGCGTCGCCAGGGCATAGCCGTTCTGCATCAGCTTGTCGGCGAAAACGACGGTTTCCTTGAGGCCGCAGCGACGGAAGGATTCGTCGATGAGTTTGGAGATTTCCTTCTTCTTCAGGGCGCGGTCGATGGTCTTGAAGGGCATGCCCTTGGGCAGTATCTTCGAGAGCAGCGCACGGCCGGCCGTGGTTTCGACACGGACCATCTTCTCGACGAATTCGCCATCGACGGCAGCCGGTTCGTATTGCTTGAGGCGCACGGAAATGCGGGAGTGAACGTCGAGCTGGCCGGCCGCCATGGCCCGTTCGATTTCGTTGGTGTCGGCGAAGTACATGCCCTCGCCCTTGCCGTTGATCTTTTCCCGGGTCGCGTAGTACAGCCCGAGCACGATGTCCTGCGAGGGCACGATGATCGGCTGGCCGTTGGCGGGCGACAGGACGTTGTTCGAGGCCAGCATCAGGGTGCGGGCTTCCATCTGGGCTTCGAGCGAGAGCGGGACGTGAACGGCCATCTGGTCGCCGTCGAAGTCGGCGTTGAATGCCGCGCAGACGAGGGGGTGCAACTGGATGGCCTTGCCTTCGATGAGGGTCGGTTCGAAGGCCTGGATGCCCAGGCGGTGCAGGGTCGGCGCCCGGTTCAGCATGACCGGATGTTCGCGGATTACATCCTCGAGAATGTCCCAGACCACCGGTTCCTGGCCTTCGACCATCTTCTTGGCCTGCTTGATGGTGGTGGCGTAGCCGAGCACTTCCAGCTTGTGGAAGATGAAGGGCTTGAACAGTTCCAGGGCCATCAGCTTGGGCAGACCGCACTGGTGCAGCTTGAGCTGCGGACCGACCACGATGACCGAACGGCCGGAGTAGTCAACGCGCTTGCCGAGCAGATTCTGACGGAAACGACCGCCCTTGCCCTTGATCATGTCGGCCAGGGACTTGAGCGGACGCTTGTTGGCGCCGGTCATCGCCTTGCCGCGACGGCCGTTGTCGAGCAGGGAGTCGACCGATTCCTGCAGCATGCGCTTTTCGTTGCGGACGATGATTTCCGGCGCCTTCAATTCGAGCAGGCGCTTGAGGCGGTTGTTGCGGTTGATAACGCGGCGGTACAGGTCATTCAGGTCGGAAGTGGCGAACCGGCCACCGTCCAGCGGCACCAGCGGACGCAGGTCCGGCGGCAGGACGGGCAGGACTTCGAGGATCATCCAGTCCGGCTTGATGCCGGATTTCTGGAAACCTTCGAGAATCTTCAGGCGCTTGGCCAGCTTCTTGTTCTTCGCTTCCGAGCCGGTCACTTCGAGTTCGGCGCGCAGGGACTCGACTTCGCTGTTGAGGTCGAGATTGCGCAGCAATTCACGGATGCCTTCGGCACCCATGAAGGCGACGAACTCGTCGCCGTGCTCTTCCATCATCTCCAGGTACTGCTCCTCGGTGAGCAACTGGGCGCGCTGGAGATTGCTGACCATGCCCGGATCGGTCACGACATAGGCTTCGAAGTAGAGGACG
>JAJXVG010000250.1 GCA_021782315.1 Pseudomonadota bacterium | reverse complement strand
GCCGGCTTCATCTTGGCCAGCGACTCCAGGGTGGTGTTCGACTTGACGTGTTCGTCGGTGTCGAAAACCACTTCGCCCTTGCGGGTCTGCTTGACGATGGGCACGATCTGCGACTTGAAGTAGCCGGCATCGATGGCTGCCGCAGCACGACGCTGCGATTCGACGGCGAAGGCATCCTGGTCTTCACGGGTGAAGCCGTGTTTGGTCGCCAGGTTCTCGGCGGTGATCCCCATGTGGCCGACGCCGAACGGATCGGTCAGCACGGCGACCATGGAGTCGATGGCCTTGGTATCACCCATGCGGGCGCCGTTGCGCAGCGCCGGCATCAGGTAGGCGGCCTTGGACATGACTTCGACGCCACCGCCGATGCCGTAGTCAGCGTCGTTCAGCATGATGTTCTGGGCGGTGGTGACGATGCCTTGCAAACCGGAGGCACACAGGCGGGAAACCTGCATGGCGACGGAGTCCATCGACAGGCCTGCCTGGATGGATGCGACGCGGGCAACGTAGGCATAACGGGAATCGGTCGGCATGGTCGAACCGACGGTGACGTAGTTGATAGCCAGGGGATCGACGCCGGAGCGAGCGACCGCCTCCTTCATGACGATGCCGGCCAGTTCGGTAGACTCGAAATCGGCCAGTGCGCCGCCGAAGGTACCGATAGCGGAACGAACTGCGCTCAGAACGACAACTTCTCTGCTCATGTAACTAACCTCCACTAGGAAATTTATTCAGCCCGCCAGACTGGCGAGCCCCAATAAAAACAGCAACAACATCCACAACACAGTAGCTCGCCAGACCAGACCGACGGCACTTTGCATGAAATCCACATCGGCCGGGTCGCCGAGGCCCAATTCGGCCCGATCGGACAACTCGACCCCATCGACCACCGGCCGTCCCAGTTGCACGCCCAGAGCCCCCGCACCGGCGGCCAGGACGATGCCGAGGTCGCGGTCGGGCCAGTTGGCCGGCTGGGTCCGCCAACAATAGACGGCGTCCTCGAAGTCGCCGACGATGGCGAAGGCCGCGGCGGTTGCCCGGGAAGGCAGCCAGTCGATAATACCGAAAACAAGCCGGGAAAATGCGGGAAAATCGGTTTGACGGACCGTCTCTTCGGCGTTCCAGCGCTCGTGCACGATGCCCGCCAGGCGGTAGAGCAAGGCGCCGCAAGGCCCGGGCAGCAGAACGAACCAGAGAACGACAGCGAAAACATGGCGATGCGATGCGGCCAGCGCGCCTTCGATGGAAAGCCGGGCGATATCTTCGGAGCCGAGACCGTAGGTGGAAATTCCCTGCCATTCGGCGAGCAGTTGACGTGCCCGCTCCAGATCGCCGAGCCGCAGTGCCAGCTGAATTTCGGTGTAATGATGGCTGAACTGACGGAATCCCATGGTCAGGTAGAGCACGCCGACATTGAGCAGCCAGCCGAAAATCGGATTCAGGTAGTAAAGAGTTCCGTAGGCGACAGCCACGGCCAGAGCCGGAGCCAGAACGGCAACACACCAGGCGAGGACGCCGTGGCGATAGGTTCCGGCATTGAAGCGGGATTCGATCCAGTCCGCCCATGCCCCCAGCGGGTCGGCGACGAGGCGACGGTAATCGAGTGGTTGCAGTTGCTCGAGGAGAAAAACTGCGATGAGCGAGAGAAGACTCATGGGGGGCCGATCATTGCCGTATTCGGCTTATTTTCATCTGTCAAAGCGCCACGATACCACAAGCTCAAGCGCCTTGGAGAAGCCCGAGACGCTCGGCCAGCGAACGAATCATGCCGGCCGTGGCACCCCAGATGAAATATTCGCCGTAAGGCATGGCGAAGTAGTTCCGTAATGCGCCGCGATAATGCATCGAATGCCGCTGGTGATTGGCCGGATCGAGCAGAAAGGCGAGCGGGACTTCGAAAACCTCGGCCACCTCGAAGGAATCGGGCAACAACACGAAGGGCGGCCGCACCAGGGCGACCACCGGCGTCACGCGAAACCCCGTTCCGGTCCGGTATTCCGGCAAAAACCCGAGAATTTCAACGCGTTCCCGCGACAAGCCGATTTCCTCCTCGGTTTCCCGCAGGGCGGTATGGGATGGCGAAATGTCTTCCGCCTCGACACGCCCGCCGGGAAAACTGATCTGCCCGGCATGATCCCGCAGGTGCGCCGTACGCTGCGTCAGCAAGACCGTCTGGCCGCTGTCGCGCAGAACGATGGGAAACAGTACGGCGGCCGGCGTCAGCGGCTGATCGGAGACGCCATCCTCGAGGACGAAATCCGCCGAGCACGGTTCGGGCAACAGGCTGGCCCGCAGGCGCTCGAGATCGAAGCTCATGCCGCCGCGGAGTCTTCCTCGATTTCGGCGTTCACGGCGGCAAGGGCATCCTGTAGGGTTTCCTCGGCCAGATCGTTGATCGTCGTTGCCACCAGGTCGGCCGACTCGATGGCGCCCACCGGCAGGCGCTTGCTATCCATGTTGGCGACCAGAACCGCCGAGGCGCCCGCCACGCGCAACAGCGCCTGACGCTCGCTCATCAGCATTTCCAGCTCTTCGCGCAGCAGCGCTATTTCCCGATCTTTTTGCGGCATCTATATTTCTCCTAGAATCTTTTTTTCAATATCATGGTGCTGCCATCACGCTGCATTTCCATGCGGTTCAAAAAACTCATGCCGAGCAGCGCAACCGGCATATCTGCCTGCAATACAACGGCTTCGACATTGTGTAGCGTAATCTCGCCGACGGTCACGGTATCCAGCGGCACGCGGGTGACGAGCACCTGACCGTTGGCGGTGCTCGTCATGCCGCGTTGGCCGCGCTGCAGATCCAGCCCAATCCGCCGCGCATCGGTCGGCCCGAGGGCGATCAGGGTCGCCCCGGTATCGACGACAAAACGGACCGAGGTGCCGTTGATCGTTCCCGTCGAAAAAAAGTGTCCCTGGACATCGGCGGTCAGCGTGACCTTGCCCGATCCGTCGCCACCGGCAACGCCAACGGCATATTGACCGACGCGCAAGGGGCGCTTCTTGCCGCCGATTTCGATATCTACCCGATCACCCTGAACGGACAGCACCTTGACCCCGCCCAGGGTCTGGCCGACTGCCACTGACTGCGGCTCGCTGCCGTTGACGATGAGCATGGCCTTGCTGCCCATGACGCCCGCCAGGCCAACCTCCTGGGCAAGGAGCGCAGTCGACGCAAAAAGCGACAGGACCGCCAGTAACGTACAATGACGCCTCGCTTTCCCGGATATCTGCATCGCCATGCGCCCTGTCGCCATCTTTCGCCACTCTCCAACCGAAGGTCCCGGCTATTTTGCCATATTCCTTGAACGGCACGGCATTCCGTGGGAATTGATTGCCATTGACGAGGGTGCTGCGCTGCCCGCCAAGGCCGGCGCTTACTCCGGGCTCTGCTTCATGGGCGGCCCGATGAGCGTGAACGACCCGCTGCCCTGGATCGAACCGAGCTGCGCCCTGATCCGCGACGCCGTCGCCGGCAACATACCGGTCATCGGCCACTGCCTTGGCGGTCAACTGATGAGCCGGGCGCTTGGCGGCCGGATCACACGCAACCCGGTCAAGGAAATCGGCTGGTGCATGGCTAGCGCCGAAGACAACGCCATCGCCCGCAACTGGCTGGGCGGCTACGCCGGACAGCCGGTCACCGTCTTCCAGTGGCATGGCGAAACCTTCAGCCTGCCGCCGGATGCCTCCCGCCTGTTGACCAGCGACTACTGCGCCAACCAGATGTTCGCCCTCGGCCCGCATCTCGGCATGCAATGCCATGTCGAGATGACGCCCGAAATGATTGCAGCCTGGTGCGAGCAATGGGCCGACGAGGCGACTACGGTCGCCGACCGGCCGAGCGTGCAGGAACCGGCGACGATGCTGGCGGAAATGGCCGACAAACTGCCAGTCATGCGCCAATTGTCCGAACAGCTGTACGCGGTGTGGATCGAGGGTCTGGCGCGCTAAAACGGCCTTTCCCATGGACAACGGGCCGCCTGGGCAGCCCGTTGTCCCGCCGACCGACGAATTCCGGTCAATCGCGGAAATTGCCGTACTTGATCGGAAAGTCGGTAATCGACTTGGTAATCAAGGCGA
>JAJXVG010000049.1 GCA_021782315.1 Pseudomonadota bacterium | reverse complement strand
CAACAAGCTGTGGAACGCCACCCGCTTCGTCCTGATGAACGTCGAAGGCCACGACCTGGCCCTCGAACACCTGCAGAACGACCCGGCCTGCGGCGATTCTGCACCACTCGCATTCAGTTTTGCCGACCGCTGGATCGTCAGCCAGTTGCAGCGCGTCGAGCAGGAGGTCGAACAGCACTTCACCGACTACCGTTTCGACCTGGTCGCCCAAACCATCTACAAGTTCATCTGGGACGAATTCTGCGACTGGTACCTGGAGATCGCCAAGGTCGAGATCCAGACCGGCGACGCGGCCCAGCAACGCGGCGCCCGCCGGACCCTGGTGCGCACGCTGGAAGCCATCCTCCGCCTGGCCCATCCGCTCATTCCCTTCATCACCGAGGAGTTGTGGCAGACTGTCGCCCCGATTGCCGGCCGCAAGACGCACGACTCGATCATGCTCGCCGCCTACCCGCGCGCCGAGACATTCAAGATCGACGCCGCCAGCGAAGCCAAGGTCGAACGCCTGAAGGCCCTGGCTTACGCCTGCCGCAACCTGCGCGGCGAGATGAACGTCTCGCCCGCCCTGCGCATGCCGCTGCTGGTGGCCGGCGGCGGCGCCGAAATTTCCGAGTTCGCCGCCATCCTGCAAGCTCTGGGTAAGCTCTCCGAGGTACAAATCGTGGACGAGATGCCGACGGATGCCATGGCGCCGGTCGCCGTGGTCGGCGAAATCCGCCTCATGCTGAAAGTGGAAATCGACGTCGCCGCCGAACGGGTGCGCCTGACCAAGGAAATCGAAAAACTGGAAAAGCAGATTTCGCTTGCCCAGGGCAAGCTCGCCAACGAGGGCTTCGTCGCCCGCGCCCCGGCCGCCGTCATCGATCAGGAAAAGCAGCGGGTCGCCGATTTCACGGCAACCCTCGAACAACTTAAGCCGCAACTGGCCAAGTTGAGCTGCTGAAAAGGATTTACATGCCCCAAGACAAACGTGGATTTTTCGCCCAAATATTCATCGCCATGATGATTTTCACTGCCCTGGTCTGGGTGTGGACCGTTGCCTTCATCATTTCCTGGCCCTGGGAAAAGTCGAATGTCTGGAAACCCGAATTCCGCGTTGTCGCCGTCTGCGCCAACCAGCAAACCTGCGGTTTCGCCTATGGCGAGCTGGCCGACGCCAAGGCCAGGGGCCTGTACACCTCATTGATGCCCAAGGAACCGGCCGGCGATATCCAGGAAGAACAGGACTGGCTGAAATGGAAGAGCGAAAACGGCATCATCGAGGTCAAGGCCTCCTCTTGGCACTTCCAGACGACGATCCGCTACCGGCTCGAAAATGACATGCCGGTGCTCATCGAATATCAGGATGTCGCCGCCAAGGCCTTTTACTATGGCGTTGCGGCCGGCCTCTTCTCCTTGATCGGCCTCTACCTGCGCAAGTTGCGCGGCAGACCGACCATGGCAGGCTGAAAAAACTGCCGCGGACTCAGCCTTCCTGCCGCCAGGCGGCAGGAAGCGGGCGACGCGAGGCATTTCAATCGGCCCCTCGACATACCGGGACGTCGGCGCCTGCCGTTTTCAATAAACACCGAGATTTCAGCGTTTATTTGCGTTTCAGGTAAAACTCGAAAACTTTATTGTCTTCCTTCTGCCCGATCAGTTCGTTGCCGGTCTGCTTGGCGAAGGCCGGGAAATCCTTCTGGGAACCGGGATCGGTCGCAAGCACCCGGAGAACCTTGCCCGAATCCATTTCGGCAAGCGCCTTTTTCGTGCGGAGGATAGGCAGGGGGCAATTCAGCCCCTTAACATCAAGATCGCGATCAAATTCCATGGTCATTCGGCGTATTGGATTAGGGAGTCCATTCTACCTCTACCAACTGCGCTTTTCCTTGAGTTCCTCGATGTGCTGTTGCTTCAGTTCGCGCAAACGCCCATCGATCGAGGACATTTCGAAAAAATTCGCATCCCCGGCCTTTTGCGCCAGCTCCAGTTGCTCGATCGCATCCGAGGTTTGCTCCTGCAAGGCAAACACTTCCGCCAATGCCCGGTGCTGCATGGCTTTCTTACCCAGACCGGCATAGCTCTCGGCACGCATCTTGTGCAGGCGTACGTCTTCGGGATAGTTGCCCAACTGCGTTTCGACAAAGCGGAGTGCTTCGTCAAAACGATGCGCGTCGATCAGGGCGCGGCCATAGCCGTAAAGCAACGCCAGATTGAGAGGGAAACGCACCATCGCATCGCGATACACCGCCAATCCTCCCGGCAGGTCACCTTCGGCAATCTGGATGTCGGCCTGCAGATGCTCGAGCATGGGAGCCGAAAGCTTCAGGCGATGCACAACGCTCATTTCCCGCTCCGCCGCGCGCCAGTCGCGGTTGCGGAAATAGGCATAGGCCAAACCGTAGCGTATGGCACCTTCGGAAGTGAATTTCCGCTCACGCAACAGGCTGGCGAGATCCTTGATCGCCTCGCTCGGCATTCCCTGCATGGCCCGCACCTTGGCCCGCACCAACTGGAAATCGACACTGTCCGCAACCTGCCGGTAAGGCACCGCCTGCTCGCGATTTTGCATATCGCTCAGACGCTCGCCGCTCAGCGGGTGGGTGCGCAAATAAGCGGTCGCATTATTTTCATAAAGACGTACCGCCTTCTGCAAGCGTCCGAAAAATGCCGACATGCCGCGCACGTCGAAACCGGCCTTGCGCAGGATATCGAAACCCTGGCGATCGGCCTCCCGCTCGAAATCCCGCGAAAAGGCCAATTGTGCGGAAAGCGCCCCGGCCTGGGTCGTGGTAATCGCCGCCCCCGCAATTTGGCCGTTCGAGCGAACGGCCAGCAGCGCCATGGCCATGGCCACCATGGAAGCCATACCGATCTGTTTCGACTGAAAAATCTGGCGTGCAATATGGCGCTGGGTAACGTGCGATATTTCATGGCTCAATACGCCCGCCAGTTCGGATTCGGTCTGGGCGACGGCGATCAGTCCCGTATGCACACCGATATAGCCACCCGGCATGGCGAAGGCGTTGATGCTCGGATCGTTGATTGCAAAAAAATAGAAACCGAATCCCGGATCGTTGCTGACGGCAGTCAGACGGCCACCCAATTGGTTCAGATAGGCTTCGATGTCGGCGTCGTCCAGATAGGCCGGTTCGCGCCAGCGAATATCGTGCATGACCTGTAGGCCGATTTTCTTCTCGGTGTTCAAAGGCAATTCGTTGCTGGCGACATCGCCCAATTCGGGCAAGTCGTCGGCACGCAGTGGCTGCGCGATTAGAGCGCAGGCCAGGAAAGCGGCAATCAAGCGTCGACAAGAAAGCATGGTGCTATGATACCGTAGCCTGAAATTCCCCTTGTGTAGCGAATAGTAAGCTTCGGAAAACTTCGTGAAAAGCCAGATACTGACCCATTTCGACGACACCGGCCACGCCCACATGGTCGACGTCGGCGCCAAAAAGGAAACAGCCCGCGTCGCACGTGCCGCCGGCAGTATCTTCATGCAACCGGAAACCTTGGCCCTGATCCGTTCGGGCTCGGCAAAAAAAGGCGACGTTCTCGGCGTCGCCCGAATTGCAGCCATTCAGGCCGCAAAGCGGACCGGCGACCTGGTTCCCCTTTGCCATCCGATCGCCCTGACCCGCGTTGCTGCCGATTTCATCGTGGACGAAGCACTAAGCGCCGTCCATTGCGAAGTGGTCGCCGAGTGTTTCGGCCGAACCGGGGTCGAAATGGAAGCGCTGACCGCGGCCTCGATCGGCCTGCTGACCATCTACGACATGACCAAGGCGGTGGACCGCGGCATGCGCATCGACAACCTTCGCCTGCTTGAAAAGGCCGGCGGCAAATCCGGCCGCTGGCTTGCCGAATAAGCAGGCCGGCGTCATGTTCGAACTGCGCAGAAAATTTCTCAAGGGCGGCCTCTCAGTCACCCTGCTTCCCACCTTGCTCGGAACCGGCATGCTGGTCCCGACTCGCGTACTGGCGGTCGAATGGAACACAACCGCTTTCAGTGCAAGCAAGGTCGGTGAAGCGCTGGCGGCCTACGGCGCAACCGGCGCCGCCGAATCACGGGACATCCTCGTCAACGCCCCGGAAATTGCCGAAAACGGCGCCAAGGTGGACGTGGAGATTACGAGCAATATCGCCGACACGAACAGCCTGGCCATTTTCGCCGACAAGAATCCGACGCCGATGTGCGGCGCCGTTGCGTTTTCCGGCCCGGCACTGCCCTACATCCGAGCCCAGCTCAAGCTGGCCGAAACCACCCGTATCCGCGTCGTAGCGAAAGCAGCGGACGGCAAAACCTATGTCGCCTTCCGCGAAATAAAGGTAACCATCGGCGGGTGCGGAGGCTGATCATGACAGAGCAGATCAAGATGCGTGTTCAGAACCGGGGTGAAGTCAGCGATATTCGCATCCTGATGCAGCACCCCATGGAAACCGGGCAGCGTAACGACGAAAAGGGCCAGACTTTCCCGGCCCATTTTATTCAAACCTTTACGCTCAGCCTGAATGGCAAGCCGATAATCGAGGGGCAGCTCAACACGTCCATCGCCAAAAATCCGCTATTCACCTTCAGGGCGCTCGGCATCAAGACCGGGGATAAACTGTCGGTCGCCTGGACGGACAATATCGGAGAGCATCGCCAGGACGAAATGACGATCGCCTGATCAAGCGAAGCTGCTCAATGGAAAAGCCCGCCTGAAAACCAGACGGGCTTTTTAACCTGCTGCTATCCGGAGCTTAGGCGCTCTGGATATTAGAAGCCTGCTTACCCTTGGGGCCTTGCACGACGTCGAAGGAAACTTTTTGACCTTCCTTCAGAGTCTTGAAACCATTCATGTTGATGGCGGAGAAATGCGCGAAGAGATCTTCGCTGCCATCGTCAGGAGTGATAAAACCAAAACCCTTGGAATCATTGAACCACTTGACAGTACCGATTGCCATGTTTGCAACTTTCTTACAAAAAACGAACAAATTTACGGGTCTCCCCGACTCCCTGTTTGAACTCAGTGACCCGGTGCATTGCAGCAACCTCGATACAGCTTGAAGCCAAACACGATTGCTTTCTACGCCAGTTAAATTATGCCGTCAACAAATTTAAATGCGGCGGCGCAGCAAAAATACCTTGTTTTCATTGCTCTTCCGATCTGGAAATCACTCATTTCGCCCCAATATTTCTTATTGCAGATTAAGACGGACTGTATAAAATCGGATTCATGGCTACAAAGGTTCAAGAAGGCGGACTGATTGAGGCAAAGCGCAACAAGCTGGGCCCGCCGAAAATGTATAAGGTGATGTTGCTGAACGACGACTACACCCCGATGGATTTCGTCATCACCGTTCTGCAGCGATTTTTTTCTCTGGATACTGAACAAGCGACACGAATCATGCTCAAAGTTCACAACGACGGTCGAGGCGTATGCGGGATATTTCCCCGCGACATCGCCGCGACCAAGGTGGACCAAGTCATAGCATTCGCTCGCCAGCACCAGCACCCGCTTGCCTGCATCATGGAGGAAAACTGATGATTGCCCAGGAACTCGAAGTCAGCCTGCACATGGCCTTCGTCGAGGCGCGTCAAAAACGCCACGAGTTCATTACCGTCGAGCATTTGCTGCTGGCGCTGATCGACAATCCCTCCGCCGCCGACGCCCTGCGCTCCTGCGGCGCGAAAACCGATGCCCTGCGCAAGGACCTGACCAACTTCATCGACGAGCACACGCCGACCGTTTCCGGCGACGACGACATCGATACGCAACCGACCCTCGGCTTTCAAAGGGTTATCCAGCGCGCCATCCTGCATGTGCAGTCCTCGGGCAAGAAGGAGGTCAACGGCGCCAACGTGCTGGTCGCCATTTACGGCGAAAAAGATTCGCATGCGGTCTACTTTCTGCAGAAGCAAGGCGTGACCAGACTGGATGTCGTCAATTTCATTTCCCACGGCATCAGCAAGGTGCCGCAGCCCAAGGCGACCGCCGAAGGCGAGGTCGAAACCGAGGGCGAAAAGGCCGAAAGCGGCCCGCTGGAGCAGTACACCATCAATCTGAACGCCCTCGCGCTGCAAGGCAAGATCGACCCGCTGATCGGCCGCGACAAGGAGCTTGAGCGCGTCGTCCAGACCCTGTGCCGCCGCCGCAAGAACAACCCGCTGCTGGTCGGCGAAGCGGGGGTCGGCAAGACGGCCATCGCCGAAGGCCTGGCCCGCAAGATCGTCGAAGGCGAGGTGCCGGAAATCCTCGGCAAGGCCAATGTCTATGCTCTCGACATGGGTTCCCTGCTGGCCGGCACCAAGTATCGCGGCGACTTCGAACAGCGGCTGAAGGGCGTTCTCAAGGCCCTTCAGGACAACCCCCATGCCATTCTGTTCATCGACGAGATCCACACCCTGATCGGCGCCGGTTCGGCCTCCGGCGGCACGCTGGATGCTTCCAACCTGCTCAAGCCCGCCCTCTCTTCGGGACAGCTGAAGTGTATCGGAGCGACGACCTACACCGAATTCCGCGGCATTTTCGAGAAGGACAGCGCGCTGTCCCGGCGCTTCCAGAAAATCGACGTCAATGAACCGTCGGTGGCCGAGACCGTGGAAATTCTCAAGGGACTCAAGGCCCGCTTCGAAGCACACCATGGCATCAAGTATTCGGCCACGGCCATTTCCTCGGCGGCCGAACTTTCGGCCCGTTACATCACCGACCGCCACCTGCCGGACAAGGCGATCGACGTCATCGACGAAGCCGGTGCCGCCCAACGCATACTGCCCAAATCGAAACAGAAGAAGGTCATCAACAAGACCGACATCGAGGAAATCGTCGCCAAGATCGCCCGCATCCCGTCACAGCACGTATCGCTCGACGACCGCGGCGCGCTGAAAAATCTCGACCGCGACCTGAAGGCCGTCGTTTTCGGCCAGGACAAGGCAATCGATGCCCTGGCCCAGGCCATCAAGATGGCCCGTTCCGGCCTTGGCAACCCGGGCAAACCGATCGGCTCCTTCCTGTTCAGCGGCCCGACCGGCGTCGGCAAGACCGAGGTGGCCAAACAGCTGGCCTACGCCCTCGGCATCGAACTGCAGCGTTTCGACATGTCGGAATACATGGAACGTCACGCCGTTTCCCGCCTGATCGGCGCGCCGCCGGGCTACGTCGGTTTCGACCAGGGCGGACTGCTCACCGAGGCGATCACCAAGAAGCCCTACACCGTGCTTCTGCTGGACGAGATCGAGAAGGCCCACCCGGACATCTTCAACATCCTGCTCCAGGTCATGGATCACGGCACGCTGACCGACAACAACGGGCGCAAGGCCGATTTCCGTAACGTGGTGATCATCATGACCACCAATGCCGGGGCGGCCGACCTGCAAAAATCGAGCATGGGCTTCACCGCCGTCAAGCAGACCGGGGACGAAATGGCCGAAATCAAGCGGCTGTTCACCCCCGAGTTCCGCAACCGCCTGGATGCGACCATTTCCTTCGCACCGCTGGATCACGAAGTCATCCTGCGCGTTGTCGACAAATTCCTGATGCAACTGGAAGAGCAGTTGCACGAGAAAAAGGTCGAGGCCCACTTCAGCGAAGCGGTGAAGGAAATGCTGGCCGAGAAGGGCTTCGACCCACTGATGGGCGCCCGCCCGATGTCGCGCCTGATCCAGGACACTATCCGCGCCGCCCTGGCCGACGAGTTGCTGTTCGGCAAGCTGGCCAACGGTGGACGGGTCACGGTCAACCTGGACAAGGACGGCAAAATCGCTCTCGATTTCGAGGAAGAAAACAGCGAAGCAGTCGTCTGAACGATTGCCATCCACCCCGAAAGCCGTGCAACATTGCACGGCTTTTTTATTTCGAGGACTTCATGATGACTTTCAAGACCCCCGATCTTTGCGATGAATTCGAAAGCGAACTGGGCAAGACCGTTCGCGTCGTCGCCCCGATGTTCCAGCGTTACGGGGGACGCCCCAGTTTTTCCGGCCAGATCGTTACGCTGAAGATCTTCGAGGACAACGCGCTGGTCCGCGAAGTGTTCGGCGAAAATGGCCAGGGCAAGGTCCTCGTCATCGACGGCGGCGGCTCCCTGCGTTGCGCCCTGATCGGCGATCAGCTCGCCATTCTGGCCGCCAACAACGGCTGGGCCGGGGCCGTCGTGTACGGCTGCATTCGCGACTCGGGCGATATCAACGGCATAGATTTCGGCGTTCGCGCCCTCAACACCCATCCGCAGAAGACGCTCAAGAAAGGCGTCGGCGACCGCAACATCGCCGTCAGCTTCGGCGGCGTCACCTTCAATCCCGGCGAGTATCTCTATGCCGACGAAGATGGCGTGCTGGTCAGCAGCAAAGCCTTGTGCTGACGCAGCGCAAGTTCATTTCATAAAAACAAACGGCGTTTTGCATCGTGAAACAATAGATGCAATACGCTGTTTTTATTGAATAAAAAAATGTCTTATGTCTTATATAAGACTATTGCTGCCCCGCAAAAAAATAACTATACTTTCAGCCATCGACGTTGCACCATATGTAGTCGGTTCAACGCCGTTCTCCCCCAAACCAAATCTCTGAGGATTTCACAATGAGCACTCGCGAACAGCAAATCGCCGCCCTCGAAAAAGACTGGGCTGAAAACCCCCGCTGGAAAGGCATCAAGCGCGGTTATTCCGCTGCTGACGTCGTCCGCCTGCGCGGTTCTTTCCAGGTCGAGCACACCCTGGCCCGTCGCGGCGCGGAAAAGCTGTGGGATCTGGTCAACAACACCCCCTACGTCAACTGCCTGGGCGCCCTGACCGGCGGCCAAGCCGTCCAGCAGGCCAAGGCCGGCATCAAGGCCATCTACCTGTCCGGCTGGCAGGTTGCCGCCGACAACAACGAATACGCCGCCATGTACCCGGACCAGTCCCTGTATCCGGTCGACTCCGTGCCGAAGGTTGTCGAGCGCATCAACAACGCATTCAACCGCGCCGATGAAATCCAGTGGTCGAAGAACATCAATGCCGGTGATGCCGGGCACGTCGAATACCACCTGCCGATCGTGGCCGACGCCGAAGCCGGTTTCGGCGGCGTGCTCAACGCCTACGAACTGATGAAGGCCATGATCCGCGCCGGTGCCGCCGGCGTGCACTGGGAAGACCAGTTGGCCTCCGTCAAGAAGTGCGGTCACATGGGCGGCAAGGTCCTGGTGCCGACCACCGAAGCCGTGCAGAAGCTGATCGCCGCTCGTATGGCTGCCGACGTCTACGGCGTGCCGACCCTGGTCATCGCCCGTACCGATGCGGAGGCTGCCGACCTGCTGACCTCCGACTACGACGAGAACGACAAGCCCTTCCTGACCGGCGAGCGCACCGCCGAAGGCTTCTACAAGACGCGCAAGGGTCTGGACCAGGCCATCTCCCGCGCCATTGCCTATGCCGACTACGCCGATCTGGTGTGGTGCGAAACCGGCACGCCGGATCTGGAATATGCCCGCAAGTTCGCCGAAGCCGTGCATAAGGTTCACCCGGGCAAGATGCTGGCCTACAACTGCTCGCCTTCCTTCAACTGGAAGAAGAACCTGGACGACGCCACCATTGCCAAGTTCCAGAAGGAACTGGGCGCCATGGGCTACAAGTACCAGTTCATCACCCTGGCCGGCATTCACTCCATGTGGTACAACATGTTCGACCTGGCCCAGGACTACGCCGCCCGCGGCATGTCGGCTTACGTCGAAAAGGTCCAGGAGCCGGAATTCGCCGCCCGCGAGCGTGGCTACACTTTCGTTTCGCATCAGCAGGAAGTCGGCACCGGCTACTTCGACGAGGTCACCACCGTCATCCAGGGCGGCAAGTCCAGCGTCACCGCGCTGACCGGCTCGACCGAAGAGGAACAGTTCCACTAAGAAGCTCACCGCTTAGGATTGCCGCCTTATCCGGCGGCGTCAGGCCAGTGCCCACAAGGCACTGGCCTTTTTTCTTTTCGGACAAGCCGGAGGCGAGCCGCCAGCGCCGGCCATGCCGATGAAGTTTATGCCAATGCCAAGCAGGCATTCCCCCGCTCGGCCTGCGCAGCCTGATCGAATGGAGAAGACAGGGTCATCGGGTGTTGGTCGCAGCGCCACCGGGCAAGCCAATGGGCAACAGGCACCATCCAAGCAGCGCCGCCGGTTCGGCGGCGCTTGCAGTCCGGATTATTCCCTGGATTGTTCCTTGAGCAGTTTCACTGCTCGCTCAAGGATACGCCTATCGGACACATCCTTGCCCCGCGCCGCCTGCTTGGTCCGCAGAAGACCTTCAATACTGACCGTACGAACCGGTATGCCTTCCAAATCTACGGTCACAGCATACTGCTTGAGGGTGTCATAGGTCTCGCCGCACGCATTCGACATGATATCGACCAGGAAGGCACCGCCACCCTTATGTTGTCGCCTTCGACAAACCATTCCGGCTCCAAATCCTTGGCGGCCTGATCCGGCAGCAGCATCAAAGCCGCCTTCACCCTTGCCCCTGATTCGATGGTTGCCGGTACCAGCAGGTCAATGTCCGTCGTCGCTCTATGGTAACCATGCACAAACAGTGCATACCCGCCAATCAGCAGGTAATCGACCTGTTGCCGATGCAATGACTCGATGAGGGCCTTGAGGTCTGCCAACGATGCCAGACGGCAATACTCATCCGTTTCGTCCATGCACTCGCTCCCATGCAACTTTAGCCATGCCCTTTGCCAAGCACTCAAGTTGATGCCGATCGGCATCTTCGTGCGTCTTGAACCGATACACCCCTTTCGGAATGAAGGTCGTGTCGCCGGTCGGCAAGCGATGCATCTCATCGTTGAATCGAGCGCCTTCGACAAGGAGGGCGCCGGAGGCAGGAAGGCCGATGGGGCGCTCTTTGCGCTGACCGATTGTTCTCATGCCGACCTCCTTTCCTTTGACCCTTGCATGATACACCGACCTCACTTGCCGACCGAGGAGCGTTCGGGATGGGCGATAACCAGGCGAGCCTTACCCAATCGCCGTCGAGGCGGAGTACGGCGCCGGGCCGACGGCAGCTTTCCGGTTGTGCTCGCCGGAAACGCCGCTGGCAGCGCGAAACTTCCACAAAATGACGAAATATTGCTACCCTCCGATCCCAAGACATATTGTCACTAGGGGAGCTTCCTTGTTTAAAGATCTCAGCATCAGCAAACGCCTGCTGTTCGGTTTTGGCCTGCTCATCGCCATTCTTCTCGCCACCAACATCCTGGCCATGATGCGGATGGCCGGCACCATGGCGAACATGAACCTGCTGGTCGACGAGCGCATGGTCAAAATAGAGGAGGCCAACAACATCAACGAGCGCACCCTGGCCGTCGGCCGCGCCCTGCGCGGCCTGCTGCTCACCAACGATCACGACGAACTCGAAGCGATCAAGGCGGAGATCCTCAAGCTACGTGAAAAGAACAGCCAGTCGATCGCCTCTCTCGAGAAGCTGACCCATACCCCCGACGGCAAGGTCCTGCTGGAAAAAATCACCAGCCTGCGCGATAAGGCCGGCAGCCAGTACCAGCAGTTTTTCGATCTTCTCGGGCGTGACGCGAACGAGGCGAAAACCTATCTCCGCAACGAATTGACGCCGACCATGGAAGGCTTCATCGCTGCCTCCCGCGCCACGATCGATTACCAGGAAACGCAGATGCACCGCTCGGTCGACCGGGACCGGGATATCTACGTCAATGCCCGCAATATGACCGTGCTCATCCTGGTCGCGGCGACCCTGCTGGCCGCTGTCGTTGCCTACTGGATCATCCAGTCGGTCAGCGGTCCGCTCGGCAGCATGCGGCAGATCATCCAGCGCGTGCGCGACAATAACGACTTCACCCAGTCCATTCCGGTTTCGGGCAAACACGAGGTCGGCCTGGCAGCCGCAGCCTTCAACGACCTGCTCGCCACCATGCGCCACACACTGGGTGACCTGCGCCAGGCGACCAATCGCATCGACGACGCCTCACAACAATTGTCCAGCGGCGCCCAGCAGTCGGCGCATGCATCCCTGGATGCCAGCGAATCGGCCGCATCGATGGCCGCCTCGGTCGAACAGGTTTCGGTCAGCATCAATCACGTCGCCGCCAATGCCGGGGACGCGCTGCAAATGGCGCGACGCTCGGGGGAACTCTCCGGACAGGGCGGCGCGGTCATCGGCGAGGCCGTGGACGAGATGAAGGCGATCTCCGCCTCCGTCAAGCAGGTCGCCCAACAGATCGACACACTCGGCCAGCAGTCGACCCAGATATCCAGTGTCGTCCAGGTCATCAAGGACGTGGCCGATCAGACCAACCTTCTCGCGCTCAACGCCGCCATCGAGGCGGCACGGGCCGGCGAGGCCGGGCGCGGTTTCGCGGTGGTGGCCGACGAGGTACGCAAACTGGCCGAACGGACAACCCAGGCGACCGGCGAAATCGCCACGATGATCGACGGCATCCAGAGCAGCGCCAAAATGGCTGTCGGTGCCATGGAAAAAGCGGTCAGCCAGGCCGAGTCCGGCATGTCCCTGGCCGAACAGGCGGGGCAGGCCATCGTCCAGATTCGCGAGAGCGCCAGCGAGGTCGTCCGCGTCGTCAACGACATTTCCGATGCCATCGCCGAACAGGGTGCGGCCAGCCAGTCGATTGCCCAGCAGGTTGAACGGGTCGCCCAAAGCGCTGAAGAAAACCATGGCGCCGCTCAAAGCACGGCCGAATCGGCCGGCGAACTGGGGCGCCTGGCGAGAACCATGCGCGACGACAGCGCCCGCTTCGTCATCGCCTGAGCAGGAGGGCCGCACGGCCCTCTTCCCCGCCCCCCCATTGGCCAGTCCGGACCTGGGCCTTCAGCGCAATTCCCAGTAGCTCGGCCGGCCGTAGGTTTCTTTCAGCAGGTCGATGAACAGCCGCACGCGCAACGGCAGGTGCCGGCGCTGCGGGAATACGGCGTAGATGCCCATGGGCGGCGCCTGCCAGGCATCGAGCACCGAGGTCAACCGGCCCTCCTTCAAATCCTGGCCGACCTCCCACAGCGAGCGCCAGGCCAGGCCGCGGCCGGCCAGAGCCCATTCATGCAGCACGGCGCCATCGTTGCACTCGAAACTGCCGTTCACCTTCAGGGTATCGATCTCCCCGCCCTGCGGGTTGCGGAACATCCAGCCGCGCTGCTGGCCGAGCGACAGGCAGTTGTGCCCGGCCAGATCGACCGGTTCGCGCGGCACGCCATGCGTCACCAGGTAGGCTGGGCTGGCCACCACCATGCGTCGCATTTCACCGAGACGAACGCTGACCAGGCTGGAATCGGTCAGTTCGCCGATGCGGATGGCGCAATCCATGTTTTCGTTGACCAGGTCGACCAGCCGATCGCTCAGATTGAGATTGACCCTGACCTCCGGATTATCCTGCATGAATTCCCCGATCAACGGCGCGACGTGCCGGCGACCGAAACCGGAAGGCGCCGAGACCCGCAACTGGCCGCTCGCCCGCAGGCTGCCCAGAGACACGGCCGCTTCCGCATTGGCCAGATCGTTGAGCACCTTCTGGCAATCCTCGAAGAAGGCCTGACCTTCGAAAGTCAGCGTCAGCTTGCGCGTTGTGCGCACCATCAGGCGCACGCCCAACCGCGCCTCGAGCGCATCGAGCCGGCGACCGATAATTGCCGGCGTGACGCCTTCCTGACGTGCAGCCGCCGACAGGCTGCCGCGTATTGCCACATTGACAAAAGCCGTGATCTGCTTGAGTGTTGCCACCGGCTTATACCTCCAGTAAAAGAATATTTGCCAAAATCCCGGCTTATTTTATCTTTCAAGTAACAATAGAATTCAACTCATGCACAATCAAGCCTACTGCGCCAGCCCATCATGCCCCTGAACGACCTCCTGCTCGTCGGCGCAGGCGCCTTCCTTGCCGGCGGTATGAACGCCATCGCCGGCGGCGGCACTTTCTTTTCGTTTCCCGCCCTGCTCGCGGCCGGTGTCCCGCCGGTCATGGCCAATGCCAGCAACACCGTCGGCCTCTGCCCGGCCAGCCTGCTCAGCGCCTGGGCCTACCGCCGCGAAGCGATGCGCCACGGCAGATGGGCCGTACTGCTGATCGTCGTCTCGCTGCTCGGAGGCATCGCCGGCGGCCTGCTCCTGCTCGCCACCTCCAACGCGGCCTTCTCCCGGCTGATTCCCTGGCTGCTGCTCACCGCCACGACCCTCTTCGCCTTCAGCGGCCAGGTATCGAAATTGGTCCGCTGGAGCAAGGGCAAGCTCGGCGGTGACCCCGCGACGCGCTCGCCCGGCGGCCCGGGCGGCGCCATGTTTCAACTTGTCGTCGCCATCTACGGCGGATTTTTCGGCGCCGGCATGGGCATCCTGACCCTGGCCGCGCTCTCCATCCAGGGCTTCGATGACATGCAGGAAATCAACGCCCTGAAAAATCTCACCTCGGGCGTCAACTACTTCGTCTCATCGGCCACTTTCATCATTGCCGGTGCCATCAGCTGGCCACACACCGCCGTCATGCTGATAACGGCCATGGCCGGCGGCTATGTCGGTGCCGCCTTCGCCCGCCGCCTGCCTGCCCGCTGGCTGAAGCGGCTGGTGATCGTCGTCGGCGCCAGCCTCAGCCTCATCTATTTTTATAAAACCTACGCTTGATCTTCAAACACAAGGAGCTTTCCATGAGCCTCAATCTACCGCAGGGCGTACAAATCACCGGCGACATCAAGCCGGGTTACGAAGCCATCCTCAGCCACGATGCGCTGGCCCTGGTCGCCAAGTTGCACCGCGCCTTCGAAAGCCGCCGCCAGGAACTGCTCATGGCCCGCGTCGCCCGTCAGGCCCGTATCGATGCCGGTGAAATGCCGGACTTCCTGCCGGAAACCAAGGTCATCCGCGAGGGCGACTGGAAGATCGCGCCGCTGCCCAAGGCCCTCGAGCGTCGCCGCACGGAAATCACCGGCCCGGTCGAGGCCAAGATGATCATCAACGCCTTCAATTCCGGCGCCGATTCCTACATGACCGACTTCGAGGACTCGAACACGCCGAACTGGGACAACCAGATCCAGGGTCAGGTCAATCTCTACAAGGCCATCCGCCGCGAACTGAGCTTCACCGGCGACAACGGCAAGCAATACAAGCTGAACGACCAGATCGCCACCCTGCAGATCCGTCCGCGCGGCTGGCATCTCGACGAAAAGCACGTTCTGGTCGATGGCCAGCGCGTCGGCGGCGGTATCTTCGACTTCGCCATCGTCTTCTTCCACAATGCCAAGGAACAGATCGCCCGCGGCGCCGGCCCCTTCTACTACCTGCCGAAGATGGAAAGCCACCTCGAGGCCCGCCTGTGGAACGACATCTTCGTCATGGCCCAGGACCACGTCGGCCTGCCGCAAGGCACCATCAAGGCCACCGTGCTGATCGAAACCATTCTCGCCACCTTCGAGATGGAAGAGATTCTCTACGAACTGCGCAACCACTCGGCAGGCCTCAACGCCGGCCGCTGGGACTACATCTTCTCCTGCATCAAGAAGTTCAAGAAGAACAAGGATTTCTGCCTGGCCCAGCGCGGCGCCATCACCATGGAAGTACCCTTCATGCGCGGCTACGCCCTGGCCCTGGTGCAGGCCTGCCACAAGCGCGGCGCCCCGGCCATGGGCGGCATGTCGGCCCTGATCCCGATCAAGAACGACCCGGTGGCCAACGAAAAGGCCCTGGCCGGCATCCGCCACGACAAGACCCGCGATGCCAACGATGGCTTCGACGGCGGCTGGGTGGCTCACCCTGGCCTGGTGCCGATCGCCATGGAAGAGTTCGTCAAGGTTCTCGGCAACCGGCCGAACCAGTGGGAAAAACAGGTCAGCGGCAATTTTGGCCCGGCCCAGTGGCTCGACTTCCAACCGGAAACTCCGATTACCGAGGCCGGCCTGCGCAACAACATCAACGTCGGCATTCACTACCTCGGCAGTTGGCTGGCCGGCAACGGCTGCGTCCCCATCCACAACCTGATGGAAGATGCCGCCACGGCCGAAATCTCCCGCTCGCAGGTGTGGCAATGGGTGGTTTCGCCGAAGGGCCTGCTCGACGACGGCCGCAAGGTGACCGAAGACATGGTCCGTCCGATGATCGCCGAGGAACTGCTCAAGGTGAAGGCCACCGTCACCGCCCAGGGCGAAGACACCGCCACCTACGATCAGGCAGCCGTCATTTTCGACAAGATGTCGCTGACCCCGGAATACCCGGAGTTCCTGACCCTGCCGCTGTACGAAGCCATGGCCTGAGATTCCCGGAGAGGAAGTGGAGAGAGACAGGCGCCGGGGCAACCCGGCGCTTTTTGGTTGACTCGTGCTGCTTGCCCTCCTCCTGCGCAGTTTGCCAACAGCTGGCGGAACGGTGCCCTACGAATCCAGCCCGAGCATCCCGCTATCCTGATAACGTTGTCCCGAGACATGCGCCGGATCAAAGATCAGGTCAAGTTCAGCGATTTCGGCCGCATTCAAGGCGCGGTTCACGGCGGCGGCGTTTTGCTCGAGGTAGGCGATACGCCGGGTACCCGGGATAGGAATGACGTGAGGATGTTTGGCGAGCAACCATGCCAGGGCGACCTGGGCATTGCTCAAACCATGCGCCTGGGCAAAGGCCGCGAGTTGTTCGACGAGTCGGCGGTTGGCATGCTCGGCTTCGCCCTGGAAACGCGGGTTGCCTTTACGAAAGTCGTTGTCGGCCAAGGTTTCCGGCTTGACGGTGCCAGTCAGGAAGGCGCGACCGAGCGGGCTGTAGGCAACGAAACTGGTGCCGAGTTCAGCGCAGGTGGCAAGCACATCGCGTTCCGGATCACGGGTCCATAGCGAGTATTCGCTTTGTACGGCGGCAATCGGGTGCACCGCGGAAGCCCGTCGCAGCGTACCGGCCGAGACCTCGGAAAGACCGATCTGGCAGACCTTTCCAGCCGCCACGAGTTGGGCCATGGCACCCACCGTTTCTTCGATGGGTACGTCCGGGTCGCGGCGGTGGCAGTAATAAAGATCGATCTGCTCGACGCCGAGGCGTTGCAGCGAGGCATCGCAGGCGCTCCGGATATAGGCCGGGCTGTTGTCGATGCGCCGCTCGTACTTGCCGACTTCGCGAACGATGCCGAACTTGGTGGCAATCACCACCTGTTGCCGACGAGTCGGACCACCGTCCTTGAGAAAGCGGCCGAGCAGACTTTCATTGTGGCCAAAGCCATAGGTATCGGCGCTATCGAGAAAATTGATACCAAGTTCCAGCGCGCGCGCCAGCGTATGCAGCGATTCGGCATCGTCGCTCCGACCATAGAATTCGCTCATTCCCATACAGCCGAGACCGATGGCGGAAATCGACTGCCGTTGTGGGCCAAGTAGACGTGTTTGCATGTTCGAGCTCCTTTACTGGACGGTGTAGCCGCCATCGATGGCAAGGCCTTGCCCGTTGATATAGCTGGCAGCGGAAGAAAGCAGGAAAAGCACCGGGTTGGCGATCTCTTCCGGCAGCCCGGGACGGCCTGCCGGGCTGCCTTTGAGCGTCGCTTCGAGATTATCCAGGCCGCCAAAGCCGATTTCGGCCATCGGCGTGACGATCGGCCCGGGATTCACGGCATTGACACGGATGCCCAGCGGAAAGCCTTCGAGGGCCGCGCTACGGGTCAACCCGAGGACGGCATGCTTGCTGGCCGTGTACACCGAAAAATTGGCGAAACCGATCTGGGCGACGATGGAGGCGGTGTTGACGATAGACCCGCCGCCGGATTTCAGCATGGCCTCCATTTCGTACTTGAGGGACCAGAATACGCCGTAGACGTTGGTTTGCATCACTTCGGCGAAATCGGTGCTGCTCAGTTCATGGATCGGCGCGACCTTGCCGAGCACGCCGGCATTGTTGAAGGCACCGTCCAATCGGCCGAAGTGGGCAACAGTGGTCGCGACGGCATGCTGGATGTCGGCTTCGACGGCGACATCGGTGCGGATAGCAATGGCTTCGCCGCCGGCAGCGTGAATCTGCGCGACCAGACCTGCCAGGGCATCCAGACGTCGGGCGGCCAGCGCCACCTTGGCGCCGGCCTTGCCAAGAACCAGCGCTGTGGCGGCGCCAATACCGGACGAGGCCCCGGTGACAAGGATGGATTTGCCGGACAGGTCGTTCAGAATACTTTGCATCTTGTTCTCCGTTGCGGGGCTTGGAATGACGATGCGTCAGCGTAGGCCCGGGTGAATTGCACAACAATCCGCATACTGATTGATGGGCTATTGAGTTATTCTCATCAAATATGAATCTTGCCAGCCTAGCCGATCTTCAATCCTTTGCCGCCGTCGCCCGCCTGCGAAGTTTTCGCAAGGCGGCGACGGAACTGGACGTATCCCCTTCAGCGCTCAGCCATGCTTTGCGCGGCCTGGAAACGCGGCTTGGGGTGCGACTGCTCAACCGCACGACGCGCAGCGTGGCACCGACCGAGGCGGGCGAACGCCTGCTCGACCGCCTTTCTCCCGCCCTTCAGGACATCCACGAAGCATTGGACGAGATCAACAGCTTTCGTGATTCGCCACTCGGCACGCTGCGTATCAACGCCCCCCGGGCGGCCTGTGAACTGGTGCTGGCGCCGCTGCTCGACCGATTTCTCGTCGCTCACCCCGGCATGCGGGTCGAACTGGTGGCTGAGGACGCCTTTGTCGATATCGTCGCCACCGGTTTCGATGCCGGCGTTCGCTTTGGCGAGTGCCTGCAACAGGACATGGTGGCGGTGCCGCTCGGCCCGGCCCTCCGTTTCATCGTGGTCGCTTCGCCTGAATATCTGGCAACACACGGCACACCAAGCTGCCCGCGCGAGTTGCGGCAGCACCGTTGCATCCGCATCCGCTTCCCCAGCGGCGGTTTTTATCGCTGGGAATTCGCCCGTGACAGCGAACGCCTTGAAATCGAAGTCGATGGGCCGCTGGCTGTCGGCGAAATGCCGCTGATGATAAAGGCCGCCGAGCAAGGCCTGGGCCTTGCCTACGTTTATGCCCAGTACGCCGCCGAGCCGGTCGCCGCCGGACGGCTGCTTACCGTACTGGCGGACTGGTGCCCGGAAATTCCCGGCTTTTACCTCTACTACCCGAGCCGCAAGTTGATGCCGGCCGGCTTGAAGGCTTTTGTCGAGATACTGCGGACGGCTGCCTGAGCGCCATGCAAGTAGAAATTCAACTCGAATCGCATGTCAACGCCGTCGCCGTTTTCCCGCAAAGGAAAGCCGCGGCAATCATGGGAATGAAATTTCAAGATTGCGCTCTTCGCCCAAAGGCGACAAGCTGTTCGCGGGCCATACGATAGATTGCCCATCGAGAGGATAATCCTCCCCTTCTTTTTGTACGGCGGCTCCCATGGACATCCTGATCGATATCATTCTCAAGTCCGGCCGCTCGGCGGTCGAGCTTTCGCTATTCATCCTGCTGCCGGTCATGGTCGTTATGCTCTCACTGATGCGCCTGCTCGAAGC
>JAJXVG010000048.1 GCA_021782315.1 Pseudomonadota bacterium | reverse complement strand
CAACCCGAGGGTGACCGATACGGCTCGCAGGGCCGCATAGAATACGAAGAACAGACCGAGGAGGGCGGCGATGAAGAGATTCAGGGAAATTTCCGCTCGCCATGGCGGAAAAACCAGTTGTACGTAACCGTCATTCAGGCGTGCGCCGAGCGCAACGGCAGCGGCCAGGCCGAACAGGCCGGGAATCCAGAACAGTCCCTTCACCGCTTTTCCTTACCCTGGCGTAGATTGCGTAATGCCGCCTGGCTGTCGTTAAGGGTCGGCAATTCGACGTTGATTTCGGTCGCAGTCATTTGCCGCAGCGTTGCCTGGGCGGCCTGTACGGCCTTGTCGTTGGCATCGAAGTGGCGAGCGAGCAAATCCTGGACCACCTTCAGCTCGTTGCGGAAGGTCCACTGATCGCGTGAAAAAAGGGCCAGACGTGCATTGAGCAGGCGAAGCTTGAGATTTTCGCGCAGGAAATAACCCTGGCCCGGCGCCAGCAGGGCCGTATCCTCGCGGTCGAAGCGTTGGATGCGGACCAGTCCCTTCACCTCATCCCAGATCGCCTCCCCGGTTTGCCTCCACCACGGCAGGACGGGGACCGCCTTTTCGGTGTCGGCCGCTTTCTCCGGCCGGGTGGAAGTGGCCAGCGCCAGCTTGTCGACGCCGAGGACGATCTGCTCCAGGCGCAGGCTGAGGCCGGGCGTGTCGACAAAGGGCAGCGCATTGAGGCGCCCCAGGTCCTTGCCGATCGCCTTGCGCAGGGGCAGGTACTGCGGACGATCGAGGTGGGCCAACTGGGCATCGGCGGTTTGCAGGGCTAGCACGGCGACCGGCACGTTGCCCGCCAGTTGCAGTTGCTGTCCGGCCAGGGTGATGGACTGCTCGACTTCGAGCAGGGCGACCTCTTCGCGGCTGCGCGCAATGTCCTGATAAAGCCCCTGCAGCGTCGCCGACTGCCCCTGGAATTCAGTCAGCCTGCCATCAAGCGCCCCCAGGCGGGCCTGCAAGGCATCGACCTGCTCCCGTATCTGCTTCTGGGCACCGTGCTCCTCCTTGCCCGCCGTGTCGAATTCGGCCAGGCGACGGCCAAGCTCCTGTTGCATGCCGACCAGTTTCTGGCGGGTTTCGAACCACTGCCAACCGGCCACCGCCAGGGCGGCAATCGCCACCAACAGCCAGGGGCTGAGCCGTTTGGCGCTCGCTGCCTGGATGACGGTAGTGTTCGAGGTAGAAGGGGATGGGCTATCGTTTTCGGGCATCATACCGGCCAATTATAAGCAACTAAGCCGGCAAGAATGCCGGCATCGGCCGCTTCGGTAAGGAGAATGTTGCTTAAACCCATAGCCCGGGCATTTTCGGCGATGCGGGCATGCGGGACGAAAAGAGGTGTCTCTTGCAGGAAACGAAGGCCTTCGCCATCGAGTCGGGCGACCAGATGGCGCAGACCTTCGCTGCTCGACACCGTCAGCGCGTCGAGCCGGCCGGCGCGCCAAGCCGAAATCAGCGGATCGAGGTCGCCGGAAGGCCCGGAACGTCGGTAGCAGGTGATGCAATCGACCGTTGCTCCCCGTTGGCGCAAGGTATCGGCCAGCAATTCGCGACCGCCGTCACCGCGAAAAATGGCGACATGCCGACCGTCGACCCTGCCGGCTGCCAGTTCCGGCAGATCGAGCAGGGCTTCGGAATCGAAACGTTCGGAAGGCACGACGCAGTCGGCAATACCTTGGGCCGCCAGCGCTTTCACCGTCCCCTGGCCGACGGCTGCGGGAATCAGGGCAGCCGGCCAGGCGCCACGTGCCAGGATGGCCGGCAAGGCATGATCGACCGCGTTCGGACTGATGAAAACGGCCAGCGAATAGTCGTCCAGACGGGCGAGTACGCTCTCCAGCGCCTGCCGGTCATCGGTCGGCGAGATTTCGAGCAGCGGAAAAATCAACGGCCGACCACCCGCCGCGGCGATCGCTGCGGCCAGCGGCGCAGCCTGTGCCTTTGGCCGGGTCACGACGATGGTCCGGCCGACAAGCGGCCCGCCAGTGCTCATACCTCGATCAGGCGGCCAGCTTGGCGAGAATCGCGTCGGCACCCCGGGTCCGCAATTCGGCCGCCAGTTGCCGGCCGAGCGCTTCGTCTTCGGCCGGGTCGCCACGCAGTTCGGCGCTGACCATTTCCTTGCCGTCGGCCGTCGCGACGAAACCGCGCAGCCAGAGCCTGCCGTTTTCGATAATGGCGTAACCGCCGAGCGGCACCTGACAACTGCCGCCCAGGGCACGCGAAAAAGCTCGTTCGGCCCTGACGCAGTGGGCGGTTTCCGGGTCGTTGAGCGGTGCGACGACGGCCGCCATGTCGGCAGCACCGTCGATCAGTTCGATACCGAGCGCTCCCTGGCCGGGAGCTGGCAGCGATTGTTCGGCTGTCAGCACGGACTTGATGCGATTTTCCAGGCCAAGACGGATCAGCCCGGCGGCGGCCAGGATAATGGCGTCGTATTCGCCGGCGTCGAGCTTCTTCAGGCGGGTATCGAGGTTGCCGCGCAGGCTCTTGATGACCAGTTGCGGATACCTGGCGCGCAGGATGGATTCGCGGCGCAGGCTGGATGTGCCGACCACGGCGCCGGCCGGCAGGTCGTCCAGCCCGTCGTAGCGGTTCGAGACGAAAGCGTCGCGCGGATTCTCGCGGGCCGAAATGGCGGCCAACACGAATCCTTCCGGCATCACCATGGGCACGTCCTTCATCGAATGCACGGCAAGATGGGCCTTGCCTTCCTGCATGGCGACTTCCAGTTCCTTGATGAACAGACCCTTGCCACCGATTTCGGCCAGCGGTCGGTCGAGTATCTGGTCGCCCCTGGTCGTCATGCCGAGAATGACAACCTCCGAGCCCGGATTTAGACTGCTCAGGCGCCCCTGGACATGCACGGCCTGCCACATGGCCAGACGGGACTCTCGGGAGGCGATAACGATTTTGGAAGGAGCGGACATGGAACGGCACACGGCAAGGATTTCGAAGGGCGTCATCTTAACATGAGCGACCGTCCCGCCCCGCCAACCCGCAGCAAGCCGGACGAACAACGCCCGGAGCATCCCGACTTCTGGTGCAAGCGTTTCGACGAAGGCATCACGCCGTGGGACGCCGGCCGGTCGCCCGCCGCCTTCGTCGACTTCGTCGCCGCTCAGACGAGGCCGCTGAATACACTGATTCCCGGTTGCGGCAGCGCCTGGGAAGCGGCCCATCTGGCCGCCCGCAACTGGCCGGTGACGGCGCTCGATTTCTCGCCCGTCGCCATCGACAAGGCCAGGGCGGTGCTCGGCAATGCCGCTATCGATCTCGTTTGCGCCGATTTTTTCACCTTCGCTCCGGCCCTGTCGCCCGACCTGATCTACGAGCGCGCCTTCCTCTGCGCCCTGCCCCGCAAGCTATGGAAGGACTGGGCACGACGCGTCGCCGACCTGCTGCCGCCCGGCGGCTTGCTGGCCGGTTTCTTTTTCGTCTGCGAGCAGCCGAAGGGGCCGCCCTTCGGCATTCTGCCGGAACAACTCGATGCTTTGCTGGTCGAAAGTTTCGAACCCGTCGAAGACGACGCGGTCACCGACTCGATCCCGGTATTCGCCGGCCACGAACGCTGGCAGATCTGGCGACGACTATGAAGATCCGATGGCAACCGGGACGGACTTACAATTTGTTTCAAGGCGCAATGTCATCCACGTCTCGAATCGCTGCGTTACTCAACCACGCCCCACCAAGGAAAGATCCGACATGAAACGCCTTCTCATTGCGGCGGCAGTGACCGCCGCCACCCTGAGCCTTCCAGCCGCCGCCCAGATCTCGGTCAGCATCGGCCAACCCGGTTTCTACGGCCGTCTCGACATCGGCGGCTTCCCGCCACCGCCCCTGCTCTATCCGCAACCGGTCATCATCCAGCCGGTGCCGATCGAGCGTCCGCCGCTCTACCTGCACGTTCCGCCGGGTCACGCCAGGGACTGGCGCAGGCATTGCCGCGAATACAACGCCTGCGGCGAACGCGTCTATTTCGTCCAGGACAACTGGTACCAGCGCGAATACGTGCCGCGTTACCAGGAACGACACGGCGGTCGCGGCTACGACCGCGACGGCTATCGCGGCGGGGACCACGGCTACGATCGTCGCAACTACCGCGACGAGGACCGGGGTCGCGGCCGTGACGAGGAACACGGTCACGGCCACGGCCGGGATCGCGACTGAAGCCTGGCGAACGGCCGGCCAAACGCCCGCAGGGTACAAAGAGGCCGGCCGGGCCGGTTTGACGTATGATCGACGGCTTCTCCTGCCGTCCTTCCACCATGAAAACCGATACCCCCCAGACCGTCCACCTCAAGGACTACACCGTCCCCGCCTACCTGATCGACACCGTCGACCTCGATTTCGCCATCGAAGCCGGCGGCACGACCGTCGGCGCCAGGCTGAGCATGCACCGCAACCCGGCCGCCATCGTCCAGCCCCTGGTCCTCGACGGCGACGAACTGCAGACCCTGAGCGTCAAGGTCGACGGCAAACCGGCGGCCTTTGAGGAAACGGCAAGCAGACTGACCCTCGACGGCCTGCCCGACGCTTTCATACTGGAAACCGTCGTCCGCATCGACCCGGACCGCAACACCAAGCTGCTCGGCCTGTTCCGCTCCGACGACGGATATTTCACGCAGTGCGAGGCCCAGGGCTTTCGCCGCATCACCTGGTTCCTCGACCGGCCCGACGTAATGGCGACCTACACCGTCACCCTGCATGCCGACAAGGCCGCCCTGCCCGTGCTGCTCGGCAACGGCAACCTCGAGGCGGCCGGTGACGAGACCGATGGCCGGCACTGGGCGCGCTGGGTCGACCCCTTCCGCAAGCCTTGCTACCTGTTCGCCGTTGTCGCCGCCAAACTCGACGCCCTGTTCGACAGCTTCACCACCCATTCCGGCCGCGTCGTCAAGCTCGGCCTGTACGTCGAGCCGGGCAAACTCGATCAGGCGCCGCACGCCATGGCCGCACTGAAAAAATCGATGCGCTGGGACGAGGAACGCTTCGGTCTCGAATGCGACCTCGACCAGTACATGGTTGTCGCCGTCGGCGACTTCAATGCCGGGGCGATGGAAAACAAGGGCCTTAACATCTTCAGCACGAAATACGTGCTGGCTCGCGGCGACGTGGCGACCGACGGCGATTTCGAAAATATCGACCGCGTCGTCGCCCACGAATATTTCCACAACTGGACCGGCAACCGCGTCACCTGCCGCGACTGGTTCCAGCTTTCCCTGAAGGAAGGCCTGACCGTCTTCCGCGACCAGGAATTCGGCGCCGACCTGCACGATCCCTCGGTTGCCCGCATCCGCGAGGTACGCGGCCTGCGCGCTGCCCAGTTCCCGGAAGATGCCGGCCCGATGGCACACCCGATCAGGCCCGCCTCCTTCGTCGAAATCAGCAATTTCTACACCTCGACGGTTTACGAAAAGGGCGCCGAGGTGATCCGCATGATCCAGACGCTGATCGGCCGCGACGGCTTCCGCCGGGGCATGGACGAATATTTCCGCCGCCACGACGGGCAGGCAGTCACCTGCGAGGATTTCGTCGCGGCGATGGGCGCCGCCTCGGGCTTCGATTTCGCTCAATTCATGCGCTGGTACAACCAGCCGGGCACGCCCCATCTCGCGGTCGTCGGGGTTTTCGACGGCAAGACCGGCCGCTACACCCTCACCGCCAAGCAAAGCAATGCCCTGGCATCCGACGACCACCCCTACCTGATCCCGATTCGCATCGCCCTCTTCGACGCCGGCGGCCGGATGATCGCCGGCAGCGATCGAACCCTGTTGCTGACCGAAAACGAACAGGCCTTTCACTTCGACGGCCTGGCCGCCGAACCAACTCCTTCCCTGCTCCGTGATTTCTCGGCCCCGGTCGTTCTCGACTTCGCCTACAGCGACGATCAGCTCTGCCTTCTGCTGGCCTGCGAAACCGATACCTTCGCCGCCTGGGAGGCCGGCCAGCGCCTGGCCGCCCGCCTGATCCTGGCGGCCACCGCCGGACCAGTGCGATTCCCGGACGCTTTCGCCGTCGCCATCGGCCGGCTCTTGGCCGATCATGAAGCGCGCGGAGCCGCCTTCGTGGCCGAAGCGCTCACCCTGCCGGGCGAATCGACGCTGGCCGAAATGCTGGCCGAGGTCGATCCGGACGCCCTGCATGCCGCCCGCAACGGCCTGCGCCGCTTCCTCGCCGAAAAGCTCGACCGGGAACTCCTGGCAAGCTACCAGGCGCTCACCGCCAGCACCCCCTACCGCCCGGACGCCCGGGATGCCGGCCGGCGCGCCTTGCGCAACGCCTGCCTCGGCTACCTGCTCGAACTCGACGAGCCGGCCCATCGCAGCCGGGCCTGGCAACAGTTTGCGGAGGCCGACAACATGACCGATCAGTTTGCCGCCCTGTCGGCCCTGGCCAACGTCAATGACCCGAATTGCCCGGAACGCGAGCGGGCACTGGCCGATTTTTACCGTCATTGGCAGAAAGAGGCGCTGGTCGTCGACAAATGGCTGGCCGTGCAAGCGGGCAGCCGGCGACCGAACACCCTGTCCGCGGTGCAAGCCCTGAGCGCGCACCCGGCTTTCGACATCGGCAAGCCGAACAAGGTCTACGCGCTGCTGCGCACCTTCGGCGCCAACCTAGTGCGCTTCAACGCGGCCGACGGCAGCGGCTACGCCTTCCTCGCCGAGCGCATCGTCGAGCTCGATGCGCGCAACCCGCAGGTCGCCTCACGCCTGGCCCGCTGCTTCGACCGGTGGAGCAAGTTCGACAGCCAACGGCGGGGGCATGCGCAGATCTCGCTCCGGCGCATCCGCGACCATGCCGGGCTGTCGCGCGACCTTCAGGAAATCGTCAGCCGCTCGCTGGGCGCGGCCGGCTAGTGACTAGGCGGCGGGGGTCGTCGCCACCGCGGCGACGGCCTCAAGGAATTCCTGCCCCCAGCGCTCGATGTCGTTGTGGATGACGATTTCATTGTAGCCGCGCAGGCGGGACTCCCGCTCCGCCCGCTCCATGTCGATCGCCTGCAGCAGGCGGTCGCGCAGGTCGACCGGATCGTGCGGGTTGGTCAGCACGGCTCCATGCAACTCCGCCGCCGCCCCGGCGAATTCTGACAGGACGAGGACGCCGTCGCCTTCGATCAAGCCCTGGGTTGCGACAAACTCCTTGGCCACCAGGTTAAGTCCGTCGCGCAAGGGGGTAATCCAGGCAATATCCGACTCGGCGTACCAGGCGACGACCTCCTCGAAAGGCAAGGCGCGGAAGAAAAAGCGGATCGGCGTCCAGCCAACCTCGGCGTATTGGCCGTTGACACGCCCGACAGCCTGCTCGATCTGCACCTGCAACTCGTCGTAGATGGTCATTTCCTTGGCGGCCGGCACACAGACCACGACCAGGGAAACCTTGCCGCGCAACTGCGGCGACTGCTCGAGCAGGTCGCCGAAGGCCCTAATCTTTTCCAGCGTGCCCTTTGTGTAATCCAGCCTTTCGACGGAGAGCACGATCTTCTTGTCGGCAAATCCGTCGCGGATGGCCTGCCGGCGGAGCGGCGTCTTGGCGTTTTCCAGGGCCAGCCGGACGCGATCGATGTCGAGACCGACCGGATGCGCCCCCAGCCCGATCCGTCGGCCATGGACGCCGATCGTCGTCGTCATCGTTTCCAGTCCGACGGCGCAGCCGTAACTCAGGAAGCGCGGGGCGCAACTCTTGCGATCGAGCAATTCGATCGGCGCCACGCCGCGCGCGACATCGACAAAATTCTCTGCCTGCCGGGGAATATGGAACCCGATGTAGTCGCACTGCAACAGGCTGCCGATAATCTCCCGGCGCCAGGGCAGCACGTTGAAGGTATCGGCCGACGGGAAATAGGTATGGTGGAAGAAGGCGATCTTCAGGTCCGGGCGCAATTCGCGCAAGGCGGCCGGCACCATCCACAGGTTGTAGTCGTGCAGCCAGACCGTCGCCCCCGGGGCGGCTTCGGCCGCGGTTCTTTCGGCGAACTTGCGATTGACCGCGAGAAACACCTTCCAGTCCTCCTCGCGGAAAACCGCTCGCTCCCAAAAGGTATGCAGGGTCGGCCAGAAGGCTTCCTTCGAGAAGCGCTTGTAGAAGATATCGACCTCCTCCTTGCTCAGGCCGACACGGGCCGCCACCAGTCCGGGGTAGGCGCGGGCATCGACCGTGGTGTGCACCTCGAAAGGCTCGTCGTCGCTTTCATCGTGAATGCTCCAGGCCACCCACGAGCCCTTCTGACCTCCGCCGAAGAAGGAAAGCAGGGTCGGGATGATGCCGTTTGGCGATTTCGGCCGGCGGCGGACGATCTGGCCGTTAATCCGTTGCTCCTCGTAGGGCAGCCGGTGATAGACCATGACCAGCTCCGAGCGGCCGACTTCGCCGGTTTCCGGTGCCTGGTGCACATACTCCTGGGCGAGCAGCCCGAAGTGGACGATGGCCTGCAGGATGCCGCCACAACCGGCCTCGCCGGCCTGATAGACATGCGATCGACCGGCCGTCGCCGCCAGCAGGCCGGGCTCAGAATCGCCGACGCAGACCCCCTTCAAACCCTGCTCATACATCGACAGATCGTTCAGCGTATCGCCGGCGACCAGGACCTGATCGTGCTCGATACCGAGTTGATCGATCAGCGCGGACAGGGTGCTGCCCTTGTTGACGCCGGCCGGCAGGATATCCAGGTAGCGGCTGGCCGAATAAAGCACTTCGCATCCCAGCCCGGCCGCGACCTCGGCCATTTCGGGCGTTACCGCATCGTTCAGGCAGAAATAGGAGCAGCGGCGCTGCTGCGGCACCTCCTGGCGCTCGATCGAAGAAAAGACGCGCATCGCGTCGACCACCGCCCGCTCACCCGGCCAGCGCAGATCGATCCCGGCCTGCAGCGGCTGGACCGGCTGCAAGCTGCCGCCTTCGACCACCGTGCCGCCGACATCGCAAATAATGTAATCGGGAATCGGAATGGTCGGATCGGAGAGCAGGGGCATGACCGACTCCAGGCCGCGCCCGGTGACGAAAACCAGCTGGATGTCCTGACTACCGGCAATCAGTTGATAAAGGCTCTGGCGATGTTCGTTCGCCCCGCCGAGAAATGTTCCGTCGAGATCGGTCGCTAACAGCATGAATGCTCCTTGACGCCGCAAAACCGGCAAGGCGGCCGGGCATCGGATGTTCGGGAAAGAGATGTGCCGCAACATGGGCAGCCACCCGAAAATAAATTTACGATCAATTCAATTGATCGACGAAGTCACACAGTGTAACAGCACAATATATTGATTTCAAATATAATTTTTAAAAAATGCGATTTGTTTGAATATTTTTTGTTTTAAAAACAAAGCATTTAAGCAGCCATTCACGAACTGCCGCGACCGAGAAACTCACCCTGGGAGCACCAATGATCGAATTCAATTTCAATACCCTGCGCGCGCTGGTCAGCGAGTTCGGCACCCCGCTGCGCATCCTGCTCATCATCAGCCTCGCCCTTTTCGCGCAGAAGATGATCCAGCGCCTGATCCCGCACTTTCGCGACCTGATCGCCAACCGCCAGGAAAACTTCGAAGGCGCACAAAGGGTACGCACCCTGTCCCGCGTCCTGCGCTATGCGCTGACAGTCACCGTCACCATCGTCGCCGCACTGCTCATCCTCGGCGAATTCGGCATCTCGATAGCCCCGCTCCTCGGCGCCGCCGGCATCGCCGGACTGGCCATCGGCTTCGGCGCCCAGAGCCTGGTCAAGGACTACTTCACGGGATTTTTCCTGCTGCTCGAAAACCAGATCCGCATCGGCGACGTCGTCGAAGCCGGCGGCAAGGTCGGCGCCGTCGAAGAATTGAACCTGCGCTACCTGCAACTGCGCGATTACTCGGGCAACGTTCATTACGTTCCGAACAGCCAGATCACCGTCGTCACCAACATGAGCGTGGGCTACGCCTATGCCGTGATCGATCTCGGCATCGCCTACGGCGAAGACGTCGACAAGGTCGTCGACATCATGCGACAGACCGGCCAGGCGTTGCGCGAAGACAAGGAATTCGGCCCGAAGATCCTCCAGGACCTGGAGATTGCCGGCGTCGACCAGTGGGCCGATTCGGCGGTGGTCATCCGCTGCCGATTCCAGGTCGGCCAGAACGAGCAATGGGGCATCCGCCGCGAATACCTGCGTCGCGCCAAGCGGGCATTCGACCGGGAGGGTATCGAAATCCCCTTCCCGCACATCAAGATCGTCGCCGGCGACGATGCAACGCTTACCGAACGCCGCTGATCAATCGCCTTCCCGGAGCAAAATCGCCGCCTTGGCCGGTCCCCATTGCCGACGGCTGACCGGGAGTTTTTCAGGAACGCCGCGCAGCAAGGCCCAGCCATGGGCCTCGGCATCGTTGCCGGGCGCCGCCTTCTCGAAGCCGGCCAGCGCCCCCCTGGCGACGAGCACGGAACGATGCAGGCGCAGGAAACGGTCGGCGAACTCCTCTTCGAGACGGGTCAGCGCCTCGTCGAGCAGGTATTCGCGCGCCACCGTGCGGGCAGTGACGTATTTGAGGTCGGCCCTGAAATAAAGCACTTCGTCGATCGGCACCAGTAGCAGTCGACCGCGCTCATGGCAGGAAAGATGCGCCCGCCCGCCACCTCTTATCTCCCGACCGATACCGGCGAGCAGGGCGACATCCGGGCGGGGCGCCGGAATTTTCTGCAAGGCGGCGAGCAGGCGCAGCACGCGCACCGGCTTGAGCAAGTAATCGAGTGCATTGAGCTCGAATGCCTGCACGGCATAGTTGTCGTAGGCCGTGGTAAAAATCACGGCCGGCGGCTTTTCCAGGCGTCCGACATGGGAGGCCAGTTCGATGCCGTCCATGCCCGGCATGCGGATATCGGCAAGCACCGCATCGACAGGTGCTTCACGCAACAGGTCCAAGGCCGCCAGGCCATTGGCCGCCTCGCCGACAACCTCTGTCACAAGTTGCGGCGCCAGGTCGGACAACAGGATACGCAGGCGATCGCGGGCCGGCGGTTCGTCGTCGACGATCAGGATTTTAAGCGGAGCGGCTAGGGACGGCGCTGGCATGGCAGAACGATACGAACCTCATAACGCTGATCGCCCACATCGGTTTCGAGGCGGGCCTCAAGATCGTAATACAGGGCCAGCCGCTCACGAATATTGGCAACGGCCATCTGGTTGCCGGCGGCATGCTGAATCCGACCGACGGTTGGATTGGCGACGACGATATGCAGTTCGTCGCCCTTTTGTTCGATCGAAACGGTCACCGTTCCACCTTCGGGCGAAGGCTCTATGCCGTGATAGACCGCATTTTCCAGAAGCGGCTGCAGCATCAGCGGCGGAATCGGCAGATTCATCGCCTGCCCTCCGATTTTCCAGTCAACCACAAGGCGTTCGCCGAGACGAAGATTCTCGAGTTCGAGATATTGCCGACCGAGCTCGATCTCCTCGGCCAGGCTGACCAGTTCGCCCGGATCGCGCATGGCGGCCCGAAAAAGGTCGGACAAGGCTTCCAGTGCCGCCTCGGCCTGCTGTGGACGGGCACGGATCAGCGAGAGGACCGCATTCAGCGAATTGAAGAGAAAGTGAGGGCGAATCCGCGCATTGAGTGCCGCCAGTCGTGCTTCGACCTGGGCCGGCGAGAAGGCGCGCGCGCGCAATTCGAAATAGCCGAGCAGCAATGCGGTGGCGAAGACGGACAACAACACGGCGCGTGGAATATCGGCGTAATCGATCAACCTGACGGTCGCCGCATAAAGAAAAAACAGCGAGGCCAGGCCACCGACCAGCGCCACGACGAGCCCCTGCCCGAGACGAGTCGACGGACGCCATAGGGCGTTCCGCAACAGGGACAGCAGGCCGAGGGCAATCAGCAGCAAAGGCTCGACGGTTGCCGCCAGACCGGCATATTGGTCGGCCCAGTCGGCCAGTCTCGGCGCCCGGACCAGGGCGGCGAGCATGACCAGGGCGTTGATGCCGAGCAGCACGCGCAGCATGACCCCGAAATTGCGCCAGTCGGGCAGGGGGTGAGTCGCGGGAAAGTGCCGTATACTTGCCATTCTCTGAGCTGTTTGCGCTTAATTTCCCGATTCTAGACCAAAGACATGACTTCCAACGCCACGCAATACACTTGGGCCGGCCGCTTCTCCGAGCCGGTTTCCGATCTCGTCAAGCGCTACACCGCCTCGGTCGACTTCGACCGGCGCATGTGGCGCCAGGATATTCGCGGCTCGCTGGCCCACGCCCGCATGCTGGCCAGACAGGGCATCATCGCCGCCGCCGACCTGGCCGATATCGAGCGCGGCATGGCCGCGGTCGGCGCAGAAATCGAGTCGGGCGCCTTCGCGTGGTCGCTCGACCTCGAAGACGTGCACCTCAATATCGAAAAACGCCTCACCGCACTCATCGGCGACGCCGGCAAGCGCCTGCATACCGGCCGTTCGCGCAATGACCAGGTGGCCACCGACATCCGTCTTTACCTGCGCGATGCCATCGACGACATCCTGGCGCTGATCAAGGTGTTCCGAAGCGCCCTGGTCGATCTGGCCGAAAAGGAAGCGGCCACTCCGATGCCCGGTTTCACCCACCTGCAGGTCGCCCAGCCGGTCACCTTCGGCCACCACGTCCTGGCCTATTTCGAAATGTTCGGCCGCGATGCCGAGCGCTTCGCCGACGCCCGCAAGCGCACCAACCGCCTGCCGCTCGGCGCCGCCGCGCTGGCCGGCACGACCTACCCTATCGACCGCGAATACGTCGCCGAGCAACTGGGCTTCGACGGGGTTTGCGAAAATTCCCTGGACGCCGTTTCCGACCGCGATTTCGCCATCGAATTCACCGCCGCCTGCGCCCTGCTGATGATGCACGTCAGCCGACTGTCCGAAGAGCTGGTCATGTGGATGAGCCCCCGCGTCGGCTTCATCCAGATCGCCGACCGCTTCTGCACCGGCTCGTCGATCATGCCGCAGAAGAAAAACCCGGACGTGCCGGAACTGGCGCGTGGCAAGACCGGCCGCGTCTACGGCCAGCTGATGAGCCTGCTGACCCTGATGAAATCGCAACCGCTGGCCTACAACAAGGACAACCAGGAAGACAAGGAACCCCTGTTCGACGCCGTCGATACCGTCACCGACACCCTGCGCATCTTCGCCGACATGGCCGGCGGCATCGCCGTCCGCCCCGAAGCGATGAAGGCGGCGCTGACCCAGGGCTTCGCCACGGCCACCGACCTTGCCGATTACCTGGTCAAGAAGGGTCTACCCTTCCGCGACGCGCACGAAGCGGTCGGCCACGCCGTCAAGGCCGCCGAGCAGAAAGGCGTCGACCTGCCGCAACTGACGCTGGACGAATTGAAAGCCTTCTGCCCGCAAGTCGATAAGGATGTATTTTCCGTGCTCACCGTCGAAGGTTCCCTGGCCAGCCGCAACCACGTCGGCGGCACGGCCCCGGCCCAGGTCATGGCCGCCATCGCCCGCGCCCGCAAGCGCCTGACAGACTGATCCTCCACTGCATCAAAGAAGGCCGCAGGCAGGCGCCGGCGGCTTTTTTTGCGCCAAAGCCGCGGCGGGTCTAGAATATAAGCAAACGTTGATGTTTATAGACGCGACCGATAAACAGCCCGAGGCCGACCCGTATGTACTCAAGCATTGTCGACAACACGCCGCTCATCAAGGTGAACGGTGGCAAACACGAAACCAGCTATGCCGTGGACGGTTCCCTGATGAATCCGCTGGAAGCCTTTTACGCCTCGCTCGCCGGCTGCGCAGTCGTCTACGCCAAGAAAGCCTGCAAGGCGCTGGGCATCAAGGCGGCCGGCATAGAAATCTGCTGCAAACCCTTTGCCGGGTCCGGCGGCCCGCTAAGCCTGGCAAAATTCAAGACGGAAGTACGCTTTCCCAGCGAATTCACCGCCGAACAAAAGAGCGCCATCCTGGCCAGCATCGCCCATTGCGCCGTCAAGGACATCGTCGTCGACGGCGCCCATGTCGATTTCCAGGTTAACGAAGCCTGAAGCGATCCGGCGTACGAAAAAACCGGGGAGCGGCCCCGGTTTTCTTTAGCTCGAAAGTCGATCAGGCGGCAATGCCTTCCAGCAACTGCTGCAGCTCGCCGGTCTGGTACATTTCCTTCATGATGTCGCAACCGCCGACGAATTCGCCCTTGATGTAGAGCTGCGGGATGGTCGGCCAGTTGGCGTATTCCTTGACGCCGTTGCGGATTTCCTCGTCGGCCAGGACATTGACCGTGACGAAATCCTCGACGCCGCAGACCTTCAGTATCTGCACGGCGGTTGCCGAAAAGCCGCACTGCGGGAAACGGGCGTCGCCCTTCATGTAAAGAACGACCGGATTGCCGGTGACGGTGGCATGAATGCGTTGTTGAACGTCGGACATAATCTCTCCTGATTTAAATATGGGCGCCTGAAACTCGGTCGAGGCCGGCCAGGTCGTTAAAAGTGCTTGCCGCTTTGAACCCTGCGGCGGTCAATAAGTTCCGGCTCGCCTCGCCCTGGTCGTAGCCGTGCTCGAAGAGCAGCCAGCCACCGGGCTTGAGGTGAGCCGGCGCAGCGGCCACGATGCGCCGGATGCAAGCCAGTCCGTCGGCGCCGTCGGTCAATGCCATGCGCGGTTCGAAGGGCAGGCCGTCGCCCTTCAGGTGCGGGTCGCCGTCGGCCACGTAGGGCGGGTTGGAGACAATGATATCGAAACTTTCGCCGGCCACCGGAGAAAACCAGTCGCCGACGCGAAATTCGACCCCGGCGCCAAGCCGGTCCGCGTTGTGACGGGCGACCGCGACGGCCGCCATCGACAGGTCGACCGCCAGCAGCGAGGCCGACGGGCATTCCAGGGCCAGCGAAATGGCGACGATGCCCGACCCCGTGCCGAGATCGATCACCCGGGGAGCACTCAGGCCGCACAGTTTTTCCAGCGCCCGCTCGATCAGCTCCTCCGTCTCCGGGCGGGGAATCAGGACTTCCGGCGAGACTCGAAACACCCTGCCACGGAATTCCGCCTCACCCAGCAGGTAGGCCAGCGGCTCGCCCCCGGCCCGGCGCGCCACCCATTCGGAAAACTGCCGGCCGGCCGGCTCGCCGACCGGCGTTTCCGGCCTGGCCAACAGGTCGGCATGACTGCAGCCGGTAGCGTGTTGCAGCAACAGGCGCGCATCGAGGCGATCGATTTGCTGCCGTGCCGCCGCCAGGGTTTCGCCCAGGGTCATTTTCAAAGCCATGAAATCTCCAAGCCAAGACCGATACCCGGAACGACCTTGATCGAAGGGGTTTTGCCGAGCATTCCCAGGCTCAGGATTGATCGGCCAGGTCGGCCAGCAGGTCGGCCTGGTGCTCGGCGGCCAGGGCGCCGAGCAGTTCGTCCATGTCGCCGTCCATGATGGCGGCGATCTTGTAAAGGGTGAGATTGATCCGGTGGTCGGTAACCCGCCCCTGCGGGAAATTGTAGGTACGTATCCGCTCCGAGCGGTCGCCCGAACCGATCAGGCTCTTGCGGGTGCTCGAAATGTGCGCCTGCTGCGCCCTTACCTGGACATCCTTGATGCGCGCCGCCAGGACCTTCATGGCAGATGCCTTGTTGGCGTGCTGCGAACGGCCATCCTGGCATTCGGCGACGATGCCGGTCGGCAGATGGGTGATGCGCACGGCGGAATCGGTCTTGTTGATATGTTGCCCGCCGGCGCCGGAGGCGCGGAAGGTGTCGATGCGCAGGTCGGCCGGGTTGAGATTGACATCCTCGACCTCGTCCACCTCCGGCATCACGGCCACGGTACACGCCGAGGTATGGATGCGCCCTTGCGTTTCCGTTTCCGGCACGCGCTGGACGCGATGGCCGCCTGACTCGAATTTCAACCTGGAATAGGCGCCGTTGCCGGCCAGGCGACAAATGATTTCGCGGTAGCCGCCCAATTCGGATTCGCTGGCCGACATGACCTCGACCTGCCAGCGCTGACGTTCGGCGTAGCGCGAATACATCCTGAAAAGATCGCCGGCAAACAGCGCCGATTCGTCGCCACCGGTACCGGCGCGGATTTCGAGCAGCACGCTGCGCTCATCATTGGGATCCCTCGGCAGCAGCAATTTCTGCAAATCGACCTCAAGTTCAGGCAGACGCGCCTTGGCGCCGGCGATTTCCTCTTCGGCGAATTCGCGCATTTCCGGGTCGTCGCGCATCGCCTCGGCCTCGGCCAGATCGTTCTCGGCCTGGCGGAAGGCGTTGAACTGGACGATCACCGGTTCGATTTCGGCACGCTCGCGCGAGAGCTTGCGGAATTGCTCCATGTCGTTGGCCGTGCTCGGTGCCGACAGCATGCGGTCGATTTCATCGAGACGGTCGACCAGCAGGTCGAGTTTCTGGCGGATGGATGGCTTCATTGAATACTCGAAGGGTGCGCCTGCGGCGGCGGCCCGGACGGGCCGCTAGTCGCCGGAATGGAGATGAAAGAGATGCGCGGCGACCGACTGGAGTTCGGCGCGCTCCGCACCGCTGGCCTGATTCAGCGCCTGCGTCGGCGCATGCAGAAATTTATTGGTTAGGCGCTGCGACAATTGCTCCAGCACCTTTTCCGGCGCATCGCCCTTGGCCAGCAGTTTGAGGGCGTGCTCCATTTCGTGCCGACGCATGCGTTCGGCGGAATCACGCAATGAGCGGATGACCGGCACGGTGTCGCGGGACTGCAACCAGCCGAGGAAATCCTGCACCCGGTTGGCGATGATCGCCTCGGCATCGACCACCGCGGCCTGCCGCGACTCCAGGCCGCTCTCAACCACCTGCGCCAGGTCGTCGACGGTATAGAGAAACACGTCGTCGAGCGCGCCGACCTCTTCCTCGATATCTCGCGGAACGGCGAGGTCGACCATGAATATCGGGCGATGGCGACGGGCCTTTACCGCCCGTTCGACCATCCCCAGACCGATGATGGGCAGCGGACTGGCCGTGCAGGAAACGACGATGTCGTGGGCGGCGAGATGATCGCCCAATTCGTCGAGACGAATGGCCGTGCCGCCGTACTGTTCGGCCAATGCGCGGCCGCGTTCCAGGGTGCGGTTGGCGACGGTGACATGTTTCGGCCGACCGGCGCAGAAATGCGCGGCGCACAATTCGATCATCTCGCCGGCGCCGATGAACAGGATGCGCTGATCGGCAACCGACTCGAAGATGCGTTCGGCCAGATGCACGCCTGCGGCGGCCATGGAGACGATGTTGGCCCCGATCGCCGTTGTGCTGCGCACCTCCTTGGCGACCGAGAAGGAACGCTGGAAAAGTTTGTGCAACTGCGTGCCGAGCGTGCCATTCTCTTCGGCCGCACGGACCGCATCCTTCATCTGGCCGAGAATCTGCGGTTCGCCGATGACCATCGAATCGAGACCGCTGGCAACGCGGAAAGCATGGCGAATCGCGGCCGGCTGGTCATGCGTATAGATGTAGGGGGCGATTTCGCCGGGCTCGACCTGATGGTAGTGGGCCAGCCACTCGATCACCACTTGCGGCGACTCGGCCGAGCAGTAGATTTCGGTGCGGTTGCAGGTCGACAGGATCGCCACTTCGCGCACCGGTCGTTCGCGCGTCAGATCGGCCAGCGCATGCGGCAATTTGTCAGCACCAAAGGCTACCCGCTCGCGAATGGCGAGCGGCGCGGAATGGTGGTTGATGCCGAGTGTGAAAATCACCGGATTGGGTTTGGACAGTCGAAACGGGCGCCGATTATACCATCCGCCGACGACACCCTTCCCCGATGTAGGCCGGAACGAAATACCTGTCTATCCGGCAACTGCTGCGACAACGGCGCTCAGCCCGATGGCGGAGCCGATTTCCTTTGCCCGCCAAGGCTTTGAGATCGCGCCCCTGCCTCGGCGCTTCGACGCCCATATCATGACAATAACAAATCACAAGCTTGCTTATTGCCAATGGAAATATAAATACCCGACCTGCCGTTGACACTATTCCTCCTTCCGGTGAGCGGCTATCATGCAGCATTCCTCATGCAGTTCATTTGCCCGATGCGCCCACTTCTGCTCGCCCCCCTCCTGCTTTCCTTCCTGCTTTCGGCATGCGCCACCAAAGACGACATTTCCCTCAGCAAGCACATTCCACAAAATGGCCCCTTGAAGGTAGCCCCTGGCCTGCTCGGACAACCAGTCCCGGCCGAGCTGCGACAGCAGACGCCGACGCCCGCAGCCAATGCACCAAGCGCCGACAGCAAGGCAAAAGCCGATGCCGTCGCCAAACCTGACTAGGGCAGCGTTTAATTAGACCTGAGCAGCACCTGAGTACAAGGCGCCGCAGTCCACTATCCGGCGGCACATCCGGAGGCCAGAAGACCTCGCGACTCGACGGGATATTTTCGTTCAGCCTGCGGGAATGCTCACCTAACCTCGACCAACTGCTTGAGCGAGCGATATTCCAGCCATTCCGAAAAGGCTATTTCGACAACCACCGGCAGGCGCCGCTCGACACGTTTCCGCCGCTCGACCCAGCCGCTCGGCGGCCCGCGTTCCAGCGTGCGACGATCCTCACCGGCTCGTATTCCAATTTTCCTGGCCATCACACCTCCTCCATCTTGATCGATACCGACAATCGCTTTCCATCGCAATTAAAGACTAGGCCAATACGAATACAGGGTCGGTGAAAAAAATCACAGCCGCCGCAAATTCGCCATTGAAATCTCCCCCGGTGGCACAATCGCAAGCAGACCATCCTTTTCGACTGGTAGCATAGGCAGATGCCAGACAAACTACTCGAGAGCCGGTTCGCCATGCCGATTCGCGTGTTCATGGGCCGACCGCGACTTTCCATCAGCATACTGCTCGGCATCCTGACCGCGCTGATGCTTCCGCAATCGCTGGCCTCCCATGCGATCACCCGTTCGATCATCGGCTGGAACGCCGGAGCCGGCCTTTACCTGCTGCTGGCCTATCGAATGATGTTCTGGTCTTCCCATGAACGAATGCGGCGCCGCGCCCTGCAGCAGGACGAGGGTCGCATCCTGGTCCTGACCCTGGTGGTCTTGGCCGCGATCGCCGGGCTGGGCGCCATCGTCGCCGAACTATCGGTGGCCAAGGATGTCCATGGCGACTTGCGCATAGCCCACATCACGCTGGCCGCCCTGACCATTCTGTCCTCCTGGGCCTTCACCCAAACCATGTTTGCCCTGCACTACGCGCACGACTACTACGCCAGGGAGGCCGGGGGAACCCAGGGTGGGCTGGATTTTCCGGGCGGGCACGCCCCGGACTACGGCGATTTCCTCTACTTCGCCTGCGTCATCGGCACCTCGGGGCAAACGGCCGACGTCAGTTTCACCTGCCGGGCCATGCGCCGAATCGGTCTGCTGCACTGCATCCTGGCCTTTTTTTTCAACACCACACTGATCGCCCTGACCATCAACATCGCATCCGGGCTGATGTAGGCAGGAGCGAACTGCCGGCCGGCGCCGAGCTATCGCTTACCGATTGATACAAAGACCCGGTTGAAACCGAAGCCGCTCCGGAAGATACTTGCCCGCAAGCTGGCCCCGTGCCGGCTCGCTTCCCG
>JAJXVG010000249.1 GCA_021782315.1 Pseudomonadota bacterium | reverse complement strand
TATAACCTTAAACTCATGAATACGACCGAGGAGCCCCAGCGCTATGTCTTGTCGGTCGAAGGGATGGCAGGCGTTGCAATTGCGGGAGAACCGGTTGTCGAGGTTGCCAGCGCCGAAAATCGCGAAGTGACCGTTGTCGTGCGCGTACCGCCGGATTCCGGCAAGTCGGGCGCCAACACCATTTATTTTGATATCAAGGCACTGAATCACGAAAGCATCGCGGTTCACGAAAAAGCCTCTTTCCTGATGCCCTGAAATGAGTAATTCCATGACTTTGCGTAGTAGCGATAATCGACCCTGGTACAAGGAGCGCTGGCCCTGGTTGTTGATGCTTGGCCCCGCAGTGGTGGTGGTCGCCGGCGTGACCACGCTGTGGTTGGCCGTGGTGAGTAACGACGGGCTGGTGACGGATGACTACTACAAGCAGGGGATGGCGGTGAATCAATCCCTGCACCGTGACCATGTGGCGGGCGAACTGGGCTTGCATGCGGAACTGATGCGGGCCGGTCTCAACATCCGATTACTCCTTGCTACGGATAAGGGAGCGGAGTTGCCGCGGGAAGTGATCCTGAGGCTGGCCCACCCGACGCGGGCCGGCCAGGATGAGTTGATCAAGATGAACTTGGAGGGGCAGGGTCTTTACTCGGGAAGACTGGCCGGGGATATTGCTGGCCGTTGGCTGATTTCGATTGAGGACCCGGTTGCCAATTGGCGCCTTCAGGGCGAGTGGCTGTCCGATTCGGTCGAGCCGCTGCAACTGGCGCCCAGGGTGGGGAAGTAGTTTCTTTGTTTGTTACTGGGAGGTGACTTATGGCTTGGAATCTGTTGTTTGGGAGTGATATCGGCTTGGCGAGCCTCGGCGTCATCGTCGGTGTTCTGGTTATCGGTGTCTTGATGGGCAAGATGTATGCGGGCAAGATCGACGAGGAATCGCGCAAGGCCGGTAAGTAATCTCGGCGAATCTCGCCAGCTTTTCACAAATCCCCCCGGTTGGTCTTGCCTGCCGGGGGGGTGTCTTGTCGGGCAAAGGCAGGTCCTGTCGGTGAGGCGCCAACGCACCCTGTCGATGCAGGACGAGGCGCTTACAATGGGGCGAGTTCGGCTTCGTGGAAACCGTAGCGGCCTGCGGCCCGATCATCGAGATAGCGTTCCAGGCATAGCGCAACACTGCGAAATGCGAGGTCCGGCCAGGGGATTTCGTTGGCTGAAAGCAAGGCAACTTCCAGGCTTTCTTCACCCGCCGAATAGTCCGGGCTGCTTAATCGTCCGCGATAGAAAAGATGAACCTGGTTGATGTGAGCGATGCTGATCAGGGCGAAAGGCGCATCAACGAGGATTTTGGCGCCGGCTTCCTCTGCCGTCTCGCGGACGGCGGCCTGTGCTGTCGTTTCACCATTCTCCATGAAGCCGGCCGGGAGCGTCCAGAAGCCGTGCCGGGGTTCAATGGCCCGCCGGCAAAGCAGGATGCATCCTTCCCATTCGGCGACGCAGCCAACGATCAAACGCGGGTTTTCATAATGAATGTATCCGCAACTCGTGCACACATGCCTCAGCAGCGAATCTCCGGGCGGAACTACCAACGAGACCTTTGAGCCACAACGATTGCAGAATTGGATCATGGAAAACGGGCGGAAGCGGGAAGGTGGTCGAGTGTATCACCCGGTGTTTCAAAGTCCCGAAAATCCCTGCTGGTGGGCGTTTCTTTCTTTGCACTCCGGCAAATCATGTGGCTACAATAGCGAAAATCACTCACTCGGCGGATCTGCGCCATTAGCTGTTGGCGCAACAGGGGGCTTTGCATGTTTCTGATCATCGGTTACGTCGTCATTCTGGCTTCTGCGCTGGGTACCTACGCCATTCACGGTAACCTGCTTGCCCTTTGGGTGCCGACCGAGTATGTCGCGATCATCGGCTTGACCATCGGCTACTTCGTGGCCGCCAACGACATCAAGATCATCAAGGCGACGGTTGGTGCCATTCCCGGTATTCTCAAGGGATCGAAATACAATAAGGCCTTCTATGTTGACGCCTTGGCCATGCTTTTTGAAATTCTCGCCAAGGTTCGCAAGGAAGGATTGATGTCCGTCGAAGGCGATGTCGAAAACCCGGATGCCAGCCCGATTTTCAGCAAATATCCCAATCTCTTGCATGATCATCACGTGATGGAGTTCGTCACCGACTACCTGCGCATGATGGTGGGTGGCAATCTCAATACGGTCGAGATCGAGAGCCTGATGGATGTTGAACTGGAAACCCATCATCACGAAGCGGCCGAGCCGGGGCACGTGGTATCGAGCATCGCCGGCGCGGTTCCAGCCTTCGGTATCGTGGTCGCAGTGATGGGGGTGGTTAACGTCATGGGCTCCGTTGGCTCTCCGCCTGCCGTATTGGGCAAAATGATCGGCGGTGCGCTGGTTGGTACCTTTCTCGGTATTCTGATTTCCTACGGTTTCGTCGAACCGGTGTCCAAACTGCTCGAGCAGAAGGCTAACGAAGGAGCAACCATCTATAAGACCATCAAGATGGTCCTGCTCGCGTCGATGTCGGGTTACGCTCCGCAAGTGGCCATTGAATTCGGTAGAAAGACCCTGGGGGCCGGGGTTCGACCGAGCTTCAGTGAGCTTGAGGAAGAACTGAAAGCCCGCAAGGGTAAATAACCCGTGCTCAACCATTAGGCGAATTCAATGAGCGACGATTCCACACGCCCCATCGTAATCAAGCGCAAGAAGGTTGTTGCCGGTGGGGCGCACGGTGGCGCCTGGAAGATCGCCTATGCCGACTTCGTGACGGCGATGATGGCCTTCTTCCTGCTGATGTGGCTGCTCGGATCGACAGCCAAGGGCGACTTGCAGGGGATTGCCGAGTTTTTCCAGAACCCGCTCAAGGTCGCCAACGAGGGGGGCAGTGGTTCTGGTGACGCGACCAGCATTCTGCAGGGCGGCGGCAAGGATCTGACCCGGCAGGCCGGGCAGGTCAAGCGTGGCGATATCGAGGCAAAGAAATCCACGTCCTTTTCCAAGGAGGCTCAGGCGGAATTTCGACGGCAGGAACAGGAGCGCCTGGAGGCTTTGAAAGCCAATATCGAGAAAATGATCGAACAGAGCCCGCAGTTGGCGCCGTTCAAGAAACAAATGCTGCTCGACATCACGAGCGAAGGTTTGCGCATCCAGATTGTCGATGAGCAGAACCGCCCGATGTTCGATTCCAGCAGCGCGGATCTTAAACCCTATACCCGCGATATTCTTCGTGAGTTGGGCAAGGCCCTTAACGGAGTGCCCAACCGAATCAGCCTGGCCGGACATACCGATGCTGCCCAGTTCGCCGGCGGGGAAAAAGGATTTTCCAACTGGGAACTCTCGGCCAACCGGGCGAACGCTTCGCGTCGTGAACTGGTGGTCGGCGGCATGGACGACAGCAAGGTCATTCGCGTCGTCGGACTGGCTTCGACCGTCCTTTTCGACAAGAACGATCCGCTCAGTTCCATCAATCGCCGGATCAGTATCGTCGTGCTGAATCGGAAAGCCGAAATGGCGATCCTGCAGGAGGATGGACCGGAGTCTGACGTGGGGACAGACGAGTTTTTGCCGGAAGGTTTGAAATTGCCCATTAACGGGAAGGGTACCGCTGGGTGACATCAAGTCATCCAGTAGAAAAACTGGGGAAAACATGGGTGCTAACAGCAAGCCCCTCCTGATGGGGGCGGTGTGGGCGGTTCTGGTCGCTGCGACCCTGCTCTTCCTGGAACCGGCGGCGCGCTCGTTGCCGGTCATCGCCGCCATGTCGCTCATGCTTGCCGGCTGGTCGATGTTGGTCGGCTTGAGCCGGCCGAATTGGGACGAGCGGCAAAATGATCTGGCCTCCGTTCGTCTGGATCACGATATTATCGAGCGTAGCGGCGAGGCCATGCTCCGCGTTTCGGGCGAGGTTTCGAAACAGCTCGGTGAAATGCGGGACGAGGTCGGGCGTGCCCAGAACATATTCAATGAAGCCATCGGAAAACTGGTTGCCAGTTTTCACGGCATGAACGCCCAGGTCCAGCGTCAGCAGCAGTTGGGAATGCAGATCGTCGCCGGGGGAGGGGACGGCGGATCGGTTTCCGAATTTCAGCTGTTTGCCGGCAAAACCTCAGATACC
>JAJXVG010000047.1 GCA_021782315.1 Pseudomonadota bacterium | reverse complement strand
CCGTCGGCCGGCGAATACTTCCGCCACTACGGCCTGACGCCGCAAAAGCTGGCCCTGGCCAAGCCGGATGCCATCGTCATGCATCCGGGGCCGATGAATCGCGGGGTCGAAATTCACTCGGCGGTGGCCGACGGTGCGCAGGCCGTGATCCTGCCGCAGGTCACTTTCGGCATCGCGGTGCGCATGGCCGTCATGAGCATTGTTGCGGGGAATTGAAATGAATGTCGTTATCCAAAATGGTCGTGTCATCGATCCGAAAAACGGCGTCGACCGCCGCACTTCGCTGTTCATCGTCGACGGCCGGGTGGCCGCTCTCGACGATGCGCCGACCGGCTTTGTCGCCGATAAAGCCATCGATGCAACGGCTTGCGTCGTCTGTCCGGGACTGATCGATCTTGGCGCCCGCCTGAACAGTATCGAGGCTGAACTCGCCGCCGCCGTCGCCGGCGGCGTCTCTTCGGTCGTCGTTCCGCCGGATGCCGACCCGCCGCTCGATGAGCCTGAACTGGCCGACCGCCTCGTCCATCGCGGCGCCGAGATCGGCAAGGCCCGCGTCTGGCCTCTCGGCGCCCTGACCCTGGGGCTCAACGGCGAGCGCCTGTCGGAACTGGCCGGCTTGAAAAAGGCCGGTTGCGTCGCCTTCTCTCAGGCCAACAAACCGGTGACCGATACCGAAGCCCTGTTGCGCGCGATGGAATATGCCGCCACCTTCGGTTTTCCCATCTGGCTGCAACCCCAGGACCACTGGTTGTCGCGCAACGGTATCGCCCACGAGGGCGAGGTTTCCAGTCGCCTCGGCCTGGCCGGCATTCCGGTCGCCGCCGAAACCATCGCCATTGGCACCATCGTCCAGCTGGTGCGCGACACCGGCTGCCGCGTTCATCTCACCCGCCTTTCGTCGGGGGCCGGTGTAACCCTGGCCAAACGGGCGATGGAAGAGGGGCTGCCGGTCACTTTCGATATCGGTATCCATCATCTGCTGCTGACCGAGAACGACATCGGCTATTTCAATCCGCATGCCCGCTTCTCGCCGCCGCTGCGCGCCCAGTCCGACCGTCAGGCCCTGTCGGACGCCGCCGCCGCCGGTCTGGCCGCGATCTGTTCCGACCATACGCCGGTCGGTGCCGACGACAAGCTGCTGCCGTTCGGCGAAGCCAGGCCCGGGGCTACCGGTCTGGAAGTCCTGCTGCCGCTGACCCTGAAGTGGGCCGAGGCGGCCGGCCTCGACCTGTCCGCCGCGCTGGCCCGCATCACTTCGGCGCCGGCCGAGGTGCTCGGTCTGCCCAGCGGCCAGCTGGCCGTCGGCGCGGTGGCCGATATCTGTATCTTCGACCCCGAGGCGAGCTGGCAACTGACCCCGGAATCCCTGAGGAGTCGCGGCAAGAATTCGCCGTGGCTGGGTTACCCGATGAGCGGCAAGGTCAGGGCAACCCTGGTCGGCGGCCGCCTCGTCTATGAGGCCTCGCCGCTTGCAGCCAAGGGATGAAGGCCCGGCGCCGCTCTTCCATCCGGGGGGCGGCACGGTGTGACACGTTTCTAGCTTGAAACGAGGCAGGCCAGGGCTTCGGCCGTCGTTCCCGAGACTTCCAGCACCTTGCGCCGCGAAGTCTGGCCGCTTTTCAGACTGACCGAAGATTTCGGCAACTGCAGCGTGGCGGCGACGAATTTAATCAGCGCTTCGTTGGCCTTGCCGTCGACCGGCGGGGCCGCCAGGCGTATTTTCAGCGCATCGCCATGCCGCCCGGCAAATTCCGTTTTCTTGGCCCCGGGCTGGATGTGCAGGGTCAGCGTCATGCGGCCGTCGGCGGCCGCCCGGAACCACTCGTTCACAGGAACATCAGCACGGCCTGGAGCAGCAGGATGGCCACCAGCGGCGACAGATCGATGCCTGAAATGGCCGGAAGGATGCGGCGGATGGGGTCGAGAAACGGTCGGGTCAACTGGTGGGCCGGCGCCGACAGCGGTGAGTAGGGATTGATCCAGGAAAGGACGGCCTGCAGGATGAGGGCACCAATCAGGATATAAACCGAGAGGCGCAGCAGGCTGCGCACGGCCAGCCAGAGAATCATCGGGGCGATGCCGCCGACGCCGTCGACCTCGGCAAAGCGCGTTGCGGCACCGACGATGATGCCGGTAAACAGCAGTTGCATGGCCAGCGCCGCAATCAGACTGGCCCAATCGAAGCCGCCGGCGCCGGGAATCACCCGGCGCAGCGGTTTGACCGCCCAGTTGGTCAGTTTGACGACGAAATCGCCGATCTGGCCGCCAAAGGAAACACGCATCGCCTGCATCATGAAGCGCAGCAGAAAAAGCGTGCAGAAAAAACTGACGACGGCGTCGAGCAGGAAGACGATGGCCTGCATCATTCGGCCCCGAGTATCTTGCCGAGTTCCCGGCCGCGTGCCGCGGCCGCCAGGCAGCCGGCAACGACGCCTTCCTTGACGCCCCTTTCGGTCATCACGCGCAGCGCCGCTTCGGTCGTGCCGCCCTTGGAGGTGACCCGTTCGCGCAGGACGGAGGCTGGTTCGGGCGATTGCTCGGCCAATGCCGCCGCGCCCCGGACCGTTTCGATGGCCAGCCGGCGACCTTGCTCCGGCGTGAAGCCGAGATCGGCCGCCGCCTGTTGCAAGGCTTCGATGAACAGGAAAACGTAGGCCGGGCCGCTGCCCGAGATGGCGGTGACCCCGTCGATCCCGGCTTCGTCATCGATCCAGACGGTGTTACCGACGGCGCGCAATATCCGGTCGGCGTCGCTGCGTTGGTGAGTGCTTACTTCCGGTGCGGCGCACAGGCCGGTAATGCCGGCGCCGATCAGGGCCGGCGTGTTCGGCATGCAGCGCACGATCTGGCGATGGCCGCCGAGCCAGCGCGCCAGGGTCGCGATGTCGAGGCCGGCGGCAATGCTGATAACCAGGGTGTTGTTCAGCTTGCCGAGCAGCGGCGCGACGGCTTCCTTCATCTGCTGCGGCTTGACTGCCAGGATGAGGATATCCGGCGAGGCAGACGCGGTTTCGGCGCTGGCGTGGCATCTCACCGCGTAGCTTGCCGTCAGCCTGGCGCGGGCTTCGGCGCCGAGATCGATAACCTCGATGTCGTCGGCCGCAAAGCCCTGTTTCATCATGCCGCCGATCAGGGCGTTGGCCATGTTGCCGCCGCCGAGGAAAAGAATATTCATGGGTAGTTTCTTTCACCAAAAATGGCCGTGCCGATGCGGACGATGGTCGCGCCTTCGGCCACGGCTGCTTCGAGATCGTGGGACATGCCCATGGATAGCGTATCGAGCGGCAGGCCGTCCTGGCGAATCGCTTCGAATATTTCCCGCAGTCGACGGAAGGGAATTTGCTGGGCAGCCATGTCGTCGCTCGCTTCGGGGACCGTCATCAAGCCGCGCAGGCGCAGGCCGGGCAGGGTGGCGACGGCGCGGCAGAGTTCGGGGGCTTCGTCGGGCGCGCAGCCGCTCTTGCTGGCTTCGCCGGAAACGTTGACCTGGACGCAGACTTGCAGCGGCGGCAGATGGCCCGGACGCTGGGCGGAAAGACGCTCGGCGATCTTCAGGCGATCAATGGAATGCACCCAGTCGAAATGCTCGGCGACGGGGCGCGACTTGTTGCTCTGCAAAGGCCCGATGAAATGCCATTCGAGCTGGCGATCGGCGCTGGCCGTCGCCTTGTCGACGCCTTCCCGGACGTAATTTTCGCCGAATGCCTGTTGACCGGCTGCGGCCGCCGTCAGAACGGCGGCGAGCGGCCAGGTCTTGCTGACCGCCAGCAGGCGGACACTCTCCGGCGAACGGCCGGCCAACTCGGCCGCTACGCGAATACGGGCCGTCACAGCTTGCAGGTTGTCGGCGATTGCGCTCATAATCCATTGGGAATTGGCATCAATCCAAGTATACACGCGCTCCGAGGACGATTTGCATGGACATCACCGAACTATTGGCATTCAGCGTCAAGAACAAGGCATCCGATCTGCATCTGTCGGCCGGGCTGCCGCCGATGATTCGGGTGCATGGCGATGTTCGGCGTATCAACCTGCCGGCCATGGAACACAAAGATGTCCATGGCATGGTGTACGACATCATGAACGACGGTCAGCGCAAGGTTTACGAAGAAACGCTGGAGTGCGACTTCTCCTTCGAAATTCCCAACCTGGCCCGTTTCCGGGTCAATGCCTTCAATCAGCATCGCGGCGCCGGCGCCGTTTTCCGGACCATCCCGTCCAAGGTGCTGACGCTGGAGGAGTTGAATGCGCCGAAGATATTCAAGGAGATTTCCGAGTATCCGCGCGGCATCGTGCTGGTTACCGGCCCCACCGGTTCCGGCAAGTCGACGACGCTGGCGGCGATGGTCAATCACGTCAACGAGAACGATTACGGCCATATCCTGACCGTCGAGGACCCCATCGAATTCGTTCATGAATCGAAGAAATGCCTGATCAACCAGCGCGAAGTCGGGCCGCACACGCTGTCTTTTTCCAATGCCCTGCGTTCGGCGCTGCGCGAAGACCCTGACGTCATCCTGGTCGGCGAAATGCGCGACCTGGAAACCATACGCCTGGCGCTCACCGCGGCCGAAACCGGCCACCTGGTCTTCGGCACCCTGCATACCTCGTCGGCGGCGAAGACGGTGGACCGGGTGGTCGACGTTTTCCCTGCAGCCGAAAAGGAAATGGTTCGCGCCATGCTTTCCGAGTCCCTGCGCGCCGTCATTTCGCAGACCCTGCTCAAGACCAAGGACGGTCAGGGACGTGTCGCGGCGCACGAGATCATGATCGGAACGCCGGCCATTCGCAACCTGATCCGCGAAAACAAGGTGGCCCAGATGTATTCGGCCATCCAGACCGGCCAGAACTTCGGCATGCAGACGCTCGATCAGAACCTGGTCGACCTCGTGCGGCGCAATGTGGTGTCCAGCGCCGAAGCACGTTTCCGTGCGGCCAACAAGGATGCCTTCCCGGTCTGACCGGGCGGCTCCCAGCAGACAGATGAGGGAATAACATGGAACGCGATCAGGCAATGAAGTTCATGCACGATCTTTTGCGCTTGATGTCGCAAAAGAAGGGGTCGGACCTCTTCATCACGGCAGGATTTCCGCCGGCGATCAAGCTCGACGGCAAGATTACCCCGGTATCCAACCAGATTCTGAGCGCGCAGCACACTGCCGAGTTGGCGCGCTCGATCATGAACGATCGACAGGCCTCGGAGTTCGAGGCGACCAAGGAGTGCAACTTTGCCATCTCGCCGGCCGGTATCGGCCGCTTCCGGGTCAACACCCTGATTCAGCAGGGTAAGGTCGGCGTCGTCTGCCGGACCATCAACATGACCATTCCGACGCTCGACGAGTTGCTTTTGCCGCCGGTGCTCAAGGATCTGGCGATGACCAAGCGCGGCCTGATCATCTTCGTCGGCGGCACTGGAACCGGCAAGACGACTTCGCTGGCGGCCCTGGTCGATTATCGCAACGAAAATTCCTACGGCCACATCATCACCATCGAGGACCCGATCGAGTATGTGCACGAGCACAAGAACTGCATCGTCACCCAGCGTGAAATCGGGGTCGATACCGACGATTGGGGACCGGCGCTGAAGAATACCCTGCGCCAGGCGCCCGACGTTATCCTGATGGGCGAGATTCGCGACCGCAACACCATGGACTACGCCATCGCCTTCGCCGAAACCGGTCACCTGGCGTTGGCCACGCTGCATGCCAACAGCGCCAACCAGGCAATCGAACGGGTCATCAACTTCTTCCCGGAGGAGCGTCACCAGCAGTTGTTGATGGACCTCTCGCTGAATCTGCGCGCCATGGTTTCGCAGCGCCTTATCGCCAAAAAAGATGGCAAGGGGCGGATCGCGGCCATCGAGGTGATGCTCAATTCGCCGCTGATTTCAGACCTGATCTTCAGGGGCGAGGTGCAGGAGATCAAGGAAATCATGAAGAAATCCCGCGAACTCGGCATGCAGACCTTCGACCAGGCCTTGTTCGATCTTTACGAGGCCGGCAAGATTACCTACGAAGACGCGCTGCGCAATGCCGATTCGCTCAATGATCTGCGCCTGCAGATCAAGCTCCACGGCAAGGAATCGAAGGACCGGGACCTGACGACCGGGATCGGCCACCTCGACATTGTTTGACTCGGAAGGAGAAACCCATGTCCCGTTTTCTGAAATCCGCCTGCGCCCTGTTGTTCAGCCTTACGGCAACGCTCGCCCAGGCGGGGGGGCTCGATGCCATTTCGGCGGGCGATGCCAGCGCCGGCGTCAAGGAGGCCCTGGCCAAGGGGGCCGACTATGCCGTCTCGTCTTTGGGGAAAAACGGCGGTTTTCTCGGCAATGACAAGGTGAAGATCAGGTTGCCCGGTTACCTCGACAAGGCCGATTCGGCGCTGCGCATGTTCGGCATGGGCAAGCAGGCCGACGAACTGGTGGAAACCATGAACCATGCGGCCGAAAATGCGGTGGCCGAAGCCAGGCCGGTTCTTGCCGAATCGATCAAGAAAATGAGCGTCAAGGATGCCAAGGAAATCCTGACCGGTGGCCAGGACAGCGTGACGCAGTATTTCCGGCGAACCTCGACCGACCAGCTGACGGCCAGGTTCAAGCCTATCGTCAAGGCCGAAACCGACAAGCTGAAACTGGCCGACCAGTACAACAGGTTTGCGGGCAAGGCGGCCGGAGCCGGCCTGATCGACAAAAACAACGCCGATCTCGACAGCTACGTGACGCAGAAGGCCATGGACGGTCTTTTCCTGATGATCGCCGAAGAAGAGAAAAAATTGCGCGCCAATCCCCTGGGCGCCGGCAGCGAGTTGCTGAAAAACGTTTTCGGCGCACTGTGAGCTAAAGTCCGGCGATCGATGTGACGTTATCGAGGACAGGAGTCCTCGCCATGAAACTTGACCGTCTTGTCAGCAGCACCCAGCGCCCCGCCCGGGAATCGATCGAGCGGCTTCCTCATGCGGCGGATGAGCGTATCCGGCGGGTGGATGCCCTCGAGGGCGTCGAGCCTGACCGGCAGCGCAGCCTGCAACAGGAATTGTCCGAAGTCGAATCCGGTGCCATCGGTGCTTTCAAAGGCGGCAAACGCGTTCTGGAAGAGGTGCGCAGCCTGGCGTCGCAGGTGGCGGCACTGGGCCAGGATGCCGGGCGACTGATCAAGGCTGCCCCGTTCGCCGCTACCGCCAAGGGCATTGATGAAATGGCCTGAGTCCCCGTCGGCCGGGAAAAGTCGGTGCTCGCCTATGCCTGCGCTGGGTTAAAATCGGATCACACATTCCAGAGCGCCCCGCCTTGCCGGGGCGCCGTTTTTTCATCACCCATGTCCGGCCTCAATCTTCCGCAACGCGAAGCGATCCACTACCTCGACGGCCCACTGCTGGTGCTGGCCGGCGCCGGTTCGGGCAAAACGCGGGTGATCACGCAGAAAATCGCCTACCTGGTGCAGGCTTGCGGTTTCCAGCCGCGCAATATCGCCGCCATCACCTTCACCAACAAGGCGGCAAAGGAAATGCAGGAACGTATCGGCAAGCTGCTTTCCAAGACGCAGGCCGACGAGCTCCAGATTTCGACATTCCACTCGCTCGGCGTCCGCATCCTGCGCGAGGAGGCCAAGGCCCTTGGCTACAAGCCGCGCTTCTCCATTTTCGATTCGGCCGATTGCGCCGGCATCCTCGGCGAAGCGGCCGGTACCGTGGACAAGGCCACCTTGCGCATCGTGCAGTCGACCATTTCAAATTGGAAGAATGCCCTGGTGACGCCCGAGGCGGCGCGGCATCTGGCCGGCGATGAGCACCAGAAGCTGGCCGCCCACGCCTACCTGGCCTACGAAGCGACGCTGAAAGCCTATCAGGCGGTCGATTTCGACGACCTGATCGGCCTGCCGGTCAAGCTCTTCGGCGAACACCCGGAGATCGCCGACAAATGGCAGAACCGCTTGCGCTACCTGCTGGTCGACGAGTATCAGGACACAAACGCCTGCCAGTACCAGCTGCTCAAGCTGCTGACCGGGGTGCGCGCCCAGTTCACCGCCGTCGGCGACGACGATCAGGCGATCTACGGCTGGCGCGGCGCGGACATCGAGAACCTGAAAAAGCTGCCGAGCGAGTTCCCCGCCCTGAAAGTGATCAAGCTGGAGCAGAATTACCGGTCGACGGTGAGGATTCTCAAGGCGGCGAACAATGTCATCGCCCACAATGAAAAACTGTTCGACAAGAAGCTGTGGTCCGATCTCGGCCACGGCGAGCCGATCTGCATCAATGCCTGCCGCGACAACGATGCCGAGGCCGAGGGCGTGGTCATGAAGTTGCAGGCGCACCGCTTCGAACATCGCGGCAAGTTCAAGGATTACGCCATTCTCTACCGCTCGAATCACCAGGCGCGGATTTTCGAGGAATACCTGCGCGATCACCGGATTCCCTACCTGCTGTCCGGCGGCAAGTCCTTTTTCGACAAGGCCGAGATCAAGGACATCATCGCCTACCTGCGTCTCCTGTCCAACGAGGACGACGACCCGGCCTTCATTCGCGCCGCCACCACGCCCAAGCGCGGGATCGGCGCGGCGACCCTGCAGGTGCTCGGCATTTATGCCGGCGAGCGCCATGTCTCGCTCTTCCAGGCCGCCTTCGAAGAGGGATTCGCCCAGCGCATCCAGGCGCGCCAACTCGAACCCCTGCTCGAATTCTGCAGTTTCATCAATCGCATCCAGGCGCGGGCCGGCCGGGAACCGGCCCACCAGGTCTTGCCTGATCTCCTCAAGGCCATCGACTACGAAGCCTTTCTCTACGACCACGAAGAGGAGCGGGCGGCCCAGACGCGCTGGGCCAACGTCTGCGAATTCGCCAACTGGCTCAACAAGAAAGGCGAGCTCGACGGCAAGACCCTGGTCGACCTGACCCAGAGCATCGCCCTGATCAACATGCTCGACAAGCAGAGCGACGACGATTACGACGCCGTACAATTGTCCACTCTGCACGCCGCCAAGGGGCTTGAGTACAAGCATGTCTTCCTGGTCGGCGTCGAGGAGGGCATCCTGCCCCATCGCGAATCGCTTGATCCGGCCAAGATCGAGGAAGAACGCCGGCTGATGTACGTCGGTATCACCCGTGCCCAGCACAGCCTGAACATCTCCTATTGCGAACGCCGCAAGCAGGCGCGCGAATTCGTGCCCTGCGAGGCCTCGCGCTTCATCGACGAAATGGGCAAGGAGGATGTCCGGTTCACCGGTGGCAAGCAGGATGCCCCGCCCGACAAGGCCACCGTCAAGGCACGCACCGGCGGTCTCCTGGAGATGCTCTCCGGAAACAAGCGCTAACCGTCCGGTCACGCCGCGTTACAACGGGTTACGCAGCTCGTGACATCCAGGCCACCAGCCTCCACGTTATTCGGCACAAGGCAGCGCGATTTCGCAAAGCCGGATCAAACAACCGAATCAACAATATCTGGAGAAACGAACATGACCAAGCAACTGATCGCCATCGCCCTTGCCGCCGCTTTTGGCTTTGCCCACGCCGCCGATGCCAAACCGGCCGTCGCCGATGCCAAGGCTGCACCTGTCGTCGCCAAGGCCGAAGCAGCGAAGGCAGCCGAAGCGGTGAAGGCGCCGGAAGCCAAGCCGGCTGCCGCCCCCGAAATGAATAAGGAAGAGGCGAAGCCCGCCACCAAGCCGGTCAAGAAGGCGCACAAGGCCAAGAAGGCGATGAAGAAGGCCGCGCCGGCCGCCGAAGCCGCGAAACCTGTCGAACCGGCCGGCAAGTAAGGCTGTCGCTTGCGGTTCGCCAGGAACCGCAGCGACCGGGGGCGCCCACGAGGCGCCTTTTTTCCGTCGACAAAAAAGGGAGGCCGCAGCCTCCCCTCTCTGGGTGCGGTAGTTCCTACTTGGCGCGGCCCATCACGTATTCGACGGCATTCTTGACCTCGACGTCGGACAGGGTGGCGCCACCCTTCGGCGGCATCGCATTCTTGCCGTTGGTCACACTCTTGATCAGGGCATCCTTGCCTTGGGCCAGGCGCGGGGCCCAGGCTGCCTTGTCGTCGATCTTCGGTGCGCCCGCTGCGCCGGTGTTGTGGCAGGCGCCGCAAACCGTGTTGAAAATGGTCACGCCGTCGCGCGGGCCGCTGGCGGCAGGTGCTTCAGCCTTGGCCAGTTCGAATTTGGCGACCGGTTGAATGCGGACATCTGCTTCGTCGTTGTTTTTGCCAGAGTTGGCAATCGTGTTGAACGACTTGTTGGTAAGCGGATAAATGATGGCAATCAGGACGGCGGCGATGCCGATCGTCGCCCACATGATGCCCTTGGAAGAGTGTTGCTCAGCCATGCCGAAGACCCCAGTGCAATAGATAGAAACCGCGATTATAACTATCTGACGCAATAGCTGAGCAAAAAAAACCCCGCCAGAGGCGGGGTTGAAATTCTCGAAAGGGGGAATTTCGAGAGGAGGGGTTCAATGCACGGATGCAGTATGGGTTCCCGCTCCCCGGGTGTCTGTCGTTCTTTCGTAGCCTTCTGTAACAAATTGTGGAAAGCAGTCGATTGTTGGATATTGTTGCGGCGCACAAGCTTGGTTTGCGGGCTCGCGCCGAAACTTGGCGCCCTTTCCCGAGCCGCCGTTCGGGGTTTGCTCGGCAGGCACGCCGAAAAAGTTCAGTTCTCGATCCGGCTGATCACGACGGCACTTTTCGGCACCTGGTAATCAGTGGCCAACTGGTTCCTGGCGGTTTCTTCGACGGCTTCGTCCGCGGTGACGACAAAGTGGCGCGCACCGGCGAAATCCTGAGGGATTCCGGCGCGATCCTGAGTGATGCGGTAATGGATCTTGACGGTCATGGCTGTTCTCGATTTATGGATAATTATGATTACTACCATGCGCAGTATAGCTTACCGATGTTGCACTGCAATATCGGTTTTCCACACGTCGAATTATGCCTTTTGAATTATTTTCCCAGCAGGTCGTCGAGCGTGTTGAGATTGTCGAAAGCCGCAATCTGATCCGAAAAGTCGACTTGCAGGGCTCCCGCTTCGGCGCACCACGACGCGACCTTGCGGCCACCGCCAGACAGGTAGGCTTCCAGGGAAGGGAGAAGCGAGGTGTGGCACAGACAGAAGACGGGATGCAGTCGCCCTCCGGCTGTGGCCAGGGCCAGTTTGGCTTCGCCGCCTCGCAGCGCATCGTGCATCCGGGCCACAAGATCCAGCGGGAGTCTCGGGGAGTCGCACGGCGCCGTGGCGACAAGCGGGGTCTCGGCCGCGCTGAGGGCGGCATGGAGTCCGGCCAGAGGACCGGCAAAACCATCGATACGGTCGCCGATCAGGGGGTAGCCGAAGGCTGCATAGCGGGTTGGGTTGCGGTTGGTGTTAATCAATAGTCGCCCGACCTGGGGGGAAAGTCTACGGGCGACATGCAGGGCGAGGGGGACACCGTGGAAAAGCTGCAGGCCTTTGTCGATGCCGCCCATGCGCGTGCCCAGCCCGCCGGCCAGGATGACGCCGGTGATGGCATGTTCCGGGCGGGCGGTAATAGGTTTTGTACTGGAACTCATCGGTAGGTTCGGGGCGTGTTAGAGTTGCTCATTATGTCGGAACTGGAAACGCTTGCCGAATCTCTCGGCCGCTTGCTCTCGGTACGTGGAGAATGGCTGGCCGCCGCCGAGTCGTGTACCGGCGGCTGGCTGGCCCAGTCGGTGACGGCGATTGCCGGCAGTTCCGCCTGGTTCGACCGCGGATTCGTGACCTATTCCAATGCCGCCAAGGTCGACATGCTGGGGGTGCCTGAAACCACCCTGGCGCGGCATGGCGCCGTTTCCGAAGCGGTGGCCCGGGCGATGGCGCAAGGAGCGCTGGCCCATAGTCGTGCCGACTGGGCCGTGGCCATCACCGGTATCGCCGGCCCGGGAGGCGGGTTGCCCGAAAAGCCGGTGGGTACCGTATGTTTTGCTTGGGCTTGCCGAGACGGAGGGTGCGAGGCGACCGTCCGTCATTTCAGCGGCGACCGCGCAGCGGTCCGCCGGGCATCGGTCGCTTTCGCACTGAACGGTTTGCTGGACTGCCTGGAAAAAAGACCTTTCATCGCTTGAGGCAAATCCTCTTTTTCGGGATACTTCAAATCTGGGAAAAGCCATAAACTGATTGAGCGATATCAATGCGTCACGTCGAGTTGAGTCCGGAATCCGTCGAGCAGGCACTCAGCGCATATGCCGATCGGCAAGCCGGCGCGGGTTTTCTGGCACTCCTCCCGGAGTTCGAAAGGGAGCGTCTGCCCGTTTTGCAGGCGGCTTGCCGCCGACGTGGGCTGGCATTGGCCGGCGGCATTTTCCCGGCCTTGATCGAGGGCATGGGTTTCGTGACGCGCGGCGCCTGGCTCCTGCATTTCGAGCGGATGCCGCCCTACTTTCTGTTGTCGCTCATGGACGGGGAAGGGGGCGGCCGGAAAGTGGCGGCCGCGGCGCGGGAATGCCTGAAACAGTGCCCCGAGGAGGCGCCGAGACCAACGCTTTTCATGCTCTTCGACGGCATGCTGCCGAACATCGCCAGCATCCTCGACGATATCTATCTCGACCTCGCCAATCGCGTCGAATACGGCGGGGTCAATGCCGGCAGCGAGACTTTTCAGCCCATGCCCTGCCTTTTCGACGATACACGGGTGATGGGGGATGGCGTGCTGGGCGTGATTCTGCCAGGCCGCCTGGCGCCGGTGCTGGAGCACGGGTTCCGGCTGCCGGAGCGGGCGATGAGCGCGACATCGACCGAAGGCAACCGGATCGCCACGATCGACTGGCGACCGGCCTTCGATGTTTACCAGGAGATCATCAAGGCGGAATACGGGATCGACCTGACGCGGGAGAATTTCTATGAATATGCCGTCCATTTTCCCTTCGGCATCCAGCTCGCCAATGGCGACATCGTCGTCCGCATTCCGGTCGCGCTGAGCGACGACGGTTCGCTGCACTGCGTCGGCGAAATTCCCGAAAATGCCGTCCTGGTTCTCTTGCAGGCGCCCGAGGCCGGGGCGAGTAACTGTATTTCCCGTTTGTCGGACAAGCTGAAGCTCGCACACGGTTCGCTCGCGAGCGAAGATTTGCTTACTTTCTATTGTGCCGGCCGGCGCATGCACCTGGGACAGGATGCCGAAAAGGAACTGGCCGAATTGCAGGCGGCGACCGGCGCGGCTCAAATGGCGGGAGCCTTGTCGCTGGGCGAAATTGGCAGCACGGCGCGTTGGGGTTATCCGATGTTCCACAACGCGACGCTGGTTTGTGCGTCGTGGCGGATGCCGTGAACCGCGAACAGATTCTCGGTGTCCTGTACGACCTGTCGCTGGCCATCGGCGCAGAGATCCATCTCGACGAGCTGTTGAAAAAGACGCTGCAACGCCTGCTTTTTCATACCTCCTTCCCTGTCGGCGTGGTGCTGGCCGTGGCGCAGGATGCGGCCAGCGGCACCTCGTCGGCCACGCTGGCAACGGTCATAGGCGACCATCGCCTGGCAGAATGTCGGGGAAATCGTTTCGATCTGCCGGATGGTTTGCTGGCGCCCCGGGTAGAGCTGCTTGACGATGCGGCTTTGTTTCGCGTTCTGTCGATCGATCAGACCTACACGCATTGCCTGCGCCTGCCGGTCGACGACCTGTACGCCATCCTGTTGCTCTCCCCGTCGCCGCCCGCTTCGGCGCTTCCGCTGACACAGATATTCCAGCCGGTGCTGGCCAACCTGGCCAAGGCGATTATTCTTTGCCGCAACAGCGAGCGATTGAACCGAACGCTGACCGACGACCGCGACGACGCGCGGGCGGAGCTCGCCGTGGCGTTGGCCCAGAGCGAGCGCGAGCGGGCTTTTCTCGACAGCCTTTACGAGGCCATTCCGGACCTGGTCTGGGTGAAGGATGTGGATGGTGTCTATTTATCCTGCAACCCGACTTTTTCGCGCTTCTTCAATGCCGGTGAACACGACATCGTCGGTCGCACGGACTACGATTTTGTTGACAAGGAACAGGCCGATTTCTTCCGCGCCCATGATCGTGCCGCGGCGACAGCCGGTCGGCCGACGGTCAATGAAGAATGGCTGACCTTTGGCGATACGGGTTATCGAGGTCTTTTCGAGACGGTCAAGACGCCGATGAACGGTCGTGGTGGAGAGCTCATCGGTATTCTCGGCATCGCCCGCGAAATTACCGAGCGCCGCCGCGTCGAAGAGGCACTGCGGGCCAGCGAAAAGGCGTTGGCGGAACACCGGCGCAACCTGGAAATCCTGGTCGCCGAGCGCACGCACGACCTGGAGCAGGCCAACGCCAGGCTGGAGCAGACGCAGTTTGCGATGGACCGGGTCGGTCTGGGTATTCACTGGGTGGACGCCCAGGGACGTTTCGTTTATGTGAATCATGTCGCGGCCGAAATGCTCGGTTATTCGGTCGGGGAGATGCTGAAGCTGGCGGTGCCCGATATTGATCCCGGTTTTGCCAGGGACGGTTTTGTCCAGGCGGCCGCGACCATCAGGCTGGCTGGAAGCGCCTGTTTCGACAGCGAAAATCGGCATCGCGACGGCCACCTTTTGCCGGTCAGGCTCAATGTTTACTTTCGAGCGGAAACCGAACAGGAACCGGCGCGTTACATCACCTTCGTCAGCGACATCAGCAAACAAAAACAGGCCGAGCGTGAATTGCTCGAGGCGAAGGAATCGGCCGAGGCGGCGACCCGTGCAAAGAGTGTTTTCCTGGCCAATATGAGCCATGAAATCCGGACGCCGATGAGCGCCATTCTCGGGTCGGTCTACTTGATGCGCCGGGGCGGTGTCGAGCCGGCGCAGCTGGAACCGCTGAACCGCATCGAGGCGTCGGGCCGGCATCTGCTTTCCATCATCGACGACATCCTCGACCTGTCGAAGATCGAGGCCGGCAAGCTCGAACTCGAGGAGGCGGCGCTCGATTTGCCGGGGCTGATGCGCGAAGTGGCGGAGATGCTCGGCGGCCGCGCGCGCGAGAAAAACGTTGCAGTGCGCGTCGAGGCCAGAGGCTTGCCCGAATGCCTGCTGGGTGACGCCACCCGCCTGCGTCAGGCCTTGCTGAACTCTGCCAATAACGCGGTCAAATTTCCCTCGAACGGGACCATCATCATGCGCGGCAAGTGGCTGGACGAAGACGAGAAAGGCGTACTGCTCAGGCTGGATGTCATGGATACCGGCATCGGCATCGAGGCCGATGCACTGGGTCGCCTGTTCGCGCCTTTCGAGCAGGCCGCTCCGTCGACCACCCGCAAGTATGGCGGTACCGGTCTCGGGCTGGCTATTACCCGGCATCTGGCGACTCTGATGGGAGGCGAGGCCGGGGCCGAAAGTACGCCGGGCACCGGCAGCATATTCTGGATCACGGCGCGCCTCAGGCGGCCGCCTGCCGAGGACGGCCCTCTTCCCGCAGCGCTTCCGGGTTCGGCCAATGTCGAAGATCTGTTGCGCAGCCGGCACGCCGGACGTCGTGTCTTGCTTGTCGAAGACGACCCGCTCAATCGCGAAGTGGCGCAGATGCTGCTCGAAGAAGTCGGCTTGCTCGCCGATCTTGCCGAAGACGGTGTCGAGGCGGTGAGCAAGGTTGCCGGCGCGGATTACGCCCTGGTCCTGATGGATATGCAGATGCCGCGCATGGACGGCCTGGAAGCGACACGACGCATTCGCCAGTTGGACAAGGCGGCCGCCTTGCCGATTCTGGCCATGACGGCGAATGCCTTCGCCGAAGATCGTGAGCGTTGCCTGGCGGCCGGAATGAACGATTTCGTAAGCAAACCGGTCGATCCCACGCTACTTTACGCGGCACTGCATCGTTGGCTGGAGGCGGTCGGAACTCCCGGCTGAATTCGCTGCCGGATGCGTGCGGCCGACAGCAAGTCCGAAGGCGGAATGTCTCTATTCGGGTAAGGGTTCGAACAGCGCGGCGAGATCGTCGGAGCCGAACTTGACGTCCACCTGCCGGTCTTCGGAAAGTATCCCGGCAGCCAGTTCAGCCTTGCGCTCCTGCAGGGCGAGGATTTTTTCCTCGATGCTGCCGCTGACGATCAGTTTGTAAACGAATACCGGTTTGTCCTGGCCGAGTCGGTGGGCACGGTCGGTCGCCTGATTTTCGACAGCCGGGTTCCACCATGGGTCGTAGTGAATGACCGTGTCTGCCGTCGTCAGGTTCAGGCCGACGCCGCCGGCTTTCAGGCTGATCAGGAAGATCGGCACCTCGCCGTCCTGGAAGCGGCGTATTGGCAATTCACGGTCGACGGTGTCGCCGGTCAGGGTGACATAGGCGATGCCTGCCTTGTCCAGTTCGTACTCGATCAGCGCCAGCATGCTGGTGAACTGCGAGAAGACGAGCACGCGCCGGCCCTCGTCGACCAGTTCGGGCAGCATCGCCATCAACAGGTCGAGCTTGGCGCGTTCGGTCACCTTGCGGGCGGTGGTGGCCTTGACCAGGCGAGGGTCGCAACAGACCTGGCGCAGTTTGAGCAGGGCGTCGAGGATGACGATCTGGCTGCGCGCAAAGCCGCGGCTGGCGATTTCGTCGCGGACCTTGGCATCCATCGCGGCGCGTACGGTTTCATAGAGGTCGCGCTGCGATCCCTCGAGTTCGACGCTGCGAACGATGATGGTTTTCGGTGGCAGTTCGCGAGCGACATCTTCCTTCTTGCGCCGCAGGATGAAAGGGCGGATGCGGCGAGCAAGCAAGGAGCGGCGACGGAGGTCGCCCTGCTTTTCGATCGGTGTCCGCCAATGTCGGGTGAACTGCTTGCTGGTGCCGAGAAAACCCGGCAACAGGAAATCGAACTGGCTCCACAATTCGCCGAGATGGTTTTCCAGCGGTGTGCCGGTCAGGCACAGGCGATGCCGCGCATCGATCTTGCGTACGGCCTCGGCGCTCTGGCTCTGTGCATTCTTGACCGTCTGCGCCTCGTCGAGAATCAGCAGGTGATAGCTGTGCTGCATCAATTCTTCCGCGTCGCGCCAGAGCAGCGGATAAGTGGTCAGAATGACGTCGTTCCGGGTGATTTCCGGAAAGAAGGCCTTGCGCTCGGGGCCGTGCAGCGACAGTACCCTGAGGTCGGGTGCGAAGCGGGCCGCCTCGTTTTTCCAGTTGAAAATCAACGAGGTCGGCAGGATGATCAGGGCCGGCTTGTCGAGACGTCCGGATTCTTTCTCCAGCAGCAGGTGGGCCAGGGTCTGGGCCGTCTTGCCGAGGCCCATGTCGTCGGCCAGGATGCCCGACAGATCGTGTTCGCGCAGGAATTGCAGCCAGGCAACCCCCTCGCGCTGATAGGGACGGAGGTCGAGCTTGAAGCCGTTCGGTGGTGCGACATCGCCGATGCCCTGGGCAGACAGCAGGCGTTCGGCCAGCGCCATGATGTCGCTCTGGCCGCGGAATTGCCAGCGGCTGACATCGGAAAGCTCCGCCAGGCGGGGCGCATCGAATTTCGAGAGGCGCAGCACGTTGCCGCCGGTAAATCCGTCGAACAGGTCGATCAGCGTCGCCGCCAGCGGTTTGACGCGGCCGGCAGGGACGCGCAGGCGTTTGCCGCGTGCCGTATAGAGATCGATGCCTTCGTCGTCGGGAATGCGCTCAAGCTCAGCCGCCTCCAGCCAGCGAGGGTCGCTGCGAAACAGGTTGGCGAGGAGCGGGGCGAGCGGCAGGCGTTCGCCCTCGACCATGACGCCCATGTCGAGGTTGAACCAGCCGTTGTCGGCTTCGTGCAGTTCGGCTTCCCAGCCATCGACTTCGATGACGTGATGGCGGAAATCTTCCGGAAACTCGATCTGCCAGCCGGCCGCCTTCAGGCGCTGGGCGCCTTCCTGCATGAAGGATATCCAGCTCGCTTCGTCGGCCAGCCCGTAGATCCCTTCCGGCGGGCTACCGAAAGTGTGCAGTGTGTGGCCTGGGATTTTCTGCAAGCCGCAGCCCTCGAGTGCCAGCAGGGACTTGGTTTCGCCTTCCGGGCGACGGCGCAGACGGACGGTTTCCCCTTCGGGCAGGGTAATGAACTCGCTTTTTTCTTCCGGCCGAACCTCCGCATCGCCATAGCGGAACACGATCTTTGCCACGTCGAAGGGGCCGCCGGCAAAATTTTGCGGATAGGAGCGCCAGGCACGGTGACCGTGCGTGTGCACCGTTTCCAGTTGCAGGATGGGCTGGAGCGGCGCATCGATTAGGCGCAAACGGGCGCCGGCGTCGCTGCCCGGCAGGGGCAGGTCGGTGGCCAGTTCGGAGAGCGCCTCGGCGACCAGGGCCGCTTCGGCGGCCGACAGGGGCGGCAGGGCGAAAAGCCGGTTGATGACATCGGGGTTGCCGGTCACTTCCAGCGGACCGGCTTCGCCTTCGGCCAGGTCGACGTACCACGGCGGATCGACGGCAACGATCATTTCGGCCGACGGTTCCGGTTTCAGTTGCGGGCGCTGAAAGCCCATGCCGTCGACCTGCCAGCCGATACTGGCGGGACGGACCGGGCCGGCATTGAGCGGCAGACCGAGGTCGTCCTCCGGATAGAGTCGGTGGCTGGCCGCCATGCGCTGCAGGATTTCGGCACCGTTCTTGGGGCCGAGGCCGAAAGCGCGCAAGCCGGTTTCATGACCACGATCGGCCCAGATCAGGCGCAGGATGCCGAGGTCCTCCTCGCTGACGAACTGCGGGGGCGTGAGTAGGGCGCGATCGACCTTCCACCACTCCTCGGCGCTTTCCGGATATTTGCCCTTGCGAATTTCGACGGCGAACTGCCGACGGTCGGCGGTCCACTTCAGGATATAGAACAATTGCTGGCGGGCACTGGCCGGGCGAGCCTTCTTCTTGGCGACGGCCACCGAAACCCGGCGCAGGTCGTCGAGCCACGACAGGGCACTGCCGCTGATCTGTTCTTTCGGATTGCGCTCCTCGATGGCCTTGAGCAGCATCGCGGCGACGTGCTTGCAGTGTTTGCCGAGCGGACAGGTGCAACGGCTGATTACCGTCATTTCACCGCTCTGGGTCTGGCTCAGGTAGGCCTGCACCAGGTAGGGGGCGCTGGCCGTGCCGGGGACCAGGGCGCGCATCTGGCTGCCGTCGACCGCCAGGTCGCGGACGAGGTCGACATAGGGTCGGGCCTTGTTGATGTCACGACTGGAAAACCAGTCGCTGACGTTTTCTTCGTTGAAGGTGGTGAGGTTGACGACGGCCATCTGCGATCAAATGAACAGCGCGCCGACGAGCAGGGCGAGCAGCAGGGCAATGACGGCCAGCCAGCGGTTTTGTCGCTGCTGGGCGGCGACCAGGCGGTCAAGTTGAGGCTGCAGGTCGGGGCTGGCGGAGCGGGCCAGCGCCTGATGAACGAGGCGCGGCAGTTGTGGCAGGGTGCGGGCCAGGTAGGGTGCCTCCTGTTTGAAGCTGCGGAGCAGTCCGCGCCAGCCGATCTGTTCGCCCATCCAGCGTTCGAGGAAGGGTTTGGCGGTGGTCCATAGATCGAGTTCCGGGTCGAGCTGGCGGCCCAGTCCCTCGATGTTGAGCAGTGTCTTTTGCAGCATGACCAGTTGCGGCTGGATTTCGACGTTGAAGCGGCGCGAGGTCTGGAAAAGGCGGAGCAGGACCTTGCCGAAGGAGATGTCCTTGAGCGGCCGGTCGAAAATCGGTTCGCAGACGGCGCGGATGGCGGCCTCGAACTCGTCGACCCGCGTG
>JAJXVG010000046.1 GCA_021782315.1 Pseudomonadota bacterium | reverse complement strand
GTCCGGCATGGCTTTCTCGATCTCCCCGATCATCAGGTGCTCATTGAACGCAAAGTTCATGACGTCCTCGCCGATGCAGGCGCCGCAGACCGCTTCGACCTGCGCCAGGCTGTCGGCCCCGAGAGAGGTATCGGCAAAGACCAGATCCATCATGTCGCTTCCCGCAATATCCGTACGCTCGAATATGCTTTCAAGAAAGGCCGAATATTCGGGATGTACCTTGTTCCCCTCGGTGACCGTCAATATCCCCTGCGGCATGTTCTGCAGCAGGGTCTGGATATCGTTGGTCTTCTGCTTCAATTGAGACGAACTTTCCTGGATTTTCTCGAGCATCGCGTTGAAGGCGGTAATCGACCGGCCGATTTCATCGTTGCGACCAACCGGCAGGCGCTGCGTGAAATCCTGGTTGGCGGCGATTTCGCTCATCATTTCCTGCATGCGGGTAATCGGGCGAATCACCTGGCGGTAAAGCAGCAGGCCGAGAAACCCCAGGCCGAGAATGGCCGCCAGACTAACCAGCGAGATGGTGGAAGCCGTCTGTGTCAGATTCCGGTTCAGGGCGTCTATCGCACTGTCCTTGGTCCGGTTCTTCTCGATCCGCAAGGTCTCGACAATCACCTCCAGTTCGTTCTGATACTGACCGACGGTCGCGAACAGGTTGGCTTCGGCCAGCGTTTGCTGGCCGGCCAGTTTGAGCCGGGTCGTATCGTCGATTGCCGCGAAATAATTGGCCAGGCTCTCCCGGGCCTGATCGACCAGTCCGCGCTGGGTATCGCTGCTCGCCTGCCGACGTTGAAGTTCAAGACTTTGTTGCAGCGCATTTTTTTGCACGGCCAGCTTTTCGTTGGCCTGGCGGGCCAGGTCGGCGTCGGGTGACGAAACGACCGCCATCGTCGATATCTGCACGTCCTTCAACTGTCCGACCATATCCGCGGTGGCCAGTGCGCTGGGGACGACGCCCTCGGTGACCACCTTCACTTCGGAGGCGTTCCGGCGCGACTGAAGCACGGCATAGGCGCCAATGGATACCAGCGCCAGCAGCGTCAAGGCCACCAGCAAAATGATTCGATCGCGAACGCTCATTGCATACCCCCGGGAAAATTTCTGACGTCCGAATTCGCTTGCAATCAGACGAGATGGCACGAGCGCCAAGAAAACCAAAATCACGTAACGCGAGCATTCTGACCCGGGTATTTGACAGGTTTGTGACATTTAGCGCCTCGAATCAAGCGGCCCGGCCCAGGAAAGGGATCGCGCATGGCCGCCGGGACGAAAATGACATTTGCAACGCAAAGGAGTAGACTCGAACCTATTGAAGCGCTCGCTTCAACGATTGAGCACCGATCGGAATTCTCGATTAAACTTTCCCCCTGCTTGTCCGTCACTGGGCCAAGCTTTTTTCGATCCATGCGCATCTCCCTGCTCAAATTTCTTCTGCCGCTCCTTCTGCTCCTGACCCAGCAGGGGGTGATCACGCACGAGCTCGGCCACCTCGGCGGCGTGCTCGGCAACAACCGGCAGCATGAAAATCACAAGCAGTTGCCGGGTAGCCTGTCGTGCGAAAAATGCCTGTCCTTTGCCAACCTTACCGGTGGCCTGACCAGTCAGGAGAGTCCCCCGCCGGTCCTCCACCTGACCTACGACCATGCTGCGCCGCCGGCCAAGGCCGAACTGGCCGCCGACCTCCTTGTACCGCGCAGCCGCGGCCCACCAACCTTTCCCTGACTGACCTCATCGAATGTCGCTTTCATCGCGAGCGGCATCGCTTCGTCGTTTCATCAGAGGAAAATCACATGTCCGGATTTCGTTTCCGCGCCATGGCTGCTGCCATGGCCGCCTTCTCTCCGCTGCTCGCCGGCGCCGTCGATGCGCTGCCTGCCTCCGCCGACCTCCGCCCCTCAGCCCAATTGACGGGGATCATCGCTTCACCTACGGGCGACGGCGTCGTCGACGCCCAGGTCATCCTGCTACAAGCTGACGGCACCGAGGTTGCCCGTGGCTTCACCTCTGCCCAGGGCCATTTCACGCTGCCGGGGATTCCTGCCGGCCGCTATACGCTGGAGGCCAGCGGGCCGGATGGCGCCCAGGCCAGCCGAAGCGTGCAGACAGGCAACGCCTCGCAGGACCTCGGGGCGATCAAGCTGCAAGGGATAGCGACCCTGAGCACTGTCCAGGTCGTGACCAGGCGCCTCGATCTCGCGCGCAACGGTTTGTCGCCGGACACGGGAAGCTCGGTATATCGCTTCGACCGTCAGGATATCGAGGCCCTGCCCATGGGCGACAGCACGCCGCTGAACCAGGTCATCCTCCGTTCGCCGGGCGTCGTGCAGGATTCCTTCGGACAGTTGCACATGCGGGGCGACCATGCCAATCTGCAATATCGTATCAATGGCGTCGTTCTCCCGGAGGCGATCAGCGGCTTCGGTCAAGCGCTCGATACCCGCCTGGCCGACCAGGTAAATATTCTCACCGGCGCCCTGCCCGCCCAGTACGGCTACCGTACGGCCGGCATCGTCGATATTCAGACCAAGGGCAACATGGCCGAATCCGGTGGCAAAATCAGCGTACTCGGCGGCAGCAACGGCCACCGCGAGGCGAGCGGCGAACTGAGCGGACAAAATGGCGCCTTCAGCTACTTCCTGACAGCCTCGGCGCTGGGTAGCGACCTGGGAATCGAGAATCCGACCAGCGCGAGAAATGCAATTCACGATACGACGCGGCAGGGAAAAAGCTTCGGTTACCTGTCCTACGTCATCGACCCGGAAAGCAGAATCAGCTTCATTTTCGGCAATGCGACCAGCAAATTCCAGATTCCCGATCGTCCAGGTCTGCCCCCCGCCTTTTCCCTGGCCGGCGCGACGAACATCCCCTCGGAAAACCTGGATGCCAACCAGCGGGAAAGCAACCGCTTCCAGATACTGTCCTACCAGCGTTCGCTGGCCGACGACGTGGATTACCAGGTTTCTCTGTTCCATCGCTCCACCGAGGTGCACTATAGACCAGACCCGGTGGGCGACCTGATCTACAACGGCGTTGCGGCCGATGTCATGCGTCGGAACGCGTCGACCGGCCTGCAGAGCGACGTCAGCTGGCGGATCGATGCCAGCCACACCCTGCGCAGCGGCATCTTTGTCAGCCAGGAGCGATATGGTGTCGACGACACCGCCCGTGTCTTCAGTGCCGACGACCAGGGCAGGCAAACGAGCACCACGCCCAGCACCATTCAAGACAACACGAGCCTCAGCGGCCACACCTACGGCATCTACGTCCAGGACGAATGGAAGGCGACTTCGGCATTGACCGTGAATTACGGTCTGCGCTACGACAAGGTCAACACCGTAGTGAACGAGGACCAGTTGAGTCCGCGCCTGGGTATCGTCTATGAGCTGAACGCCAAGACCCGTCTGCATGCCGGCTATTCCCGCTACTTCACACCGCCGCCGACCGAACTGATCGATACCAAGACGCTGGCCGCCTTCCAGGGCACCACCAATGCGCCGGCATCGAGCGGCAACGACCCGGTCAAATCCGAGCGCTCGGATTACTTCGACATCGGCCTCGCCCACCAGTTGACACCGGCCATGACCCTGGGCCTCGACGCCTACTATCGCCGGGTTCGGCACCTGCAGGACGAAGGGCAGTTCGGCAATGCGCTGCTCTTCTCGGCCTTCAATTACGCACAGGGAAAAATCTATGGCCTGGAATTCTCCGGCAGTTACCGGGAAGGCAAGCTCGGCGCCTACTTCAATGCCGCCTACGGCATGGCCAAGGGGCGAAACATCGAGAGCGGCCAGTTCAATTTCGGACCGGAGGAATTGGCCTATATCGCCGGAAACTGGGTGCATCTCGACCATGACCAGCGCTGGTCGGGGTCGACGGGCGTCACCTACCGCTGGCAGGAAATCAATTGGAGCGCCGACGCGCTCTACGGCACGGGTCTGCGTAACGGTTTCGCCAACACCACGCACCTGCCCGCCTACCTTCAGGTCAATGTCGGGGCGACGCACAATTTCGATCTGCCGGGCATCGGCAAGCTGGAAGGCCGGGTCTCCGTTCTCAACCTGTTCGACGACAGCTACGCCTTGCGGGACGGATCCGGCATCGGCGTCGGCGCGCCGCAATACGGGACCCGGCGCGCGGTCTACCTCGGCATGAGCAAGTCCTTCTGAAATGACCATGAAAGCCCACTCCTCGACAGCCGACGAAACCCGGCAATCGACCTTCGTCGGCACGCGCTGGCGCAAGCAAGCACGGGCGCCGGCCGGGGAGCGCTACGGGGCTTTCGGATTCGTCGTACTCTTGCACATCGGCCTGCTCTGGGCCCTGCTGCAACTGGCGCCGGTCCAGGAAGCCCTGCTTTCCGCGGCCCCCATCATGGTGCATTTCATCGCCCCGCCCCCGCCCGAGACACCGCCGACTCCCCCGGCACCGCCCAAGCCCAAACCGGTAGCGCCGGCTCCGGTCCGCAAGGCGCCGCCGCTGCCCCTGCTGACGACGCCGGTAGACAAGCCGGCGGCGCCGGTGCAGGCAGCGCCGCCGCCCAAGGCCCCCGAATTGCCGCCCGTCGAAGCGCCGCCGCCCCCCAAGCCGGCACCGCCGGCCATCACTCAACCCAGTTTCGGCGCCGCCTACTTGAACAATCCGCCGCCTGCCTACCCCTTCTCGGCACGGCGCAGGCGTGAGGAAGGCACGGTACAACTCAAGGTATTCGTCAACGCAGCCGGCATGCCAGAAAAAATCGAACTTCATCGCTCCAGCGGGTCCCCGGGCCTCGACCAGGCCGCGCAGGATGCCGTGCGCCGCTGGCGTTTCGTTCCGGCCCGTCAGGGCGACACGCCTGTCGCCGCCTGGGTCATCGTTCCGATCAAATTCACTCTCGAAGGCTAATTTTCCATGGATCACACCCCCGCCCTCGGCCTTGCCGATTTCCTCGCCCAAACCGACACGGTCGGCCGGGCCGCCATTTTCATCCTGCTCGCCATGTCGGTGGCCAGCTGGTACCTGATCGTCACCAAGGTCATCCAGATTCAGGGCAGCAAGGCGCGCTCACGCCGTTTCCTCGACCTCTTCTGGGATGCCCCGTCGCTCCAGGCGGTCGGTACCCACCTGGCGACCCATACGCCCAAGGACCCCTTTTCCGGACTGGCCGCCCAGGCCATCTCGGCGGTTCGCCACCACGAGCGGCACGGCGCGGACCGTCTCAACGAGTCCGGTACCACCGCCGAATTCCTGACCCGGGCCATGCGGCAAGTCATCGATGAAGAAACGGCCCGCCTCGAAAATGGCCTGACCATACTCGCCTCGGTCGGCAGTACAGCCCCCTTCGTCGGCCTCTTCGGCACGGTATGGGGCGTTTACCACGCGCTTCTGGCCATCGGCATGACCGGCCAGGGAACGCTGGACAAGGTGGCCGGTCCGGTCGGCGAAGCGCTGATCATGACGGCCTTCGGCCTGGCCGTGGCCATCCCGGCGGTGCTCGCCTATAACGGGATCACCCGGAGCAACCGCATCGTGCTCTCCAAGCTGGACTCCTTCGCCCACGATCTCTACGCCTTCCTGACCACCGGCTCGCACGTGAACGACCTCGCCGCCACGCAAGCGGCCGCGCCGTCCGGGGAGGCCTGAGATGGCCTTCGGCGGATTCAACAAATCGGGCGACAGCAAGCCGATGACCGACATCAACATGGTGCCGCTGATCGACGTCATGCTGGTACTGCTGGTGATTTTCATCATCACCACGCCCTTGCTGACCCATGCGGTGAAAATCGAACTGCCCCGGGCCACCAGCCAGCCCAATCTGACCAAACCGGAAAACGTCCAGCTGGGCATCAATGCCCAGGGCCATCTGTACTGGAACGGCGAAGCGGTGGACAAACCGGAAATGATCAAGCGCATGCAACTGGCGGCCAAACTGGATCCGCAACCCGAACTGCACCTGCGGGCGGACCGGACGACCCAGTACCAGGTTCTGGCGGAGGTCATGGCCGAGGCCGCCAAGGCGGGTCTTAGCAAGATCGGCTTCGTATCCGACCCGAACAAGGGGGAAAACCCGCGGTAAACCGTCAAGGCAGAATGCCGGTCAATCGCATGCCGACGGCCTATCATTAAGCATAATTTTAATAATCTTGTCAAAGTAATCGCTTACAACTAATGTGTCACCTCGCCGCGATGCGGTGCTGCATGAAAACATGAATGCGAGGATCTTGTATGGAACGCCCGAATTCGATGCCGGACTCTTCCCATATGGCGATGCGGACGCCTTCAAACCTGCAGTCAAAAGGCTTCTCCGGTTTTCGTGACGACCAGACTCGTCGGCCGGATAACGACCTTACATCTCGATTGCAGGCCGACCCGTCGGCCCTGCAGCAATGGGCCGACAAAATCGCCGAGATGCGGAAGCGGGATGCCGCAGTCGCCCAAGAATCCTAGCCATCAGGATCGACGGTAGCCGGAATCGATATTCGGGCAAGGCTTCCTTCGGCCCGCCCTCTCGCGCTTGCCGGGAAGTGGTGCGCGCGAATCGGCCCTGCCCGCCTCAACAGGAAAACCCGAGCCGCTTACATGAAGATTCGCCTTTTTCTTTCCCTGCTTCTTGCCGTTTCGGTGACCGTGCTCCTGGTATTGTCGGGCAGCATGGCCAAGCTGCTGATGCGCGACGATTTCCTGCAGTCCCAGTTGACCGGGAAGTCGATCCCGGGCAGCGAGGGGGCCGGCGAACTGGTGGTGGCACTCAAGCTTGTTCAGCTTGACATGCTGACCCTGCTCGGGGATAGCGAGCGCCCCCTGATCGAGCGCAATGAAAAACGGATTGTCGACGATCTGCAGAAAGTTGAACGCATCCTGACCGAACAGGCGAGATTTGTCGAAAGCGGTAGAATCCGGGGACTCCTGCTGCAGGCCAGGGAATCGCTCCCCAACTACAAGCGCTCGATCGAACAGAGCGCCGCCATGTACAAGCTCGACAACGCGGAGGTCGCCCTGGCGCTCTACGAAGGCCAGGTCCTGCAGTACCAGAGGGAACTGGAGGAAATTTTTTCCACCCTGCAGATCGAACGGCATCGTGTGCTGGCCGAATCGGTCCGGACCGTTGAGCAATCGAAGAGCGCCACCAGGCAATTCCTGCTCGGCGTATCCCTGCTGGCCGGCGCGATGCTGGTGCTACTCACCTGGTACACCCGGCGCCGCGTCAGTCGACGGGTGGAACTGGCCGTCCACACGGCCACTGCCATCGCCGCCGGCCACATCAATCGTCCCATCGTCCATCGATCCGGGGCATCCGCCGATGAAATCGACAATGTGCTGGCCGCCCTCGAACAGATGCGGAGTAATCTTGCCCGGCAGTTCGAAGAGATTTCCGGTCAGAAGGAAATTTTTGAACAGCAGACCCTGCTTCTCGGGCAAGCCTTAAAGGAAGCGGCGCAGGCACAGGAAGAACTGGTCGATTACCGGGATCACCTGGAAGAGCAGATTCTCGAACGAACCGCCGAACTGAACCTGGCAAAGCAGGCGGCGGAAAGCGCCAACCAGGCCAAGAGTACTTTCCTGGCCAACATGAGCCACGAAATTCGCACACCGATGAATGCCATCATCGGCATGGCCGACCTGGCCCTGGCCAGGGAGTTGGAACCCAAGCTGCGCAATTACGTCGGCAAGATCAAGGCGGCTTCCGACAACCTGCTCAACATCATCAACGACATTCTCGATTTTTCCAAGATCGAAGCCGGCGCATTAACCATGGAGCGCCGCGCCTTCCTCCTCGAAGACGTCTTCGAGCAACTTTCCGGCGTCGTCGCGCTGCGGGCGGAAAAGCAGGGGATCGAGCTTTATTACGACATCGACGACGGATGCCGGCTGCTTGAGGGCGATCCGTTGCGCCTCGGGCAAGTGCTCATCAATCTGGTGACCAACGCACTCAAGTTTTCCATCGGCGGCAGTGTCGTCGTCAAGGCCGAAACCTTCATCCTGAACGACAAGGAAATCGAATTGCGCTGCGCGGTCACCGACCAGGGAATCGGCATGAGCGCCGAGCAGGTCGCCCAGCTCTTTCAGCCCTTCACCCAGGCCGATGCTTCGATTACCAGAAAATACGGCGGCACCGGACTGGGCCTGTCGATCAGCCGCCAGCTGGTTGAACTGATGGGCGGCGGCATCCGAGTGGAAAGCCGCAGCGGGGAAGGCAGCACCTTTTATTTCACTGCCCGTCTCGGCAATCTCGGCGCGGACCGCCGGCAGGGCATCGCGCAATTCGGCAGCCGGATTGCCGAACAGGCCCACCGTCCGCTGCTCGTCATCGACGACAACCCGGTGGCCCGGGCCATTCTCGAGCGCATGCTGCTGCAACTGGGACTGAAGGTCGAGGTTTTTGCCAGCGGCGCCGAACTGTTTGCCCGGATCGCCGTCGATACGCCTCCCGATTATCTTCTCTGTCTAGTTGACTGGCACATGGCAGGGCTCGACGGCATGGAGACCATCGGCAAGCTCAAGGCCGCCTACCGCGCCCACAACCGCCCAAGCCCGCCGATGATTCTGGCCACCTCCTTCAGCCATCACGAGGAACTGGAGGGGGTGGCCGGCGAGATCGATGGGCTTCTTTCCAAACCGCTCATCACGCGCCACCTTTATGTCGAGATAGCGAATTGCCTCGGCCTGGCGACGAGCGAGGCCTTACCGGTGGAGCGCCGCAAGTCGGGCGTTCGAGAACTGTCCGCCTTTCGCGGACTGGATATCCTGGTGGTGGAGGACGTCGAGGTCAACCGGGAGGTCATCGGGGAACTGCTGGTCAATGCAGGCCTCCATCCCCGCTTTGCCCAAAATGGTCGGGAAGCCCTGGCGGCAATCGACGTTTGCCGCCCCGACCTTGTTCTCATGGACGTTCAGATGCCCGAAATGGACGGCTATACCGCCACCCGACATCTGCGGAAGAATCCGGCACATCGGGATTTGCCGATCATCGCCCTGACCGCCAACGCGCTGCTCGACGAGCAGGAAAAATGCCTTGCCGCCGGCATGAATGCCCATGTCGCCAAGCCAATCCGAATCGAGGCGCTCTGCAAACAAATGGCAAAATGCCTGCCGCAACACGGCGCGGAGCATACGACAGTTTCCGTCGAAAGCGAGAAGCGGCCGAGCAGGACGAGCTACCCAGCCCTCCCCGGAATCGATGTGGCTGTGGGCCTCAGCTATGTGAAGAAAATCGCGCTCTATCGCCGTCTGCTGGAAAAATTCAGCCAGACGCTGGGACGTAGCTTCGCCGCCGATTTCGAGCAGGCCTTGTCAACTGGCAACAGCGAAACCCAACTCAGGCTGGCCCACACCCTGAAAGGTATCGCTCCCTCGCTGGGGGCTTACGATCTCGGTGCTGCAGCGGAGTCTCTCGAGGCAGCGACGAGAGCGAACGATCCGGTACGGGTCGGAGAGTGCCTGGCCGCCACCCTCGGCCATCTTGGAACGGTTGTCGCCGGCATTGCCCGGCTTGAGGAAACATGGCAAGAGGAAGACCGTCAGGCCCCGGAAACGAGAGGGAAGCGAAGTGCGGCAGAGGCTGGCCTTTAACGGGGCGCCGGCCGGTCCAAACCGCCCCCGCCGCCACAACTACCCGTTCATCATGGCGCAGCGCCGCCGGTCATGGCAGCAATCGCCTTGAAACCGATCAATTCCCCCTTGCTTCCCAGCACCGATGAAATTTCGCGAAAGGCGCTGGCCTGGACCTTGTCGGGCAACGGGACAAACTTGGCCTGGCTGGCCAGGGTATCGCCATTGGCGTAGGCCCATGCAAAGAAGCGCAGGGTACGCGCCGTGCGCGAAGCATCGCCGGCGATGCGAGGCACCGCGATATAGGTTCCCATGGTAATCGGCCAGGAGGCTTCTCCCGCCATATCGGTCAGGGTTCCGGAAAAATCGCCGCTGCTGAACCAGCGACTGGCCACCACCGCACTCCTGAAACTCTTGGGCGATGCCGACACGTACGATCCCGCAGCATTCAGCAGTTGCACGCCGACCAATCCATCGTCGAGCACGTAGTTGTAATCGATGTAGCCGATGGCCCCGACGGTATTGCGCACAGCACGGGACACCTCGCTGCTGCCCTTGACGGCGATGAAGGCGGCCGGCCAGGGATGCTTGCTTGCCACCCCGAAACGCGTTTTCCACTCAGGGCTGAGCTTGCTCAGATAGTCCGAGAAGTTATAGGTCGTACCCGATCCGTCGCTGCGGCAAACGACGCGGATGGGCAAGGCGGGCAAACTCGTTTTCGGGTTGAGCGCGGCGATTTCCGCTGCATCCCAGTGCGTGATCCCACCCATGTAGATTCCGGCCAGCACAGCAGCATTCAAGCGGATTGGCGCGTTGAGTTTGGGCAGATTGACGACGGGTACGACACCGGAAATCACCGTTGGAAACATGACCAGGCCGTCTTTCGACAACTCGGCCTTCGGGGCGATGAAATCAGACGCGCCGAAATCGACCTGGCGCTGCTTGATGCGAGCCATACCAGCCCCCGAACCGATCGGATCATAGGCGATCGACTCGCCGCCGCTTTTCCTGTATTCCGCGGTCCACACCTTATAAACCGGAGCGGCCGCAGAGGAGCCGGCCCCGCCCAGCTCTTCGGCGGCAGCGGCCGAATTGCCAAAAAAAATGCCGAGAACGGCGCAGAGAAGGAGGCTGGACAGCGGTTGTTTTTGCATCTTGTCAAAACTCATTGGTGACCAATCATTCGAATGACCGGCAGACAAGCCCGGGAGGCCCCGGGTCGGCAGCAGCCGGTCGACGAAAATCCCGCAGCGCCCGGCACCGGCCCCAGACGGCCGGCCCCCGATCTCCCGATACAGTGCCATCCGCTCCGCTTGCCGACGATCAAATGCCGGCGCATGGTACCCGCCAACGATGGGAAACGGCAATGGGCCCGGGCAGGTCTGCGACAAAAAACACCGAAGGCATGATCATGCGTGCCCCATTGCTCCGCCGGCACGCTTCGCCCCTCCTGACCGAACGCCTCAGGTGCAAACAGTCGGCAGGCAAACCGTAAAACGGGTAAATGGGGGGACGGATCGAGAACTCCCCGTCGGCCAGCCGTCTTTAGTATCAAAATTATCAATATCAAATAATTTGCTACACATATTGTATGTATGATACAAATGTAATATATATTAAATAATTCACTTCAGGCGAGGCATATCGACAAGAGCGAGGCATTCAGACCAATGCCTCCGGGCAGCCCCATAGACATTCAGGCAACACGCGCGGCGCGTTTCAGCCAGCCATCCGCGCACGGAAGGCGGGCACAGGTTGGTCGCGCCGACCATTTCAGTAGGCCTCCGGCGGCTGCCGACGACAGATCCCGCGCTCATCTACGAAAACCCTATGGATAACGTTTCAACCGCTGTATCGCCTCGCCTCCATCCGCGGGGGCTGAGCGCCGCCCATGTCCGCTGGATATTGATCGCCGGCGTCTTGTGGCTAATCTGGAGCCTTTGCCTGACGGGCATTCTCCTGATGCGCGAAGAACTCGTCTCGGCCGAAATGCGCAAGCAATACAGCGAGACCCAGCAACTGGCGGGCGAAATCGAGCGGGGACTGCGCGAACGCATCGACGAACTGATGGCCAGCGCCGGCCAGGTGGATGTCGATCGCCTGAACGAGCGCAGCTATCCTGGCGATTTTCTCGCCCAGCGCCATGCGCTGCAAAACGGTTTTACCGGCGGCACCAGCATCATCGGCCAGGAGGGAAGGCCTGTGGCCGAATATCCGATCGTTTCCGAACGAGGCAATTTCAATTACGCCGATAGCGATTGCTTTCGTCAGTCGCTGGCGACGCGTCAACCATGCATTAGCAAACCCCTGACGGACCGCGCTCTGAAACAACCGCTCGTCTTCATCAGTGCGCCGGCGGCAGACCGCAACGGCCAGATCAGGGCAGTGATCTTCGGCACCATCAAACTGGGGCAACCCGACCTCCCCGGAATCGTCGGCTCCGACCGAAAGATCGGTGAATCCGAAATCTCCCTCAGCGCCCCCAAGGACGGCTTGATCATTTTCGCTCCCGACGCACGGCGGATCATGACCGCCTTGCCCGCCCCCGGAGACAGTGAGATCGAGGACAAATTGCGCGGCGACTTCGAGGGCAGCTTCATAGCCCCCGACGCCCGGGGAGTCGAAAAACTGATTTCCGTCAAGCGGGTACCAAGCACCGGCTGGGCGCTTGAACTGGCGACATCGACCGATACCCTGTTTCAGCCGATGCGGCGCCTGTTCGCCTACATCGTATTGACCGGCCTGCTGCTCTCCGCTGTTTCCCTGCTCATTATCGAAACCCTGTGGCAGCGCTTCTTCGTACCGCTGCGCTCGGCCACCGACAAACTCGATGCCATGCGGGAAGGACGGGGTGGCGCACTCTACCTGCCGGAAACGGGAGGCACGGAAGTCCGCACCCTGGCCGCCAATTTCAATCGCCTGATCGCTCACATCAAGGACAGCGAGGCCGAACTGGATCAGAGCGAAAAAATCTATCGCGCCCTGTTCCAGAACATGCTCAATGGCTTTGCCTATTGCCGGATGCTGTTCGACGGAGAACGCCCGGTCGATTTTATCTATCTCGCCGTCAATCCCGCCTTTTCAGCCCTGACCGGCCTGCATGCGGTCGAGGGACGCAAGGTCAGCGAAGTCATTCCCGGCATCCACAGTTCGGATCCACAACTCCTGGAGACCTATGGCCGAGTGGTCAGCACCGGCACGGTGGAAACCGTCGAAACCTATGTCGAGGCATTGCAGCAATGGTATTGCGTAACGGCCTACTGCCCGAAAACCGGGTATTTCGCCGTCGTTTTCGACCGGGTGACCGAGCGCAAGCAGTACGAACAGCGGGTGGAGCGCCTGCTGACCGAGCAGAACGCCATCATCAACAGCGACCTCATCGGCGTGATCAAGGTCCGGGAGCGCACCATTTGCTGGGCCAACCGCTGCTTTGAAAAAATGCTGGGCTACGCGCCGGGCGAACTGGTCGATTTCCCGGCGAGCCGGCTCTATGCCAGCAACGAAATCTACCAGGCGGTAGGCGCCACGGCCTATCCCCTGCTGACCGCCGGCAAGATGTTCCGCATGCAGTGCGAATTCGTCCGCAAGGACGGACAAACCATCTGGGTGGAACAGAACGGCACCCAGTTCGACCCCGAGGAAGGTGTGTCGTTGTGGGGCTACATCGATGTCACTGAACGGGTGACAGCGGAAACCGAAGTCAGGAAACTTTCCCTCGCCGTCGAGCAAAGCCCGGAACAAATCATCATCACCGACAAAAGCGGCCGCATCGAATACGTCAACGAGTCCTTTGTCCGCTGCACCGGCTATCGGCGAGGCGAAGTCATCGGGCGGAGTCCGCGTTTCCTGCAATCGGGCAATACCCCCCGAGCCACCTACGACGCGCTGTGGGCCGCCATGAACGCCGGCGAATCGTGGACCGGCGAATTCATCAATCGCCGCAAGGACGGCCGCGAATTCGTCGAGTTCGCCCAGATCACGCCGATTCGTCAGCAGGACGGGACGATTACCCATTACGTCGCTTCCCAGGAAGACATCACCGCCCAGAAACTCCTGGCCGCAGAACTCGATATCCACCGCCACCATCTGGAGGAACTGGTCCGCAAACGCACCGACGAACTGGTCATTGCCAAAACCGAGGCGGATTCAGCAAGCGCCGCCAAGAGCGCTTTTCTGGCCAGCATGAGCCATGAAATCCGGACGCCGATGAATGCCATCGTCGGCATGACCTACCTGATGCGCCGCGACGGTGTGACGCCTCACCAGGCCGGCCAGCTCGACAAGATCGCCGACGCCGCCGAACACCTGCTGAGCATCATCAACGACACCCTCGACTTCTCGAAAATCGAGGCCGGAAAAATGGCGCTGGAAGACACCCATATCCATCTGGAAACCATCCTGGACAAGGTAGCCTCCCTGATTTCGCCGCGCCTCAACGGCAAGCCGGTATCGCTCCTTGTGGACTCGCCTCCCTTGCAGCGAAACCTGCGCGGCGATCCGACGCGACTGACGCAAACCCTGCTCAATTACGCCAACAACGCAGCCAAGTTTACCGAGCGCGGCAGCATCACTCTGCGCACTCGTCTGCTGGATGAAACCGAGAACGACATACTTCTGCGCTTCGAGGTCGAGGATACCGGCATCGGGATCGCCTCCGAAAACCTGAGCCGCCTGTTCTCCGCCTTCGAGCAGGCGGAAAACTCGACCACTCGCGAATATGGCGGAACCGGCCTCGGCCTGGCCATCAGCAAGCGCCTGGCGCACCTGATGGCGGGAGAAGTGGGGGTCAGCAGCACGCCGGGAGAAGGCAGCTGCTTCTGGTTCACCGCCCGCTTGCGCAAAACGACCGAGGCGCCGATCGACACCCATGCTGTCCGCGACATCTCCGCCGAGGCACCACTCGCCATCCTGGCCAGGGATTTCCAGGGCCGTAAGCTGTTGCTGGTCGAAGACGAACCGATGAACCAGATGATCGCCGAGGAACTCGTACAGGATACCAAGCTGCTCGTCGAGACCGCGGACAATGGTGCCGAAGCCTTGAAGATGCTGGAACATGGCAGCTATGACCTGATCCTGATGGACATGCACATGCCGGTGATGGATGGCCTCGAAGCGACACGGCGCATACGCCAGTTGCCGAACGCGGCTGCGGCAACACCGGTACTGGCCATGACGGCCAATGCCTTCGGTGAAGACCGCCGGCGATGCCTGGATGCCGGCATGAACGATTTCATTGCCAAACCGGTCAACCCCGACGACCTCTATGCCATGTTGCTCAAGTGGATGCTGCGTCGCGTCGCGCCAAGGTAACGCTACCTGCGGGGAAAGAATCGGGCCGCCGCCATGCCCCTTGAAAAGCGGCATCCTGAACTACCGCGACGGTCAGGGGCTCTTGTCGAGCCACGCCAGCAGCACCTTGAAAAATACTTCGGGCACAAGGGGCTTGACGATGAAATCGTTCATGCCGGCTGCGAAACACCTGTCCCTGTCCTCACGGAAGGCATTGGCGGTCATGGCGACAATGGGCGTTGCCGCCCGCCCGTTCAAGCGCCTGATGATCAGCGTCGCTTCGATGCCATCCATCACCGGCATTTGCATGTCCATCAAAATCAGCGCGTAGTCCGTTTTTTTGACCAGTTCGACCGCCTCGGCGCCGTTGACTGCCGTGTCGACCTTGAGGCCCGCGTCCGAACACAGCATGCGCGCCACCTCGCTGTTGATGGGTTCGTCTTCGACCAGCAGGATGCGCGCCCCCCGGTGCCTCCGGCTCAAGACGACCTCGTCGGATGCCAATTGCTGAATCCGGCCGGCATCGACGGCCAATCGCCCGACGCCCAAGCGGGCCGTGAACCAGAATGTACTGCCCTTGCCGACGACGCTTTCGACGCCCACCTCGCCCCCCATCATCTGCGCAATGCGGCGGGTAATGCTCAGTCCCAGGCCGGTACCCGCATGGGATCGCGTCGTCGTTTGATCGGCCTGTTCAAATGCCTCGAAAACCCTGGTCTGCTGCTCGGCGGTCATGCCGATGCCGGTATCGCCGACCTCGAAACGCAGCAGGCAGCTATCGGCCGAAATCGCCAGCGAATGACAGGCGAGGGTAATCCGGCCCGCCTCGGTAAATTTGACCGCATTACCCAGATAGTTGAGCAGCGCCTGGAGCAAGCGGGTGCGATCACCGCGCAAGGACGGCGGGGCGTCCGCGACATCGCTGCAGAATTGCAGGCCCTTGAGCCTGACTTTCGATTCCACGATGCTCATGCAATCGCGCACCAGTTCGGGCAGGGTGAAATCTTCCTCGACCAGTTGAACCTTGCCCGCTTCGATTTTTGCCAGATCAAGGATGTCGTTGATGATGACCAGAAGATGCTCGCCCGAAGCCGCTATCTTGTCCAGGTAATCGGCCTGCTTTTCGTTAACCCCCGTGCGTCGCAGGAGGTGCGTCATGCCCAGCACACCGCTCATCGGGGTCCGTATCTCGTGGCTCATGTTCGCCAGGAAGAAGCTCTTCGCAAGGTTTGCCGCATCCGCCTGAGCCTTGGCTGCCTGCAACTCCGCCGTGCGTGTAGACACCAGTTGCTCCAGGTGATGGCGATGCCTTTCCAACTCGGCCTCCTGTTGCTTGCGCTCGGTGATGTCCTCCTGCACGGCAACATAATGGGTAATGTTGCCATCCGCTTGCCGCAGCGGCGTGATGATGGCGAATTGAGCATAGTCGCTGCCGTCCTTGCGCCGATTGAGAAGCTCGCCTTTCCAGACATCCCCCCGGGCCAGCGTCTTCCAGAGCGCATCGTAGACCTCCCGCGGCGTTCCGCCGGATTGCAGCATCCTGGGGTTATGCCCGATGATTTCTTCACGCCTATAGCCCGTCGTCCGGTAAAAGGCTTCGTTGGCGTACTGGATGCGGGCATCAAGATCGGTGATGATGATACTTTCGGGGCTTTGCTCGACGGCCAGCGAAAGCTGTCGCACCAAGGTCTCCGCTTCTCGGCGCGCCTGCTCGGAAGCCCGCCGGACCGTGATATCGCGGCAACCTCCGTAAAGGGTGCCGTCGGGAAGGAGGATGCAGTTGATTTCGACGAACACCCGGCCGCCATCCTTGCGCTTCAGGATGAGTTCCGTGCTCACCTGCCCGGACGCCTTCAACTGCTTCAAGGCCTCCGCCGCATGGTCCCTATCCTCGGGCGGCGTGATGTCCGGAATGGACAGGCCGACGATTTCCTCCCGCGTATAACCCAATAGCCTGCAGGCCTGCTGGTTGGCGTAAATATACCGGCCGCCGGCATCGGTGACGAAAACCGCGTCCGCGCCATATTCGAGCACACTGTTAAGTTTGGCCTCGGCTTTCATCGCCGCGTTGCTGGCGATGAGCTTCCGTAAGCGGTTGCTGACCAGGCTGACCGCCGCCCCGGTCGCCGCAAAAACCGTTACCGAGAAAATCTGGATGGGCTGCGAGAACTCAAAAGAGAACCATGGCTGGACAAAAAAATACCAGCCCAGCAAGGTCCCGGCGACGGTAGCGAGAATCCCTCCGTAAAGACCGGTTTCCAGGGCCGCGAGGAAGACTGCCGGATAAAGGAGAAACCACGCCAAGGGCTGAAGATAGTCCCAGAACCCCATCTGAACGGCAAACGCGGCAAGAACGATTGTCAGCGCCAAAGCCAGGGATTTAAGGTGATTCATGGGCCACACCATCTTCAGGAAACTCAGAGACGAAATCCGACGCCTTTGCAGGGCGTCTCGCGTGGCGCCAAAGCTGCACCGCCGGGACTCTACCATTGCATAACCCATAGCGAAAGCCGCTCGCCCGGAATGGCCGGAAAGGGCGGGCTTGGACGGCAAGCAGCAAAATGCCGAGCCGCCTGGTTTAGCCTTTTCCTTTTATTGCCAGGACGGGCCGAATCGAACTGCCGACCTATGGGTTACCAAAACTTACAACTCAAGCTTAAAAAGTTCGGCGCCATCTAGTCCTTCCAACCCTATCCAACTCGGGCGAGAAAAAGAGATTTGGGTTGTTCCGCCCCGCCTCCGACGCAATTGGCCGGAACTCGACGTAGCTGTGCCCAGGCCAGTTCATCAATATCGCGCTTGATGGTGCTGCGATCACTGTGCAGCCGCTCTGAAATCTCCGTTATTGAGCCGGGCATTTCCTTGACGCTACGAAATAGCGCCAATCGAGCCGCCGTAATCAGCCTGACGACATCGGCGGGGTCTTCAAAACTGATCATGCTTTCTTCAGGAAGCGTCTGGCCGAGGCCCGCCGCCCGAGCCAATTGACGGCCTCTCCGAAAAAAGCTCGTGCTCGGTGCTCGTTTTGATTGTCAGTTTGCTCATTTGCCATCCTTCAACAAGATCCAGTCCTGTTCGAAGCGCTCTTCGATCTCTTCGAAACCGACAAAGTCGATTGGGTCCACGACACCGAAATAATGCCGGTGATACCCATTGCGACCTTCCACCTGCTGTCAGTCAGGAGCCGCAATTCGAAATTGTCGGCTATTAGGCCGAAAGCGCTCACAAACCTTATTCAACCTTGAATCGTTGATTTGAATAGGGAGGCTGAGTCGGGCTCTGGATGGAGATGAAGCCATAGCCCACAGATTGATGGCAGGCATTGCAGGCCTTGGTGAGCTGATTGAAGGCCCGTGCGAATTGCTGTTGGTTTTTCGCCTCAATGGCCTTTTCAACAACTGCGAGTTTGGGCTCAATGATTTCCTCGACCATCTTGGCTACTGGCCGGCCTTTGAAGTCACTCTGGAATCGAGCAGCATCACCAAAGCCTTCCTTGATTTCATCCAGTTCATAGGCTGCCAGCGCCCAGTTTTTGTTGGCGCCTGCGAACCACAGTTTGGCATGCCGCATCTGAATGGGTCCCATGATGTCACCTAGTCCCGGTGTGTAGGCTTCATTGGCCGAAGGCGTCTTTGTGGCTGCATATTGCGGGTCGGCATGCGCCAAGCCCAAAGGCACGGTCAGCAGCCATATGGCGGAAACCAGGGTCTTTTTCATGTTTTCTCCATTGGGTTTGTTGTTTAACGCTTATCAGGAGAAGCCTTGCCTAGACTCACCGGGGGCATTGAATCGGCCTCTCGTCTCGTCGAGAAACGAAGCTCATCCTCGAACAATTCCCGGAAGAGCTCCCAAACTTTTGTTTTGCCCAGGGCAAGCATCTCTCGTCCAGCATCGGTGATGACGTAGACTCGGCGTTGACGACCAGCGACCAGTTCGGTAGTGGAGGTCAGGTAGCCACTCTTCTCCAGGCCATGAAGAATGGGGTATAGCGTCCCTGGGCTCAACTTGTAGCCATGGTGCCCCAGCTCATCCATGATGCCCTGGCCGAATATGGGCTCGTGCGCTGCATGATGAAGAATGTGCAGCCGGACCAAGCCGCTCAGAAGGTCACGCTCTCCCATGGTTTTCTCCCATTATTGCCAACCGAGTCCAGTCGCCATTGCGCACAAAGCCACCACCAGCCAAGGCGGCAGTTTCCAGGACACCAGCAAGAGGAAGGCGATGAGCGCCAGCGCAAAGTCACCGGCGGAGTGGATGGCCCCCATACACACGGGGTTGTAGAAGGCTGCGAGAAGCAAGCCGACGACCGCAGCATTCACGCCTAGCACCGCCCGCTGCATGGCGGGATGCCGTCGGGCGCCCTCCCACAGGGGCAATGTGCCAATCACCAGCAGGAAGGCAGGAAGAAATATGCCGAGGAGTGCAATCGTGGCACCGAACCACCCAGCAGGTGATTGATGAGAAACAGCACCCAAATAGGCCGCAAAGGTGAACAACGGGCCAGGCACCGCTTGCGCAGCTCCATAGCCAGCCAGGAATTCGTTGTTCGATACCCAACCAGTGGGGACAACTTCCGCCTGCAACACCGGAAGAACGACGTGCCCACCGCCAAAGACCAGTGAACCAGCGCGGAAGAAGGCATCGAGGCGGTCGCATTCGGGAAGCGCCAAGAACAGATCGCGTTCGCGGCGCGTGAAGAACCTTTCGACCAGCGCCTCGGCATTGGGAATGCGCACGGCCATGCCGTCGGCGAATGTCGCGGCCTCGGCGGTGGCGACGGGCCTGCCGGCGGAGAGCGAGCGCGCATAGGCATCGGCTCTTTCCGCCACGACGC
>JAJXVG010000248.1 GCA_021782315.1 Pseudomonadota bacterium | reverse complement strand
ACATCCCACCCGCCGAGGCTGAGGACCGGTATTATTTGCAACTCACCGTGCAGGCTGAACACGTCTGCACTTAAACCACGGAGCCTCTACGAAACCCGGGGCGATTCATTATGTTGGCGGCAAACCGGCTGCCGGGCACCCGTTGAACAGGTGATGCCGGCGGAAAATTCTGGCCGTCGGTGATTCCCTAGCAATTCGCAGGTTTGGTGAAAGAGCCAACCGACAGGGTGTCGTTGAGACAAAGGGAATGGAGCGGTCAGCTTGGCTGGATCAAGCTCATGATGATAGCGCTGCCGGGAAAAGACCTGCTCTGGCAAACCACAGATCCCCGACAAGGAACTAAGGTGGATCCGCTTTCCGGCTTCTCAATCCAGCCAGAAGGAATTGCTGTTTCTGCCCAGGAAATAGATCAGCCCGCCAACCACAAGAATTAGCGGAAAGACGAATTCGACCGAGGTGTCGAGAAGCAGCGAATCGAAGAGGGTGGGCAGATACATGGTGGCATTGTTGCACTATTTAAATGGTTTTGGAATATTGCCAAAGTCATAGGGTTCGGTTGTCGGACCAATTCGTGACGGAGCGAAATTGCCGTTGTTGGTCCGACCCGCCCGGTCGCGCCCGCGAGTTTGGCGGTGGTCGCTGTGGCCGGTGTAATATCCCCGGCCAGTTAGGTGGGCTAATCGTCGCAGGGCGACAGCCTTTCTCGATCGGATGGATGGCAGAGCGATGGTTGATGATCTGAAACAGTGGCAGGCGCAGCGGCGGGCCGAATTGAATTCGTCCGATAGCTGGCTGGGGGTATGCGGCTTGTTCTGGCTGGCGGCAGGGCTGAACAGCGTCGGCAGCGACGCCGGGGCGCAGGTTCGACTGCCCGACGGCCCGGCCCGTCTAGGCGATCTGCTGTGGGCCGACGGGGGGCTTGTCTGGCAGCCGGTGGACGGCGAATCCCGGATATTGGAGACCGATGCGCTCGGCCAGCCGTCGGTGGTCGACTACGAAAGCTGGCAGTTTTTCGTCATCGACCGCGACGGGCAACTCGCCGTTCGCCTGCGGGACCGCAACTGGGCGAAGGCGGGGGAGCCTGCCGGCTTGAGCTATTTCGATTTCGATCCGGACTGGCAGATCGATGCCGACTGGTTGCCCCTGTCGCCGCCCCTGCGCATGGAGGTGCCAAGCGCCGGCGGCGACCTGAAGACGGTCGAGGTGGCCCATCGGGCGGTGTTCGAGGTGGCCGGCCAGGCGGTGACGCTGCTGCCGATGTCGGTCGGCGCCGATGGGGTATTGTTCGTTTTTCGCGACCGCACGAGCGGCAAGGAAACCTACGGGGCAGGGCGTTTTCTCAAGGCTGGCCCGGCGGTCGGCGGGAAAATTCGCCTGGATTTCAATTTTTCCTACAACCCGCCCTGTGCCTTTACGCCGTTTGCCACCTGTCCGTTGCCGCCGCCGGAAAACCGCTTGCCGTTTCCGGTGCCGGCCGGCGAGAAGCGCTGGCCCGATGGCAAGACATAGGTCAGGGGACTATCAGGTCAGGGGCAACTCGTCGTCGGCCCGAGCGCCGAGATGCTTGTCGAGCATCGCGGCCAGCGCACCGTGGGTGATCGGCTTGGCCAGGTGGTCGTCCATGCCGGCCGCCCGACACTGTTCGATGTCGTCGGCAAAGGCATTGGCGGTGACGGCGATGATCGGCAGCCTGACGCCGCGGGCCCGCAATTCGCGTGTCGCCGCGTAGCCGTCGAGGTTCGGCATCTGGCAGTCCATGAGGACGATGTCGTAGCTGTTGGCGCCTAGCTTGTCGAGGGCTTCGACGCCGTCAGAAGCCAGGTCGACATGCAGGTAGCCCAGTTTTTTCAACAGCGACAGGATGACGGTCTGGTTGATCCGGTTGTCCTCGGCGACCAACAGGCGGGTTTGCCGAACACGGGCTTCTCCCAGCGAATGGCGGGTGATCAGGGGCGGAGCACCGGCTCCGCCGTCGCGCTGGAGAGCAGTGAGAAGGCAGTTGGCGAGCAGGTTGCGCTTGACCGGTTTGGGCAGGTAGCCGGCAAAACCCATCTCGGCCAGGCGCTGTCCGTCCCCGCGGAAGCCGATGGCGGTGATCAGGATCAGTTCGGTTTCGGCCAGCAGCGGGTTCCCGCGGACCCAGGCGCCCAGGGTATCGCCGTCGACATCGACCAGTTGCCGATCGATCAGCGCGATGCGGAAGGGCTGCCCGGCAAGTTTGGCCGCCTGCAGGATGTCGATCGCGCTATGGGCACTCGCCGCGCTCGACGGCGCGAAGCCCCAGTTCTGCAACGTGTTGAACAGCAAGCGGGTATTGTGCTCGCTGGGATCGACGATCAGAATGCGGGTGCCGCGCAAAGCCGCCAGTTGCTCCTCTCCCTGCAAGGGTGAGGGTACGACCTGGGGTGGCTGGCGATCGAGGCAGGCCGTGAACCAGAAGGTCGACCCGCTTCCCTCGACGCTGTCGACACCGATGTCGCCGCGCATCATTTGCGCCAGTTGGGCGGAAATGCTCAATCCGAGGCCGGTTCCGCCGAACTTGCGAGTGGTGGAGGTATCGGCCTGCTCGAAGGGCCGGAAAATGTGCTCGGCACGGTCGCTGGGAATACCCATGCCGGTATCCCTGACGGCAAAACGCAGGGTCGTCGTCTCGTCGTTGCAACTCAGGGCTTCGACATCGACGGTGACCTGGCCGGAAGCGGTGAACTTGATCGCATTGCCGACCAGGTTGATCAGTATCTGCCGCAGGCGTCCGGGATCGCCGACCAGCATGACCGGTGTGTCCGGCGTCATCGACCAGGCGAAATCGAGATGCTGTTCGGCGGCGCGGATGGCATAGAGATCCGAAAAGTCTTCGAGCAGCGATGCCAGATTGAAATCGATGTGTTCCAGCGATAGCTTGCGGGCCTCGATCTTGGAAAAATCCAATACGTCGTTGACGATGGAAAGCAGTGCTTCGGCGCTGCTCCGGATGATGTCGGCGAACTGGCTCTGCTCGGCGTTCAACCCGGTTTCGATCAACAGGCCGCTCATGCCGATGACGCCGTTCATCGGCGTCCGTATTTCGTGCGACATCATGGCCAGGAAATCGCTCTTGGCCCGATTGGCCTGCTCGGCCTTTTCCCGTTCGAGAATCAAGGCCCTTTCGCTCAGCACGCGATCGGTGATGTCGTGGAAGCTGAGGACCCTTCCGATTATCTGGTCGTGCGCCATCTGTGGCCGGCAGCGCATTTCGAAAAAACGGCCAGCCGAGGTTTCGAGGACCTCGCAGCGCTCCTCGTCGCGCGTCGGTTCGTCCATGCCGAAACGATGGGCGGCATCGGCGCCGAGTTCTCCGTTGAGCCAGTCCACGATGGCGCTATCGCCTTCGAGTTGCAGGGATTCCGGCATGTTCCAGAGGGCGGCGAAACGGCGATTCATGTTGAGAATCTCGCCGCCAGGGCCGACGACCAGGATGCCGTCCCCGGTCGCTTCCAGGGTCGCCTGCAACTGGGCGGTCATGTGCGACAGGTTTTCTTCGTGCCGTTGCTGCTCGCGGGTGTCGCGCACGCGCAGGACCAGCCAGTCGTGCCCATTTTCGCTGACCCGGCGGATGCTCTTGGTGACCGGCAGCATGCTGCCGTCAGCGCAGATGTACGATCCTTCGACGTTCTCCACCTCGCCCTTGGCCCCGCGGCGCACTTCTTCCCAATAAAAAAGATCGGCCAGTGCACATTCGAGATCGGCGATGGGCTTGCCGATCAGTTCGTCCATCGCATAGCCGAGCAGGGTACAGGCCCGCTCGTTGGCGGCGCATATCACCTGGTTATCCGGTTCGACCGCGATCAGGATGTCGGAGGCCTGGTCGAGCAGGAGACTGGCGGAAGGGGCTTCGTTCCTGCTCATCGCGTACTCCCCGCACCCGGCGAGGTGGCGTCGAAGTAGTAGCTGACGCGGCGGCGCGGGCTCAGATACTCGAACACGGCGGGCGGCAGCTGGGCCGGTTTGATGGCGCGTGTAATGTTGATGTCCGGTTCGTCCTCGAGATTGAGGATGATGGCCTCGCTCTTGGGGACTGCCGCATCGTAGAGAATGATGCCCGGGCGCAAGGGGCGGGCGGAATTGACCCGGATGACCAGGCCCAGCGCTTCGTTCGACAGGCCGAC
>JAJXVG010000247.1 GCA_021782315.1 Pseudomonadota bacterium | reverse complement strand
AGCGCTTTCCTCGTCATCAAGATAACGGTATGTCTTGACCGTGCCTTGCAGCACGAGCTGTCCGCCGGACGCCTCGCCGGCCTTGCCGGGCGTCTTCGGCGTCAGCGAGACATCATGCAGGGTGAGGATGACCACCCGCGGGAGGGACGCCACGCCGCTGATGAAGGCGCCGAACTGGTGATAGGTGCCGGTCATCCGCAAGGTGATCGGCTTCTCCGCATAAAAGTCTTTCGGCGTTTCCGGCCCCGGCTGGAACAAGTCGGTCTCGATTCCGGCCGCCTGCGCGGTTTGCGAGATATCGACCAGCAGCTCGGGCATCTCGGTCTTGCTGGGCAGCTGGCGCAGCAGCTGGCGCAGCATGTCCTGCATCTCATCGAGTTGCTGCTGCAAGGCCTCGAGATTGACCGATTTGGCCTGCTTCTGCGCAAACTCCTTCTTGAGCGCGTCTTCCTTGCGGGCCAGGGAGCCCAGCGTGTCCTGCTGACCGCTGATGAAGAAGTACCATCCGGCAAGCAGGACGAAGGCGCACAGCAGCCCCGTGAAAAACATCTTCACCGGCTGCGGCCAGCCGCCGACATTGTTCCGGTCAAGGTTCTGCAGATCGCTGAGGAAACTCATGACTTGGCCCCTCCCTTGACCGCTGGCGCATTCGCTGCGGCACCGCCGGACCCGGCCGGTGCCGCTGGCGCGGCCTTGTCCGGAGACGTGGTTTTCATCGGCTTGGCCACCGTACCCGGATGCGCCGGAGCCGCGGCGGGGGGAGACGCGCTGGAACCGGTGCCAGCCGGCTCCACCGGGGTCTTCTGCGCGTCGGCATCCTCCGCCTTCGGCCGACTCAAGGTCACGTTCAGGCCAAACGAATAGGGCATGCGCGTGGAGTTGTGGGTATTTTCGGTCTTGGTCAGGTCGGCATGCCCCATCCAGGGCGAAGCCTCGATGTTGCGCATGTATTCGGCCACGCTCGCATTGGATTGCGCCACGCCGTCGAGCGTCATCGCCTGCCCGGTCTGCTTCATGGCGGTCAGTCGCGCGCTGGACGGGATGGTTTTGACCAGCTCGTCGAACAGGTGGACCATTTGCGAGCGGTCCGCCTGCAGTTGCTCGATGATCTGCTTCCTGGCGAGCAGGTGCTCGCGCACCTGTTCCAGATCCTTGATCTTGGCGATGCGGACGTCGAGCTGCTTGATCTCGGTCTGCAGGTAGGTATTGCGGTCGTTCTGGTTGGCGATGCGCTGGTCCATCCAGAAGCTCCACAGCAACAGCAGGGCAACTGCCGCCACGAACGCTGCGGCCAGCTGCATGTAGAACTCGCGCTCTCTCTGTTTGCGCCGCTCGGCGCGCCAGGGGAGTAGGTTGACGTGTGCCATCAGTCGAAGCTCCTCAGGGCGAGGCCGACCGCGATCATCAACGCCGGTGCGTCCTGCGCCAGCGACTGGGCCTGCACCCGCGGCGAAAGTGACATGCGGGCGAGTGGGTTGGCGACCACGCAGGAAACGCCCAGGTGCTCTTCCAGCATCGGCCCGAGCCCCTCGATCGAGGCACAGCCACCGGCCAGCACGACCTGGTCGACCTTGCTGTATTCGCTGCCGGCGAAGAAAAACTGCAGCAGGCGGCTGATCTGCTGGATCAGCGATTCCTTGAACGGCTCCAGCGCCTCGGTCTCGTAGGATTCGGGCAAGCCGCCCTTGCGTTTGGCGCGACCGGCCTCCTCGTAGGAGAGGCCGAAGCGACGCATGATTTCATCGGTCAGCTGCTTGCCGCCGAAGACCTGTTCGCGGGAGTAGATCGTGCGCTGGTTGCGCAATACCGAGAGGGTGGTCATCGTGGCACCGATATCGACCACCGCCACGATCGCGTCCCTGCCGACGTTCAGCTGGTCGGCGAGCATCACGAAGGCGTTCTCCAGGGCGAATGCCTCGACGTCGATCACGCTGGCGGTCAGACCGCCCAGGTCGAGTGCGGCCACGCGCATGTCCACGTTCTCGGTGCGCGAGGCGGCGAGCAGGATGTTGTTCATGTCGGGGTTGTCGCGAACCGGACCGATCACCTCGTAATCGAGGCTGACTTCGTCAATCGGGTAGGGAATGTACTGATTCGCCTCGACCTGGATCTGCCCTTCCAGATCGTCTTCGGAGAGCTCGCCGCTCATGGGGATGACGCGCGTGATCACCGCCGAACCGGCAACGGCGGCGGCGGCGTGCTTGAGCTTGGAACCCGAGCGGGCCAGCGCCCGGCGAATCGCATCGCCCACCGCCTCGACCTCGACGATGTTCTTCTCGACCACGGCGTTGGGCGGCAACGGCTCGACCGCGTAGTGCTCCACGCGATATCGACCGCCCGCCTGACTCAGCTGCAGCAGCTTGACGGCCGTCGAGCTGATGTCGACACCAATCAGTGCCGGCTTCTTCGGTGTAAAGAGCCCCACGGTGCTTCCCCCTCGCCACTGGCGCCCCTGACCAGATTCCTGGCGGGATACGCACTGGCATTAAATCGAAAATTTAGCGTAATGGCAACGGTCTACGACAACTTTCTCAAGTAATTGGCGTGATGTCTACCACAATTGCAGCACGGAACCGCCTGGCGCAACCCTTGCTTGTGCCGGCCGGACCCGGGCAACAGATGCTGCGCCATCTATACTGCCCCATGTTTTGACTCAGGTCTCGCTATCCTCACACCATGCAAATTTTCAAGCGTTTGTTGCGCTGGGCACTCATCCTGGCCTTTTCCGGCTTCCTTCTGGCCGTGGTTGCGACGGGTGTGGCGTATTGGCTGATCGCGCCAAGACTGCCCTCGGTGGCGGTGCTGAAGGACTACCACATGCAGGTGCCGTTGCGCGTATTGAGCGCCGACGGCAAGTTGATCGCCAGTTTTGGCGAGACCCGACGCATCCCCGTCGCCATCGCCGACGTGCCGGACCGCCTGAAGCACGCCGTGCTGTCGGCCGAGGACGACGACTTCTACCACCATCCGGGGGTGGACTGGCATGGCATCGTCCGCGCGGTCTGGCACGTCATCATCACCGGCGGCGACAAGGGGCCCGGTGGCTCGACGATCACCCAGCAGGTCGCCCGCAACTTTTTCCTCAGCCCGGAAAAGCTCTACTCGCGCAAGTTGACCGAGATATTCATCGCCCTGCGCATCGAGCACGAGCTCACCAAGGACCAGATTCTCGAGCTGTACCTGAACAAGATGTTCCTCGGGCATCGTTCCTACGGGGTGGCGGCGGCGGCGGAGTATTACTACGGCAAGACGCTGGACCAGCTGACCGTGGCCGAATGCGCGATGATCGCCTCGACCTTCCAGTTGCCTTCGGCGGTCAACCCGATCAACAACCCCAAACGCGGCATCGCGCGGCGCAACTGGGTGCTTGGCGAAATGCTGCGGCACCGCTACATCACGAAGGCGGCTTACGAACAGGCCATCGCCGAACCGAACCACGCCTATGCGCATGAACAACCGATCCAGGTCGAGGCACCCTACCTGGCCGAAATGGTGCGCCGCCAGGTGCTCGATCGCCTCGGCAACGATGCCCTGACCGAGGGTTATGTGGTCAAGACCACGGTGCAAAGCCGCCTGCAGCAAAGCGCCGTCGAAGCGGTGCACGACGGCTTAATAGCCTATGACCACCGCCACGGCTGGCGCGGCCCCGAGGCGCACCAGGACCTGGCCGCCAATGCCGGCACCGGCGACTACGACCGGGCATTGGCCAATTACAACAGCGTGTCGGGCCTGCAACCGGGCCTGGTGACCGCCAGCAACGCCACCCAGGCGACGGTCTATCTGCAGGACCATCAGGCCATCACCCTGGACCTGGCGGCCATGAGCTGGGCGCGCCCGCACATCAATGACGACCGCGTCGGCGCCACTCCCACCCGCGTCGATGGCGTGCTCAAGCGCGGCGACATCGTGCGCGTAAGCCAGGACGGCCAGGGCCGGTGGGCGCTCGCCCAGATACCCAAGGCGCAGGCCGGGCTTGTCTCGCTCAACCCGGAGGACGGCGCGATCGTGGCGCTGGTCGGCGGATTCAACTTCGGCCGCAGCAAGTTCAATCGTGCCGTCATGGCGGCGCGCCAGCCGGGTTCGAGCTTCAAGCCCTACCTGTACTCGGCGGCGTTTGAACGCGGCTTTACCCCGGCCTCGATCATCAACGACGCGCCGTTGG
>JAJXVG010000045.1 GCA_021782315.1 Pseudomonadota bacterium | reverse complement strand
GTGGCGTGCGCAGGGACGGCGGACGATACTCTTCGTAGATGAAATCCACCGCTTCAACAAGGCACAGCAGGACGGTTTTCTGCCCTTTGTCGAATCCGGCCTGCTCACCTTCATCGGCGCGACCACCGAGAATCCCTCCTTCGAGCTCAATTCCGCCTTGCTGTCGCGGGCTTCGGTCTATGTCCTGAAGTCGCTCGACGAGGCCGAGATGGGCCAGCTTTTCGACCGGGCCAGCGTCCTGGCCCTGGCCGACCTGAGCTTCGCCGAGGCCGCCCGCGAACGCCTGATCGGACTGGCCGACGGCGATGCCCGACGCCTGCTCAACCTGCTCGAACAGGTGCGGACGGCGGCGCGCACGGCGGGGGTGTCGACGGTCGACGGGGAATTCATCGAAAAAGCGATGGCGCAAAGCCTGCGCCGTTTCGACAAGGGGGGCGATGCCTTCTACGACCAGATATCGGCCCTGCACAAATCGGTGCGCGGTTCGAACCCGGACGGCGCCCTCTACTGGCTGAGCCGCATGCTCGACGGCGGCGCCGACCCGCGCTATCTGGCCCGGCGCATCGTGCGCATGGCCTGGGAGGATATCGGCCTGGCCGACCCGCGCGCCATGCAACTGGCCAACGACGCGGCGGCAACCTACGAGCGCCTGGGCTCGCCTGAGGGCGAACTGGCGTTCGGCCAGGCGGTGATCTACCTCGCCGTCGCCGCCAAGTCGAATGCCGGCTACAACGCCTGGAACGCCGCCCGCGCCTTCGTCAAGCAGGACGGCTCGCGGCCGGTCCCCAACCATTTGCGCAATGCGCCGACCAAGCTGATGAAGGAACTGGGCCACGGTCACGCCTACCGCTATGCCCACGACGAGCCGGAGGCCTACGCCGCCGGCGAAACCTACTTGCCGGACGGCATGGCCGAACCCGGCTGGTACGATCCGACGCCGCGCGGCCTGGAAGGCAAGATCGGCGAGAAGCTGGCCCATCTGCGGGAACTGGATCGCAAAGCCGGCAAGAAGTGACGGACCTGATCCGGAGCGGCGCCCCGACCGCCAGCCTCGCCCTTGCTCAGCCGCCTGTTCCGGCGTTGAACACGCCCTTGGGCGTGAGTACCTTGCCTTTCTTTTCGTAAAGCAGGACCGGGCAGCGTTTGTCGTCGTGGTAGATGCCGACGCAGTCCAGGCACTGGAAACAGGCGTCGTAACGGATTTCGCCGGTCGGCTCGATGGCGTCGTAGGCGCATTTGGCCTTGCAGCTCTGGCAGGGCTTGCCGCATTCGACGCGGCGAGTCAGCCAGTCGAAGCGGCGCAGGCGTCCGCCGAGCGACATGACGGCGCCCAGCGGACAGATGAAGCGGCAGAAGAACTTGTAATAGAAGGCGCTGGCCGCCAGCAGGGCGACGGCATAGGCGACGAACGGCCAGCTGCGGTCGAAACCGACGGTGATCGCCGTCTTGAACGGTTCGAGTTCGTTCAGGCTTTCGCCCTGGCGAGGCAGGAAGAGGGCGGCGCCAGCGAGCACGGCGAGAGCGACATAGCGGCCCCATTCAAGGCGCTTGGCTATGGCCAGGGGGATGTGCAGGCGTGGCAGATGCAGGCGGCGGCCCAACTGGCCGACGAATTCCTGCAGGGCGCCGAAGGGGCAGAGCCAGCCGCAGAAGGTGCCGCGTCCCCAGACGACGAAGCTGATCAGGGTAAAGGCGATGAGCAGCAGGGAGATCGGGTCGTAGAGGAAGCTCGACAGGCCCTGTCCGGATTTCAGCGATTTGAGGGCGCCGGTGACCTAGACGATGGAAAGCTGACCCTGCCCGTACCAGCCGATGTAGATCAGCGTGAAGGCGAGAAATCCGAGGCGGAAAATCCGCAGGCGGCGGGCGTCGACCGATAGCCAGCGGGGCGGGCGAGGACGATGCCGAGGACGATCAGCGCGCCGCCCAGGATGCTCAGGTCGAGCCAGCGCTGTTGCCAGGCCAGCACCCATTCCGGCAGCGGCTTGGGCGGGTAGCTGAAGAGGCGCTGCGGCGGGGCGTATTTCAGGGTGACGGTCTGGTGGGTGAGGACGGGCAGGATCATGCCCTTGGCTCGGGTGACGGTCAGCGTCAGGTCGAGTGGACGGCCGGGATCGAGGCCGGCTTCGGCATAGACGCCGAAAAGGCGGGAGGTGTTGAGTTCCGGCGGGCCGACGATATTTTTCGGTTCGAAACCCTGGTCGCGCAGTTCCAGGAAGAAACCGTCCTGGGCCATGCTCAGGCGGGAGGACTGGCCGCCGGGAACGAAGTTGTCGTCGACGACGGGATAGCGACCGGCGGAAGCGATCCACCACAGGTGCCGGTTCTCGAAATTGCGGGCCATCGCTTCCTTGTATTGGGCGTCGCCAAGAATTGCGCGGCCGATGCTCGGGGTGTTGAGGTAGGCGATATAGATGTCGGTGAACACGGCCTCGGGGTGGGCCAGTGCCTCTTCGTCCACGCCGGCGCCGTCGGTGCCGGCGAAGAGCTTTTCGACTTCGGCGTTGGTCAGGCGCAGGTGGCCGACCATGCCGTTCTTGAGCATTTCGGCGAAGGCGACCGGGTCGTCGATGTCGGTCCGCACCCGTGCCGCCGGGTCGCGCTTGCTGCGGTCGGCGAAGCCGAGTTTGGTGCGGGCGACTTCAAGGGCGGCGCCGAGCACGCTCTGGTTGACGATGCGCACCGAGGCGGTGGCCTTGGCGACGCCGTCCAGCGTCGTCTGGTCGCTGCGGGTGTCGGCCGGGCCGCTCCGGTTGCGGGCCGAATTCAGTGCGATCAGGAACTGCTGCTTGATGTTGCGGCCGGCGTACTGAGTGACGAATTCGCGCAGCGGCGGTTCGCCCAGACCGCCGAGAAAAACCGGTTCATGCTGGTGAAGCAGTTCGACATTGATGAAATTGCCCTTGCGGTCGATGGAGACCAGGAAATTCATCGGCGTTCCCTCGAAACCCGGGATCGGCGCCAGATCGACGGATTCGAAAACGTAGCCGACCGGCCCGCTATCCGGCTCCAGTTCGCTGGTCAGCGGCCAGGCGGGAATTTCGGTCAGTTTTTCCTGGACGTGCAGGGGGGGCTGGAAGCGCCGCTCGATATCGGCCTTGCTCAGGTCGCCGGCCGACGCCTGGTTGCACAGCAGCAGCCAGCCCAGGCACAGCCATAAAAGACGGTGGCCGCGAATTTTCGCGGCGGCTGAAAGAATCCGCCTGACGGCCGGGGTCCGGGATGGGGTCATCTTGTCTCCGTTGAGGATGCAGGCCTGTGTTCAGCCCTTGATGCCGACGATTTTAGGCCACAAGCCGGCCCTTGCGTTCTCCGGCGGCAGTTGTCGGGCAATCTGCCCGGTTCAGCGTGATGAGGGGTGGCTCGCGTATAATTTCAGGCTCCCCAAACAGCAGGTGCATCATGCTCGACATCCAACAACTTCGTTCCAATCTCGACGCCGTGGCCGAAGGGCTGGCCAAGCGGGGCAAGCCCATCGACTTCACCGAATTCAGCAGCCTGGAGGCCGAGCGCAAGACGCTGCAGACCCGGACCCAGGAACTGCAGGCCCAGCGCAACTCGCTGTCCAAGCAGATCGGCATGTTGAAGGGCAAGGGCGAGGATGCTTCCGCCGTGATGGCCCAGGTCGGTGCCATCGGCGACGAGTTGAAGGCCTCCGAAATCCGTCTCGGCGAGCTGCTCGACCGCTTCAATGCGATTCTTGCCGCCCTGCCGAATATTCCGGACGACTCGGTGCCGGTCGGCAGCGACGAGACTGGCAATGTCGAGGTCAAGCGCTGGGGTACGCCGCGCAGCTTTGATTTTCCGGTCAAGGATCACACCGATCTCGGCGAGGCGCTCGGCCAGCTCGACTTCAGCACCGCCGCCAAGATCGCCGGTTCCCGTTTCTCGTTGCTCAAGGGCGGCCTGGCCCGCCTGCACCGGGCGCTCGCCCAGTTCATGCTCGATACGCACACGGCCGAACACGGATACACCGAGCTCTATGCCCCCTATCTGGTCAATGCGGCCAGCCTGTACGGCACCGGCCAGTTGCCGAAATTCGAGGAAGACCTATTCAAGGTGCTGCGCGGCGACCAGGACCCGCTCTATCTCATCCCGACCGCAGAGGTGCCGGTGACCAATATTGTGCGCGACGAAATTCTCGCCGCCGAGACTTTGCCGCTGAAGTTCGTCTGTCATACGCCCTGTTTCCGTTCCGAAGCCGGTTCCGGCGGTCGCGACGTGCGCGGCATGATTCGCCAGCACCAGTTCGACAAGGTCGAATTGGTCCAGGTCGTGCATCCGGAGCAATCGGCCGCTGCGCACGAGGCGCTGACCCGCCATGCCGAGATCATCCTCGAAAGGCTGGAACTGCCTTACCGCCGCATGGTGCTGTGTTCCGGCGACATGGGTTTTTCGGCGAGCAAGACCTACGACCTCGAAGTCTGGTTGCCGGCGCAGAACACCTATCGCGAAATCTCGTCCTGTTCCAACTTCGGCTCCTTTCAGGCTCGTCGCATGCAGGCCCGTTTCCGCAACGACAAGAACAAACCGGAGCTTTGCCATACCCTGAACGGTTCGGGACTGGCGGTCGGTCGCACCCTGGTGGCTATTCTGGAAAACAACCAGCGGGCTGACGGCAGCGTGGTTATCCCGGCGGCGCTTAGGTCATACATGGGCGGACAGGAAGTCCTTTCCGCCGTTTAAGGCGCTCGTTCAGCCACTCGCGCCGGCTTCGGCGCGAGTGGAGGTTGTTTCCTGGTCGATGGTCGGCAGGCGGGGCGTCTTGTCGCCAGTCTCGTCCGTCCCGTTGACGGAAATGGCCTTGCTGGCGGCGATCCGCTTGGCGTAGGCTTTTCGCCGGTCTTCGACTTCGAGGACGACACGCTTCAGGCTTTCGGCGGCCGAAGGCGTCGGCGCGAAAGGCGGGGCGTTGCGGAGCAGTATGTCGTAATAGCTCCGGATGTTCTCGACCAGGATGACCGCCTCGCCGCCGCGGGCGCGGCTTGTTTTCAACTGCTGCGCATACTTGACCTGCGCCAGTTTGGGCAGCACCTGCTTCATGTCGTACCAGTTGTTCGGATCGGCATTCAGTTGCCTGGCCAACAGGCGCGCGCTGCCGAAGTGGCCGGGTCCGATGTTGTAGGCGGCGAGCGCCAGCCAGGTGCGATCGGGTTCCTGGACCTCTTCCGGGAGTTGGTCTTTCAGCATGTTGATATAACGGGCGCCGGCCAGGATGCTCTCGCTGGGATCGAGCCGGTTGCCGACTTCCAGGCGGTCAGCCGTCTCTTCGGTCAACATCATGATGCCGCGCACGTTGGTATAGCTGGTGGCGTTTGGATCCCAGTGCGATTCATGGTACGCGACAGCCGCGATCAGGCGCCAGTCGATACCGGTCAGCGCCTGGGCCGCCTGGAAGTATCTGCGGAACTTGGGCAGGGTCGTTTCGACCTCGCCGAGAAATTTGACAATATCGGTTTGATCGAGCCGTCGGGTATGACCCAGGTAACGGTCTTCCAGGCGGGCCAGCGTGCCGTCGGCTTGGATGCGTTCGATGAAGGCGGTGAGGCGGGCGCGGAGTTCCGGGTTGGGTAGCTTGCCCAGCAGCCAGACTACCGGCTGGCTTTCGCTCAGGGGCAGGGTGGTGCGCAGGTTGGGAACGAATTGATTGGCAATCTCTTCGAATCGTTCGTCCATGGCGACATACTGGATGAGTTGGTTGCCGAGCTTTTCCAGTAATTCGACAATGTCACCCTTGTCGACCTCGACCACCTTGAGACCGGGTATTTCCCGGCTCAGTCGCCCCATGGTTCTTGCTTGGCGCGAACCGGCCATAACGTGCACGGTTTTGCCGGCCAACTGCTTCAAATCGGTGAGAGGAAGCGAGGCCTCATTCTGCGCCAGAATATCTCGGGTCATGAAAATGGGCGGCGACGCCAGAATCTCGCCGTTTCTGTCGGGGGAAAGCCAGGCGCTTGCGAGATGATAAGGGGCGGTTTCCAGTTTCAAATCCAGCTCAGTTGGCCCGACGATTTCGTATTTCACCCCGACACCGAGTTCCTGGGCGAACGCCTGGGCCAGGTCGTACTCAAGCCCGGCTGGATTGCCGTTGTCGTCCGTTGCATAGGTCAGCAGTCCGGGGCGGGTGAGGACGACCAGGTCATGCTGGGCGGGCGTCGGAAAAGGCAGGGAGCCTGCCTTGTGAAACGGCCCGTCGTCACCGCAACTGGTGACGAAAAAACAGACGATGAGCAGAGATAGTCGTTTTATCCAGTGCATTACTTGTGCTATTATACTGGCCGCTGCGGAGAGGTGGCAGAGTGGTCGAATGTACCTGATTCGAAATCAGGCGTACTGCAAGGTACCGTGGGTTCGAATCCCACCCTCTCCGCCAGCAACCATTAAGGCCATGATTATACAAGGCTTTTTTATTGTCGTTACGCGACAGGTGTCCCATACCGGTGCCCCATACTCTGGGAGCGGTCATGAAACAGCCTTCACACCTCGCCAAGTCGCGCCACGGTGTCTTTTACTTCCGTCTGACCTTCAGGGCTGGAAGCGCCATCAAGGAGAAGCGAATCTCCTTGAAAACCAAGAACCCACAGGAAGCCCGTTTCAAATCCTCGTGTCTGTCAGCCATAATGCTTACTCGTCAACAGGAATGGCAGAAGGCGATATGTACAGTACAGCAGCAAAAAAAGGTTGTTAGACGATCTATGAGCCTACCGCTCCAGCATTAACCAATCAACCAGTCACCTGCTCAACAACCGTTTCGCCAGAATCGTGGGGTAGTCCTGCCTATGCCCGGCAATGAGGTACACATAGGTATCGTTGCCGATCCGTCGGTAGACCAATTTGTGATGCGAGGTATAAACGTTCTGGTAGTCTAGGATACCCACCGATGCCAGTTCTTGGACAGGCGTTCCATTGAAAATCCCAGAGTCTACTTTCTCCAGTTTTTCAAAAATCTCGTCCTCGGCTTTCAACCATGCGGCTTCGCCCCATTTGTCGAGCATGTAGTCCTGAAGCGAAAGCAAGTCCGCCTGGGCATCGGGAAGAATAACGACCGCCATTATTTGCGGTTTTGACGAGCAGCCAGCAGTTGCGCCCGTGATTCGGCAGCGGAAATACCTTTTCCTTGTATGCGGTCCTTCTCGCCCAAGGCAATGATTTTCAAAGCCGCTATGAGTGACTCTTTTTCCTGAAATTGCTTGACGCCCTCAATCACCATGCTGGCCTCGCCATTCTGGGTGATCACAAACGGATTCCCGTTCATTTCCAGATCTTCGGAAATCTGGGCCGCATGGCTCTTCAGGTACGAAATGGACTTGATATTGGCGATGGACTGCATGTTGCCTCCTGAGATTCGCTAGGTCTAAATTTAGTACCAAATTTAGTTGGCGTCAATGATTGACGTGTCCCCACCTTGTGGGAACAATGCTAGGTGTCACATTCCGGGGTGCCGGTTTTTATGGGACACTTTCACGCAACAAGAAAAAAAGTCGCTTTTAATCATTGGGTTATTTATGTTGTCCGGAGAACCCCACCCTCTCCGCCAGTTTAGAAAAAGAGCCCCGATTTTTCGGGGCTCTTTTGCATTCTGGGTTTCATTTTGGATTTTTCCATCTTCTATTTTGGCGAAACTAGGGTAATACCGGGTTCCCTGACCTATGCCATTGGTCCTAAGCTGCAATGAATAATACAAATATGCCAAGGTAGTCTTAGATGTCAGAGAACGGCCGTAGTCCGCGGGGCGCTAGCTTCTGCGATCTTGAATTCCTGCTGGTCAATCTCGGCCGGAACCAGGAAACGGCTGACCGCTTGATCCGCCTGTTTCTGGCGAATGCTCCGGTGCTTCGTCAGCGATTGAGTGATGCGGCACGGGCGGGGGATCTTCCGGCCTTGAAGGATACGTTGCATGACATCCGTAGCAGTTGTGTCCTCTTTTCCGGGCATCAGTGTGTCGACCGGGCACGCGACATCGAACTGGTGGTTCGCGAGCATCTCGCCCGGGCGCCCCGGGACAGCCAGGCGGTTGACTGGCATGGGATGTCCTTGCCTTTGCATGCGAGCATAGCGTGCATGGTGGATGAACTGGAGTCTTACCTGGCCGACCGCCCGGGCTGATGCCCGACAGGGCGATCAGCAGACGATCCCGGTCTGGAGCGCAAAGCGCGTCAGGCCGGTCACGTCGTGCACGCCGATTCTTTCCATCAGGCGGCTACGATGGAATTCCACGGTCTTCGGGCTGATACCGAGATCGCGGGCAATTTCCTTGGTGGTTCTGCCCGATGCGACATGGCGAAGGATTTCCGTTTGTCTGGCGGTCAATTGGGCCAGGCGGCCGGAGCCGTATTCGTGATTCGCCTGCAAGGCCATGCCCATGATCTTGGGCGACAGAAAGCTTTCACCGCTGAGTACCTTGGAAAGCGCCTGCTGCAATTCCGTCAGGATGAAATCTTTCAGAAGGTAGCCGTTGACGCCTGCGGCAAGGGCCTGCTCAACGATTTCCTGGCGGTCGATGCTCGACAGCACCAAGATCCTGGTTTCCTGATCGAACTGGCGAATGGCTTTTGCCACCTCGATTCCCGAGGGGCCGGGCATGGCGATGTCCAGCAGCACAACGTCCGGTTGCAGTCGCCGGATTGCGGCAATGGCCTGGTGGCCATCGGCGCATTCGGCCTCGATCAGATAGCCCGGCAGGGTTTCGACAAGCGCACGAATGCCAGCGCGTATCAGCAGTTGGTCATCAGCGAGAACTATGCGTGTGGTTTTCATGTTCGCCACTAGGATAAGGCAAAGGCCTCCTGTTGTGGTGGTTCTTGCGACATAGTTCTTTTTGACGATGAAAGCCTGTTGCGAAGCCGCTATCCGGGGTGACAACTGGCTTCAGTGCAGGCGTTCTTTCATGGCGCGTTGGGCTTCGCGCTTGGCATCCTTGTCGAGCGAGTCGGCACGCTTGTCGTGTTGTTTTTTGCCCTTGGCAAGACCGATTTCAAGCTTGATGCGGCCACGCACGAAGTGCAGGTCGATGGGTACCAGGGTGAAACCGGCGCGTTCGACCTTGCCGATCAGCTTGCCGATTTCATTGGCATGGAGGAGCAGTTTGCGGGTACGCACGGGGTCGTGCCGGTTGTGTGTGGAAGCGGTCGCCAGGGGGCTGATGTGCATGCCGATCACGTAGATCTCACCGCCTTTGATGATGACGTAGGATTCCTTGATATTCATTCGCCCGGCGCGAATGGCCTTGACCTCCCAACCTTCAAGGGCAATGCCAGCCTCGTACTTTTCTTCGACAAAATAGTCGTGAAAGGCTTTTTTGTTGACCGTAATGCTCATGCTGCCGGGCGTTCCTTTAAAATTGCGATTCTACAGGAAACAGGATTTGCTGACGCTGCATGGCCATCGTTGAAAAAACCGTCTTGATCGAGCAGTCCGCCGAACGCATGTTCGAACTGGTGGATCGTTGCGAGGATTACCCCGCATTCTTGCCCTGGTGCAGCCATACCGAAGTGAAATTTCGCGATGCTGTGAAGACGGCGGCAACGCTTCATATCAATTATCACTCGGTCAAGTCCTGCTTCACGACTGAAAACGACAAGGAATTCCCGCGCCTGATGAAGATTCGCCTGGTCGACGGGCCGTTTCGCCGGCTCGAAGGCTCATGGCAATTCAAGGCCCTGGCTGAAAACGCCTGCAAGATCGAATTTCAGCTGCATTACGAATTTTCGAGCAAATTGTTCGAAAAGGTGATCGGCCCGGTTTTCAGTCACATTGCCAATACCTTTGTCGATGCCTTCGTGCGCCGTGCCGCACAGGTTTATGGAGTCAGCCATGGCTGAAATGTTGAATGTCGAAGTCTGCTATGCCTTGCCCGGCAAGCAGGAAATGGTCCGTGTCAAAGTACCCGAGGGGGCGAGTCTGCAACAGGCGCTGGAGGCATCCGGCCTGCTCGGGAAATATCCGGAAATCGATATCGGGAAAACCAAGTTCGGTATCTGGAACAAATTGTCCAAGCTCGATTCCGTGCTGCGCAACCAGGACCGGGTGGAAGTCTACCGCCCGTTGATCGCCGATCCCAAGGAGGTTCGCAAACAGCGGGCCGCCGAGGGCAAGGTCATGAAAAAGGGCGCCGGGGATACCGACGGCGAGGGCTGAGTCGCCGCTGCCCGCCTATTTGCAGGATTCGGCCATGAACTGGCGGGCGCGCTCCATTTCCTGATCGCGCTCCGTCGTGTCCATGAGCTTGACCTCGCCGTTTTTGTCATAAACGGTGACCGGCCTATTGGATTCCAGTGTCGTGAGATTGCGCTGGGCGGTTTCGCAGTTCGCCCGCTTCTCCGATTCCGCAGCCTGTGCCTTGGCCTGCTTTTCGGCTTTTTCCTTGGCTTCCTGGCGCCGCTTCTTGAACTCCAGATCCTTGTCGGCGATGCTCTTGGGGGTGTCGTCGGCTTTCGGTACTTCGGCCGGCTTGTCGGCTGTTGCTTCCGAAACGACAGCCGGTTTGGTGCCGCCGATGGATCGCCGCCCTTTGGCACTGGTCGGCGGCGGGGTGTCTGAAATCACCGTTTGACCGTTGCCGTCCTTCCACTGGAAGGTTTCGGCGTAGCAGATGCCGGTGGTCGCGATCGACGCAAAAATAGTGGCAAAAATGAAAGCGGCTTTCATGGTCATCCGGGTTTCCGTTGCTTTTCTGTATAATACGATTTTGTGACCTTGGATTAAAGGCTAAAGGCCATGCGACTGCTGCAAAAAGCCCTGACATTCGACGACGTTCTGCTCGTCCCCGCGCATTCCCAAATTCTTCCGCGAGACGTAAGCCTGGCAACCCGGCTCACCCGCAATGTTACCCTCAACCTGCCCCTGCTTTCCGCCGCCATGGATACCGTGACGGAAGGGCGCCTGGCCATCGCGATGGCCCAGGAGGGCGGCATCGGCATCATTCACAAAAACCTGTCACCCAAGGCCCAGGCCGCCGAAGTGGCGAAGGTGAAGCGTTTCGAATCGGGCATCCTTAAGGATCCGATTACCGTCACGCCCCTGATGACGGTTCGCGACGTAATCGAAATTACCCGCCAATACAGGATTTCCGGGTTGCCGGTTATCGACCGGGCAGGCAAGGTCGTCGGTATCGTGACCAATCGCGACATGCGTTTCGAAACCAATCTCGACCAGCCGGTCAAGGCCATCATGACGCCGCGCAAGCGCCTGGTGACGGTCAAGGAGGGCGCCAGCATCGAGGATGCCAAGGAGTTGATCCGCAAGCATCGCCTGGAACGTGTTCTGGTCATCGACGATGAATGGCATATGCGCGGGCTGATCACGGTCAAGGATATTCTGAAGTCCACCGAGCATCCGCTGGCCAACAAGGACCTTTCCGGTAGCCTACGTGCCGGTGCCGCCGTCGGTGTCGGCGCCGGTACCGAGGAGCGCGTCGAATTGCTGGCTGAAGCCGGCGTCGATGTGATCGTCGTCGATACCGCGCACGGTCACTCGCAAGGGGTGCTCGACCGGGTGCAGTGGGTCAAGAGGAATTTCCCGCAGATCGAAGTCATCGGCGGCAATATCGCCACGGCCGACGCGGCGCGCGCCCTGGTCGACATGGGCGCCGACGGCGTCAAGGTCGGTATCGGCCCGGGTTCCATCTGCACGACGCGTATCGTCGCCGGTGTCGGCGTGCCGCAAATCACCGCCATCCAGAATGTTTCCGATGCCCTCAAGGGCACCGGCGTGCCGATGATCGCCGACGGCGGCATCCGCTACTCCGGCGACATCGCCAAGGCGATCGCGGCGGGAGCAGATACGGTCATGCTGGGTGGCCTCTTCGCCGGTACCGAAGAGGCTCCGGGCGAGGTCGAACTGTTCCAGGGGCGTTCCTACAAGTCCTACCGTGGCATGGGTTCTTTGGGTGCCATGCAGGCTGGCTCTTCCGACCGCTATTTCCAGGAAAACACGTCGAATGTCGACAAGTTCGTTCCCGAAGGGATCGAGGGGCGGGTGCCGTACAAGGGTTCGGTCCTTGCCGTCATCCACCAGTTGGTGGGCGGCTTGCGTTCGTCGATGGGCTATCTGGGCAGCCCGACCATCGCCCACATGCACGACAATGCCTGTTTCGTCGAAATCACTTCGGCCGGCATCCGCGAGTCTCACGTTCACGACGTGCAGATCACCAAGGAGGCGCCGAACTACCATCTCGACTGATCGCTTCAGTGTCCTGAAGGGCGGCTCCGGTAGCCGCCCTTTTCATTCAAGGTTTTGAGCAATGGCCCACCAGAAAATACTCATTCTCGATTTCGGCTCCCAGGTTACCCAGCTGATCGCCCGGCGCGTCCGCGAAGCCAAGGTGTTCTGCGAAATTCACCCCTACGACGTTTCCGAAGAGTTCATCCGCAACTATGGCGCCAGGGGCATCATTCTGTCCGGTGGGCCGAGTTCGGTAACCGAGGGCGACACGCCGCGCGCGCCGGACGTGGTGTTCCGGCTGGGCGTGCCGGTGCTCGGCATCTGCTACGGCATGCAAACCATGGCGCAGCAACTGGGCGGTCAGGTGATGACCGCCGAAGCGGCCGGCAAGGCGCGTGAGTTCGGCTATTCGGAAGTCCGCGCCCACGGCCATACGGCGCTATTGAAAGATATCGCCGACTTCACCAACCTCGAAGGCCACGGCATGCTCAAGGTCTGGATGAGCCATGGCGATTCCGTCATGGAATTACCGGCCGGCTTCAAGAAAATGGCGTCGACGCCGTCCTGCCCGATCGCCGCGATGGCCGACGAGGACCGCAAATTCTACGCCGTCCAGTTCCATCCGGAAGTGACGCACACCCTGCAGGGCCGCGCCATTCTCGAACGCTTCGTCCATGGCATCTGCGCTTGCGGCACCGACTGGGTGATGGGCGATTACATCGCCGAAGCGGTGGCTTCGATTCGCGCCCAGGTCGGATCGGACGACGTCATCCTCGGTTTGTCCGGCGGCGTCGATTCCAGCGTCGCGGCCGCCTTGATACACCGCGCCATCGGCGATCAACTGACCTGCGTTTTCGTCGATCACGGCCTGCTCCGCCTGAACGAAGGCGACATGGTCATGGAAATGTTCGCCCGCAATCTCGGCGTCAAGGTCATCCGCGTCGATGCGGTGGACGACTTCATGGGCAAGCTGGCGGGCGTCTCCGACCCGGAACAGAAGCGGAAGATCATCGGCAAGGAATTCGTCGAGGTCTTCCAGGCCGAATCGAAAAAACTGACTGCCGCCAAGTGGCTGGCCCAGGGGACCATCTATCCCGATGTCATCGAGTCGGCCGGCAAGAACAAGAAGGGCGCCCACACCATCAAGAGCCACCACAATGTCGGTGGCCTGCCGGAAGACATGCACCTCAAGCTGCTCGAACCGCTGCGCGAACTGTTCAAGGACGAAGTCCGCGAACTCGGTGTGGCGCTCGGTCTGCCGCGCGAAATGGTCTATCGCCATCCCTTCCCCGGGCCTGGCCTGGGCGTGCGCATCCTCGGCGAAGTCAGGCTGGAATCGGCGCACCTGCTGCAACGTGCGGACGCCATTTTCATCGACGAATTGCGCTCCACCGTGGCCATCGCCGCCCATGCGGCGGCCGGTCTGTGCGCCGAAGCCGATGTCGGCAAGAGTTGGTACGACCTGACCAGCCAGGCCTTCGCCGTCTTCCTGCCGGTCAAGAGCGTCGGCGTCATGGGCGACGGCCGTACCTACGAAAACGTCGTGGCCCTGCGTGCCGTCGTCACCAGCGACTTCATGACCGCCCACTGGGCGCACCTGCCATACGAGCTCCTCGGCCGGGTTTCTAATCGGATCATCAACGAAGTCCGTGGTTTGAACCGGGTCGTCTATGATGTCTCGGGCAAGCCGCCGGCTACCATCGAGTGGGAATGATTCGGCGTCTGGCACAAGCTGGCATCGATTAGCACGAAAGCACACCTAAGCCCGCGTAACTGCGGGCTTTTTTGTGATTTCGTTAGGCAATGGCAGGCATTTTTTGGCATCGCCAAGCACGGTTTTTTCATGGCATGACGGATGGTATAGAATGCTTCTATGCCATGAAGCTCTACCGATACCATGTAATTGCCGTATAGTAATTCATGGTATCTATATTGGTTAATGCACTGATTTACAAGTGTTTTAATGCAAAAATTGTAGGGTTTTAAATCATGGTATTGAAACCAATGCCAGGACGAGAGCCATGTTGACCGATACCAAGCTGCGCAATCTCAAACCGAAGGACAAACTCTACAAGGTGAATGATCGCGATGGCCTCTATGTAGCCGTTACGGCCGCCGGAGCGATCTCGTTCCGCTATAACTACTCGATCCACGGCCGGCAGGAGACCATCACCTTCGGCCGCTACGGTGTCGGCGGCATCACCTTGGCTGAGGCACGTGAACGGTTGGGCGAGGCCAAGAAGATGATCGCTGCCGGGAAGTCGCCAGCTAAAGAAAAGGCGCGGGACAAGGCGCGCGTTAAGGATGCGGAGATCTTTGGGGCCTGGGCAGAAAAGTGGCTGCGCGGCTACCAGATGGCCGATTCTACTCGCGATATGCGCCGCTCAATTTACGAGCGTGAGTTGAAGCCGAAATTCGGCAATCAAAAGCTGGAGGAGGTCACCCACGAGGATTTGCGGGCACTGACCGATGCCATCGTGGAGCGGGGCGCACCGGCCACAGCGGTGCATACTCGCGAGGTGGTGTTGCAGGTCTATCGCTGGGCCATCGAGCGCGGCCAGAAGGTCGAGAACCCGGCAGAGCTGGTGCGGCCAACGTCCATCGCCAAATTCGAGCCACGCGACCGTGCGCTAACGCCCGAGGAAATCGGCTTGATGTACCAGTACATGGAGCGCATTGGCACGACACCATCCATCCGGGCAGCGGCCAAGCTGCTGTTGCTGACGATGGTACGTAAGAGCGAGCTGACCAATGCTACCTGGAGTGAGATCAATTTCAGCGACGCGCTTTGGACGATCCCGAAGGTGCGGATGAAGCGGCGCAATCCGCACCTGGTCTTTCTGTCTCGACAGGCCTTGGATATCTTCATTGCCCTGAAAACCTTTGCGGGGGGATCGAACTACGTGTTGCCGTCGCGGTATGACTCGGACTTACCCATGAGCAGCGCCACGCTCAACCAGGTGCTGACGTTGACGTATCGACTGGCGCAGAAGGAGGGGAAATCTCTCGCCAAGTTTGGGCCACATGACTTGCGGCGCACGGCCAGTACCTTGCTGCATGAGGCTGGCTACAACACGGACTGGATCGAGAAATGCCTTGCGCATGAGCAGCGAGGTGTCAGGGCTGTCTACAACAAGGCTGAGTATCGTGAGCAGCGTGCGGCAATGTTGCAGGACTGGGCAGACATGATTGACGAATGGACTGCCCGATGAGAGATCTCGACTGAGTTGACCACATATATCTCTATCATCTGACCAGACGATATCGACGTTTTGATCAGGTGGCGGCAGGCAGCAATCGGCCGATTATGTTGAAAAACTCAAAACCATGTTTTTTCAAGGTATGCAAAATCTTCCCGGAGGGCGAGATCGTCGAATACAGAGCGATTGAGAACGTCGATCTTTTTAGCCCAAGCTCCCATTTCGCCAGAAAGCGAGTTTTTCAACAGCATCGGCCAGAAGGGGGCATTGAAGATATGTCCTGCTAGCGGACATCTGAGACGCCTTCCTGACGTCCGTATTATTGGAGTTGTTATACGGCCCCGGCTTAGAGCACATCCTTGTCGCACAGGCAATTCCAGAAGCATAATTGGCGCATGAATGTATATTGTTATAAGGACACAGTGGGTCCGTTTAATAACTGTTAAGTTGCACTGGAATATGTCTATGCTTTGCTTTACAACCGGTCCTGCAACAGTAATCGATCCATCCTATATCGAGTATTTAGACCAACCGCCTGGCATGATGGAGGGTGTAAAGGCAATTCGCGTTAGCGAAGATCATCGTCTGTTTTTGCAGGGCGAGTTTGGTGGGTTCCGCATCTATTCTTTAGTTACCCATGCAAGGGCCGAGGTCGTGCCGCAGTCCGTACGCCCGATTTCGTCGACTCACTTCGTTTCCTCCGTACGATTTGAATTCACGCCGGGTTCAATTACCGAGCACGAGATTGCCTTTCGGACCCCGATTTTTCCGTTTGCGGATGTACGCGCAACCAGATATGGCCTATTTCTAGACAGCTTTGAGTTCAGAGGCGCTGGCCCTGGCACTGAGAGCTTTCCATGCAGCCTGTCCTTCCTTCTGCATTATGCGGAAAACTGCCCGTCAATTCCTTTACGCATTGAATACATTGGAATAGCCAAATCGGCGAAACGTGAAGCTCATGACCGTCTAGGCAAAGGGCACGAGAAACTACAGAAGTTACTGGCCGAACAAAACCGACGACCAAGCAGGCAGACCACCTCCATTGTTCTGTATCGCCCGTCACCCCTCGAACCACCGATCCTGCCTTTCGCTGATGTTATCGAGACTATTGAGGCCACAATGATTCAATACTTTAAGCCGCACCCCCTTAATGTTGAGCGTCTCAATTTTCCGCAGGATTCTCCAGCGTTATCCGCCAAGATAAAAGGAATTGGCGCTCGCAAGATCATTACAGAGGTTACCGCGCCAAAAGGAGCGAAACTGTTCTCTAATTCAGTCGGTCAGGCGGAAACACATGTTATTGGGGTTTGGCTTGAGTAGCAGCCCCCAGCAACCTAACCACTCGGTCAACATGGACCGCCTGCAAGCTGCGCTTGCAGATTCCCTCCGCGGCAGCGCGGCTCCGGCGGCCGGTTACCTCAAACGCTAGTCCTCACCGGAGTCAACATTGCCAGATCCACAAAACCTCCCTTGGGCTGCTGGCCCGGCAGAAATCCTATTGCACGGACTCGCCCTACTGCGGAAAGACTCGGACACGAACCGACGCTTAGCCATGATCAGTATTGACAATTCAGTCGAATTAATGATCAAAACATACTTAGGTCTACCAAAGCGCGTGTCCGGCCTATCCATCACGAGGCGCGAGTACTCTGAATTTTCGGAGAGCTTTCCCGGGCTCTTGGATGCACTGGAACGACACGCGCCGGAAAGACTCACTGGCATCGATCTAGGCACGATAGAGTGGTACCACCGCCTTCGGAATCAGCTCTACCACCAAGGCAACGGTCTGACAGTGGAGCGCGACAAGATCGAGATTTACGCCGAACTCGCCAATGTCTTGTATATGAACCTTTTTGGCACCCGATTAGTTGAGCGTGTATCCGAACAGCCAGACCTGCTTGGTCCATTCATTGAAGGTTGGGTAAAGTTGGAACAGGGCTTGGCCGCGCTGTCCAGCCGCGAGAGGGCACGCATGGCGCTACATTCGCCTCAGCCAAAGTCTGTACAGCAAGCTATGACGCTTCTTCGGGCGACAAATCTCTTTACGGATGAGGATATTGCGGCCATTAATGGCTATCGAAAGATCAGGAACGATGTACTTCACAGTAGCGCGGATCACCGGTCGCTCATCACTCAAGAAATCGTGAATCGCCTGCACGCATTTGTCGCTCGCATTCCTCCTGAAATGCTTGGCGGCGCGAAGCCCTTCACCGAGGCCCAGTAGTGCAACCTAACCCTTCCTACGGCGGTCCGCTTAAGTCAAACGTTTCTGAACGTCCGCTTTTTTCATTCGCCAAGTACCGCTTTGGGTCGATTCGAGTCGGTCAAGTACACGCGATTCGGGGTCCGCTGCCTGCAATTTCGAAGCCAGAACCACTCGGTGATTTTAGCCGCTAAATTTTTGGGGTCTTACCCCTCCAGCAGGAGCGGCTTGGGGCAAGCCACTAGTGATTTCAGTGCTTTCGATACTGCCTGGCGTTTGATGCTCAGTTTCTGCGCTATCTCCGACTGATTAAGTCCATCCCATCGGAGTATCAGTATTTGCTTTTTGCGGTCTGATAGCTTCGAGTCCACCATCAAGCGCGCTTGGTTGCGCAGCTCCCCTTTGTCGGCTGGCTGTACAGTCTGGCTCAGCAGGTACTGGTGGAAATAGCGATCTACCAGTGGGTTGCCTGACGCCGCTTGTGGCGTGCCTCGGTTCGCACATTGACGGTTAAGTCGGCCAAGTTCCATGTCGAATTGTGCGACAGATCGCTTTGCTCGCCTATAAGTCAGGTTTGATGCCCCGCTGGGCAGTTGGGGCAGATGGTCAGCACAATACTTGGTGCTTAATCGTAGTTTGTCATCGTTGCCGCGCACTTGAGAATCATCATCTGCAAATGACTTTAGTCCGGCAGGTTTCCCACAGAAGCGGCAGAAGCTTTTTGTGCGGGTTCCATTCAAACCACGCATAGTCGCTTTCTTGGGGCGCTTGCACGCGCAGCTACAAGCCAAACCGGCTAAAGTTTCGATTGTTGCGATAAAACGCCGATCCCTTGAGTCCTGTCGATCCACTGTTTTGATGAATCGACGCAGCAACTCTCGTTGCAGGCGAACCATGGCATCAAGTCCCACCAGTCGAATGATCTCGCTGAAGTCGGTGCCAGTTCCGGCACCAGGAACAAAGCTCGAATAACGCGCAGGAAGGGTGGTCATGTAGGTAGCCACGGCTGGGTCAATTACTTCTCGGATCAATCCCACAATTGGGTAGTGGCGTGAGGCCGTGGAGTATGGCCGCCAACGTTCTTGAAATTTTTGGAGGGCTTCCGCAACAGTGGGGGCACAGTCGTCATGAATGAATATGACAACGTTGGGATCTAGAGCCTCTAAAAGGGTCGTGGTCTGTTCTTTTTTCATGGCGTCAACCGTATTGGGTAATTATAAGGCTGTCGTAGTCTGAATTGCTAGGCACCATAAGGCACCCGTTAGTAATTGGAGGCCGAGCCATGCTGGCTACAACTAGCAAAATACTCATTAACAGAAAGAAGCTCCTGGCGATCATTCCGCTCTCAACGCGAACCATCTACAACTTGGAGCAACGAGGGGATTTTCCCCGTCGTATTGTCCTCACATGCAGGAATGTCGCGTGGGATTTATCGGAAGTCGAAGAGTGGATCGAAGCGCGTAAATCGTCGGGCATTCAGGCTGATCGGCCCGGCGACGTGAGGGGGTGATATGGCCCTTGACTTGATGGTGGCGTTCACCAAGTTACCGCCGCCAATTGATTATGTTTTACCAAATATGGTTGCAGGCACGGTGGGCGCAATTGTCTCACCAGGCGGGGCAGGCAAGTCCATGCTGATCCTGCAATTGGCTGCACAGATTGCTGGTGGCCCTGATCTGCTAGAAGTGGGTGCGTTGCCTACCGGCGCGGTGGTCTATCTGCCCGCCGAAGACCCCCCCGCTGCGATTCATCACCGTTTGCACGCCCTTGGCGCACACCTTACAGCTGAACAGCGGCAAACCGTGGCGGATGGTTTGCTGATTGAGCCGCTGATTGGCAAATGCCCCAACATCATGGCCCGTAATTGGTTCGATGGTCTCAGACGGGCCGCCGAGGGTCATCGTCTGATGGTTTTGGACACCCTGCGCCGCTTCCATGTCGAGGAAGAGAACTCCAGCGGGGCTATGGCACAGGTCATTGGCCGCATGGAGGCTATAGCCGCCGATACCGGCTGCGCCATTGTGTTTCTGCATCACACCAACAAAAGCGCGGCGATGACTGGTGTTGGCGATCAGCAGCAGGCCAGTCGTGGGTCATCGGTGCTGGTCGATAACATCCGCTGGCAGTCGTATCTGTCCGGCATGACGCAGGCCGAGGCGGAGGAATGGGGGGTTGATGAGGGGCAGCGGGGGT
>JAJXVG010000044.1 GCA_021782315.1 Pseudomonadota bacterium | reverse complement strand
GCCGCGGGACACGTCACCATTGCCGGAGAAGAGGGCGAGGACACCGCCCATATCAACCAGTACGCCGCCAAGATTCAGAAGGCTCGCGACATCGCGCAGGCCGATCCGAAGGCCGTAGCCAACATCATCAAGGACTGGATGGGCGCCAATGGCTAATCCCGATGAAGGACTCGAGAAGGCTGCCACACTGCTCATCGCGCTGAGCGAGGACCATGCCGCCGAGGTGCTCAAACACCTCGGGCCGCGCGAGGTGCAAAAAATTGGCCATGCCATGGCCCTGCTCAAGTCCGTTCCCCGCACCAAGGTTGAAGCCGTGCTCGATGAATTTCACAAGACGGCCGAGGAAAGCGCTGCCGTTCATGTGGATACCGACAATTACATTCGCTCCGTCCTGACCAAAGCGCTGGGCGACGACAAGGCGGCCAATCTGATCTCCCGCATCCTGCAGGGTGGCGAGACTTCGGGTATCGAAGGCCTGAAGTGGATGGATGCCCCGACCGTCGCCGACCTGATCAAGAACGAACACCCCCAGATCATAGCAACCATCCTCGTGCACCTTGAACACGACCACGCCAGCGAAATTCTCAACCACTTCACAGAACGCCTGCGCAATGACGTGGTACTGCGGATCGCCACGCTCGAAGGCATTCAACCGGCCGCACTGCGCGAACTGAATGAAGCGATGATGCGCATCCTGTCCGGCTCGGCCAGCGTCAAGAGAACCGCCATGGGGGGCATACGGACAGTCGCCGAAATTCTCAACTTCATCGGCACGGCCAACGAAACCTCGGTCGTCGATGCCATTCGCGAATACGATCCGGACCTGGCTCAAAAAATCCTGGACGAGATGTTCGTTTTTGAGAACCTGATGGATATCGATGATCGTTCGATCCAGCTGATCCTGCGTGAAGTCCAGTCGGATTCGCTGATTCTGGCACTCAAAGGCGCCTCGCCGGATCTTCGCGAAAAAATCTTCAAAAACATGTCGCAACGTGCCGCCGAAATGCTGCGCGAGGATCTCGAATCCAAAGGTCCGGTCCGTCTTTCCGAGGTCGAGGCCGAGCAAAAGGAAATCCTCAAGGTGGTTCGCCGTCTTGCCGACGAAGGCCAGATTGTCCTCGGTGGCGCAGGTGGCGAGCAAATGCTCTGATCCTGAATCAATCCATGTCCAACATCATTCCAAAAGAAGAAACCGGCAGCTTCAAGCGCTGGCAAATCGGCTCATTCGACCCTCCCAAGACGGCGCCGGAGGCACAACCCGCCAAGGAAGCGGCCGTCGTTCTATCCGATCCCCTGGCGCCCGCTCAGCCCGCCCCCTCCAGCGCCGAGGAAATCGAGCGCATTTACGAAGAAGCGCGCAATAGAGGCTATCAGGCTGGCTACGAAGAAGGCTCGCAGGCCGCCAAAGCCGCCGCTATGGAAGTCGCCGAAAGAGAGTGCGCACATTTTCTGGCATTGACCGACAATTTTCTCGACGCCTTGTCGACACTGGATCAGAACGTCGCGGAACAACTACTGGAACTGGCAACCGAAATTGCCAACCAGCTCTTTTCCGGCACCATCGAGGTCAAGAACGACCTGCTGCTGCCGGTCATTCGCGAAGCAATCGCCGCATTGCCCCTGCACCACACCCACCTGACCCTTCGCCTCAATCCGCTGGACGCGGCCGCCGTCCGCGAACAGATCGGCGAAAGTCTGGCACAAAGCGGGACCCAAATCATCGATGACGTCGAAGTATCACGCGGCGGCTGCATCGTACGGGCCGGCACCAGCGAAATAGACGCAAGTATCGAAACCCGCTGGAAAAGAATTCTCGAATCCATAGGCACAACTCCCCAGGAGTGGCTGCGGCAATGAGTACCCTCTTACCCGACCATACGGGCCGCTACCGGAATTTTCTCGACAACTGTCGCCTAGCGGCAAGCAATGCCCAACCCCTATGGCCGATCGGACATCTCACGCGGATCAACGGCTTGGTCATGGAGGCAACGGGACTGAAACTGCCACTGGGCAGCTCTTGCCGCATTTTTCCGCTGACCGGCATCCCGGTTGAAGCCGAGGTCGTCGGCTTCGCCGGTGAAAAACTCTATCTCATGCCGTCCGACGATGTCTACGGCCTGGCCCCGGGATCCAAGGTCGTCGCCTTCGAAACCCCTACACCGCCGCCGCAAATCGATGGACCGCCCCCGTTTCGACGCCGCTCCATCGACAGGGCAAAACAGGTTCCGGTAGGCGATGAACTGCTTGGACGCGTCGTTGATGGCGTCGGGCGACCGCTGGACAGCAAGGGGCCGGTCGCGACGCCGCACTCTCGCTCGCTGCAGAGCCGGCCGGTCAATCCGATGTCGCGTGCGGCGATTCAGCAGCCACTCGATGTCGGCATACGGGCGATCAATGCTTTGCTTACTGTCGGCCGAGGCCAGCGCATGGGACTGTTTGCCGGTTCGGGCGTCGGCAAATCGGTTCTGCTTGGCATGATGGCGCGTTACACGGAGGCCGAGGTCATCGTGGTTGGCCTGATCGGCGAACGGGGACGGGAGGTCAAGGAATTCATCGAGCAAATTCTCGGTGAAGAAGGCATGCGCCGCGCGGTCGTGGTCGCAGCGCCGGCCGATACCGGCCCGCTCATGCGCCTGCAGGGGGCCGCATACGCGACGACCATCGCCGAACATTTCCGCGATCAAGGCAAGCAGGTCTTGCTCATCATGGACTCTCTCACCCGCTATGCCATGGCGCAACGCGAAATCGCCTTGGCCATTGGCGAACCGCCGGCGACCCGCGGCTACCCGCCATCGGTCTTTGCCCGTCTGCCGCAATTGGTCGAGCGCGCGGGCAACGGCCCCGAAGGCGGCGGTTCGATCACGGCGTTCTACACCGTACTCGCCGAAGGTGACGACCAGCAGGACCCGATCGCCGACTCGGCTCGGGCCATTCTCGATGGCCATATCGTTCTCTCGCGCCCACTCGCCGATGCAGGGCACTACCCGGCGATCGATGTCGAACAATCGATCAGCCGGGCCATGGTCAACTTGATTGAACCCGCACACCTCGAAAGAATCAGACGCTTCAAGGTTCTTTTCGCTCGTTATCAGCGCTCCCGCGACCTCATTGCCGTTGGCGCCTACGTTCCGGGTTCCGATCCCTTGCTTGACCAGGCGATTGGCCTGTATCCCAGAATGGAAGCCTTTCTCCAGCAGCAACTGACGGAACGCTCGGTCTTCGCCGATAGCGCCTCCGCATTGGCAACGCTTTTCGGCTAAATCATGACGCAGACTTTCTCGCTCCAACCCCTGTTGGAAATCATGCAGACCAGGACCGACGAAGCAACACGCAAACTCGGTCCGTTGATAGCGGCGGAAAAAAACGAAAAAAACCGCCTGCAAATGCTTGAGCAATACCGCCAGGAATATGCCGCAAAGATGAGCCATGCGAGTTCGCAGGGATTGAGCCAACTGATGCTGCGCAACTATCAGGATTTCCTCAACCGGATCGACGAGGCCATCAAGCAGCAACGTATCGCCGTCCTCACCTCGGAAAACAATACCAAGGCGGGCCAGGACGACTGGAAGGCGCAGAACAGGCAACTCAAGGCAATCGACACGCTCGCGCAGCGACATAACACCCGCGAACGCTACAGGGAAAACAAGCAGGACCAGAAGCTTCAGGACGAATTTACGACGCGCAGATTCGGCACCGAAACGCCCCAGGATTAGCACAGGGAACCCGGCACATCTATTGCTTATTTAACCGCAGGCATAGATGTTCAATAAAGGTCCAAGAATGGGTATTTCAGTCATCTTATCTCCTGCTCCGGCAAAACCCCCAGCAGCCGGCAGTTCGCTCGCCGGAACCGGCAGCACCGAGAACGCGTCGCAACCCGGGGATTTCGCCGCACTGTTGCTAAGCGGTCAATTGGCCTCGGACGCTGCAACGCATACGAGCAGCGCTTCCATTGCGGCCACGACGCTATCGGCAAGCGCTACAGTCAATCCCGAAAAATCGTCGCCTCGCGCCAAGGCCGCTTCCCTGGAAAGCACGCCAACAGATACCACGCAGACATTGGCAATGCTTATGGCATTGCCCGCAAGCAGCGTACCGGCACAGGCAAATCACGATATCAAGCTGGATGCGACGCTTAATGGGCAGGCCCAAACACCCGTTACGGAAGGCGGTACCACGCTTGATCGCCTGGTGAACACGGCCTCCGAAAACAAGACTGCTGAAAAATCCACATCCGCCTCGCCCCTCCCCGGCAACGCAGAACCAATCGCCGCCGCCCAGACTCCCGAGCCCAAACCCTTACCCGGCATCCCCAGCGAACCCGAAACGGCAAATATTGCCGCCGGCTCCTTCGCCCAATCGCTCAACCAGGCCAATGCCGCCCTGTCCAACAGCAACCATGCCGACAAGGGCGTGCCGACGACGCCCACGGCGACCGAAATCAGCACCCCCTTGCACAGCACATCCTGGCCCCAGGACTTCACCAGTAAAGTAGTGTGGCTGGCAAAAAACGATCAGCAGTCGGCGCAGATCAATATCAATCCGCCACAACTTGGGCCAATTCAGATTTCGCTGCACATCGCCGGCGATCAGGCAACAGTAACATTTGGCACCCCTCACGCCGAGGTGCGACAAGCAATCGAGGGATCGCTTTCCCAACTGAAGGACATGCTATCTGCAAGCGGAATCAATCTCGGTCAGGCCGATGTCGGCGCCAATCTGGCACAACAAAACCGGGATACCGCCTTCCAGACTGCGAACGGAAACCGCTCCGCGAATGAAACCGCTATACTTCCGGGCATTGGAAATACAATGGACAGTGCACCGAATACCTTGATTCAGAGCGGTCGGGGAATGGTAGACCTGTTTGCCTGATCGCATACCGGAACAAGAGGAGAGGACAGACATGGCCAAAGATGCCAAGCCGGCAGAGGGGGGCGCGGAAGCGCCGAAGAAAAGCAAGAAACTGTTGATCATCATTCTGGTGGGCGTCCTCGTTCTGGTTCTGGCGGGCGGGGGCGCTGCCTATCTGCTGCTGAAGAAGGGCGATCACGCCGACGACGACGAAAGCGCTGACGAGGTAGCCCAGAGCAAGAAGAAGGACAAGAAAAAGGATGCCCATGCGGCCCCGATCTTCGTCAACCTTGAGGCTTTCACCGTCAACCTGATCCCCGAAACGGGCGATCAATATTTGCAGGTCGCTTTATCGGTGGAGTTGGCAGATGCGGAATCCGAAGCGCTGGTAAAAGCCCAGATGCCGAAGATTCGCAACAATATCACCCTGCTTCTTTCCGCCATGAAGGCATCCGAATTGCTATCCAAGGAGGGCAAGGAGCACCTGGCCGAGACCCTCAAGGGTGAAATAAACTCGTCGATCGAAGTGCCGAAGAAAAGCAAGAAGGGGGAATCGGCCGCACAAGAGGGGCCGGTCAAGTCGGTCCTGTTCACCTCCTTCATCATCCAGTAAGGCGCAATGGCCGGCGACTTTCTCTCTCAGGACGAAGTTGACGCCCTACTCAAGGGAGTCACGGGAGAGACCGACGAACCGGAGGAAAACACCGGCGACGGCGCCGGCATTCGTTCGTACAACCTGGGAACGCAGGAACGAATCGTCCGCGGGCGAATGCCGACGCTGGAACTGGTCAACGAGCGATTCGCCCGTTACCTGCGTATCGGACTTTTCAACTATATGCACCGCAACGCCGAGATTTCCGTCGGACCGATTCGGGTGCAGAAATACAGCGAATTCATTCGAAACCTGGTCGTTCCAACCAACTTGAACCTGGTCGTAGCCAAGCCACTGCGTGGCACCGCGCTCTTCGTCTTCGACCCGAACCTGGTTTTTCTCGTGGTCGACAACATGTTCGGAGGCGATGGCAGATTCCATACCCGGGTTGAAGGTCGGGATTTCACGCCAACCGAGCAACGCATCATTCAGGGGCTGCTGAATGTCGTGTTCACCGAATACGAAAAATCCTGGAAACCGGTCCACAGCATCAGTTTTGAATACATCCGCTCGGAGATGAATTCGCAGTTTGCCAATATAGCGACGCCCTCCGAAATCGTGGTTTCGACATCCTTTACGCTTGAATTCGGCGGCGCAACGGCAGACATGCATATCTGCTTCCCCTATTCCATGCTCGAACCCATTCGCGACCTGCTCTACAGCACCATGCAGAGCGACCAGTTGTCCACCGACAAACGCTGGATCGGCACCCTGCGCAAACAATTGCAGGGCGCCGAAGTCGAAATCGTTGCGCAGCTCGGCTCGGGAAAGATAACCCTGGGACAAATTCTGAAACTGAAAGCCGGCGATGTGATACCGCTGCATATTCCGAATCACATACCCGCGCTGGTAGACAACGTGCCTTTAATGGAATGCACCTATGGCCAACTGAATGGCCAGTATGCACTGAAGATCGAACGATTTATCGCCTCACCCCAGGAAACACTGGGAACGGAAGCTGCGCGGGGAGAAAAAAATGGCTGACGAAATGGAAAACATCGAAAATACAACAACAACGGATGCCGGCCAGATCAACGAAGACGATTGGGCTGCAGCCATGGCTGAACAGACCACCACATCGGATTTCGAAAGCCCGCAGACGGCCCAGCCGGCGGACATTTTCCCCTCTTTCGGCGGCAACGCCGGCAATGGCGGAATGATGAACGAACTCGACATGATCCTCGACATTCCAGTCCAGATCACCGTTGAACTCGGCCGCACCAAAATAACGATCAAGAATCTCCTGCAACTGGCCCATGGCTCCGTCGTCGAACTCGACGCCATGGCAGGCGAACCGATGGATGTTCTCGTTAACGGAACGCTCATTGCGCAAGGCGAGGTCGTCGTCGTCAATGACAAATTCGGCATTCGCCTGACCGACATCATTACCCCCTCGGAGCGGATGCGTAAGCTCAATCGTTAGGCAGCGAACTCGGCATGCGCGCGGCACCAGCCCGCCCGGCATGTTTCGGTTTAAGATAGCGACCTGTTTGACCTATTGCTCAGGCCGCACCTCTTGTTCCGCACCCTTTTTCTTTTCTTCGCCTCGATGCCGGCCCTGGCAGCCGAATCGCCCTCCCCGGGCGTCTCGGCCGGCACCTACGTGCAGACCGGATTCGCGCTGCTGCTGATCGTCGCGGCTCTCTTCGGTACGGTCTGGTTGGCCAAGAAGCTTTCCGGCCACCGGGTATTTGGTCAAGGGGGGATGAAAATCATCGGCAGTATCGCGCTTGGGCCGCGCGAACGAATCATGCTCATCGAGATCGGTGACGACTGGCTGGTCGTCGGCGTCATTCCCGGACAGATTCGGACCTTGCACCAGTTACCGAAAGGTACGCCCATGCAGGAAGCGCTTCGCACAGACCAGGACAAGCCCTTCTCCCAGTGGCTGAAATCAGTAAGCGAGCGTGGTCGTCATGAATAAACGCACTTTTGCCTTGCTGGCGCTCTTGATTCCGGCGACTGTGGCCGTCGCTCAGACCAGCGGCCTGCCCGCAATCAGCAGCAGCCCTGCCGCCGGGGGGGGCACGACCTATTCCCTGACCATACAGACACTGCTGCTGTTGACGGCCCTGACCTTCGTACCGGCCGCCGTCCTGATGATGACGGGATTCACCAGAATCGTCATCGTCCTCTCCCTGCTTCGTCATGCCCTGGGCCTCCAGACATCGCCCCCGAATCAAATCATCGTCGGACTGTCGCTGTTCCTGACCTTCTTCGTGATGTCCCCGGTTCTGGAACGGGTTTACACGGAAGCCTATGTACCGCTCTCGGAAAACAAGATCAATATCATGCAGGCCGCCGAGAAGGCAGCCGTGCCGATGCGCGGCTTCATGCTCAAGCAGACGCGCGAATCCGATTTGGCCATGTTCGCCGGCGTGGCAAAAATCGAGCGAATCGGCAATCCGGATGAAATACCCATCCGTATCCTTGTCCCGGCCTTCGTCATCAGCGAATTGAAGACCGCCTTCCAGATCGGGTTCATCATCTTCATTCCCTTCATGGTGGTCGACATGGTCGTTGCCAGCCTACTGATGTCCATGGGCATGATGATGATGTCTCCGGTCATGATTGCCTTGCCATTCAAGCTCATGCTGTTTGTTTTGGTGGATGGCTGGCACCTGGTCATCGGTTCGCTGATTCAGAGTTTTAATACATGACGCCCAATACCGTCATGGATATTGGCCGGCAAGCGATCGAAGTCACCTTGATGATTTCTGCGCCGGTTCTGCTGACGGCGCTGCTCGTCGGTTTGATCATCAGCATCTTTCAGGCTGCCACCCAACTGAACGAGGCGACCCTCCAGTTCGTCCCAAAGCTGGTGGCGGTCTTCGTCGTCCTGCTCCTGGCCGGCCCATGGATGTTGCAATACCTGATGGATTACATCCAGCGCCTGTTCGACAGCATTCCGCAATTGATCGGCTGAAATGATCAGCCTGACCTCGGCGCAGATCGACGTCTGGATTGCCACCTTCATCTACCCGCTCGCCCGCATCCTGGCTTTTATCACGGCAGCGCCTCTCTGGAGCATGGCGGGCGTCCCGCGGCAAACCAGGCTCATCCTCGGCCTGGCCATCACCATCGCAATCAGCCCGAGTCTGCCGGCCATGCCGGTCGTCCAACCGGCGTCCCTGCCCGGCTTGTGGATATTGTTCCAGCAGATGCTGGTCGGCCTCGGCATGGGTTTTGCCGCACAAATTGTTTTTACGGCGGTGACGGTGGCGGGGGAATTTATCGGAACCCAGATGGGTCTTGGCTTCGCGACGTTCTACGACCCGCTTAACTCGTCCCAGACCCCGGTCATCGGCGAATTTCTCAGCCTGATGTCCTTATTGACATTCCTGTCGCTGAACGGTCATCTGCTCTACATCGGCACCCTGGCCCAGAGTTTTTCAGCGATCCCGGTCAGCGCCGTCCCGCTCGGCGCAGGCAGTTGGCTAAACCTGGCGGAGCTAGGCAGCAAGATGTTCTCGGCCGGGCTGTTGCTGGCCCTTCCGGTCATCGTCGCGCTGATGATCACCAATATTGCCCTGGCCGTACTGACCAAGGCAGCCCCGCAACTGAATATCTTCGCCCTCGGCTTTCCGCTAACGCTGACCGGTGGATTTGTCGCACTGACCATCAGCCTGAACTATCTGGCCGTACCGCTTCAATCCCTCTTCGAGTTCGGCATGACGGCATTACTGGGATTTGCCGTCCCCGCCACTCAGTAAGCCGTATCCTGCATGAACGAGTCGGCCTGCTGGCGTTGCACCAGCTTGATCGTCCCCTCGGCCACCCGACGGGCACCCAAGGTTTCCGACTCGATGCCTTCCGTATATTCCATCAGGACATAATCCGCGTAGCCTTGCTCGTTTTTCAACTGGCTGGCCCGGCGTTTCAGCGCCTGGATGGACTCCCCGGCGCCCCCGGTATGATAACGCTTCATTTTCATCGATAGCCGATAGGTATCATCGCCCATTCGTTCTTCCTCGATCTCCCAGTTCGGCGCCAGCGGATCGTAGACCACCTGGACGACGCCGACGATCGCGGCCGCAGCGGCCAAGGTGGTTAACGGAATCGATGTGTGCGCAGTCAACTGGAGGGACTTGGCGGGAATAATCGACTTGGTACCCGAACTTGAATTGTTCACCAGGGTGCCACACCCTGCCAAGACCAGGGATAGCGCTGCGGCCAGAAGAATGCCGGCCGATCTGTTGTGGCATTTCATATGTAATTGAAGAGGCTGAGCTTCGACACGGCGGCAAAGGTCGCCTGGGAGGCCTGTAATTGCAATTGCTGTTTCGACACACTGGAAAGCGCCTGTGCCATATCGACGTCCTGCAGGCTGGAAAGCTGCGTCTGGTACTGGAGCTTGCGATCCGCCGCGACCGTCCCCATATTGGTCAGTGAATTCAGGCTCGCGCCAACCGCCGATCGCTCCCGGGAAATGCTGGATATCGAATCGCTGATATCCTTGAGGGCTGTCGTGTAGGTTGCGGACGACGCGGTGCCCCCTGGCGTGTTCAGGTAATTGATCATGTTCTGGACGGCATCGAAAACACTCCGCCCCGTCACATTCCCGCTCGCATCCTGAATCCGCATGAAAACCTGGCTACCAGGCTCGCTCGTCGGGAGATTGGTGCTGGCATCCACCTGCAGGGTCTGGACACCGTCGTCGCCGCTGTAAGCCACATACGGATTGGCCAGCGAAAAAGGCGTCGTGTTGGCGGTTACGGCAAATGGCGGGGTAGTCGATTTAAAGCCGGCAAAAATGTAACGGCCGGTACCGTCCTGCGAATTGCCCAGCGCGACCAGGTTGGCCAGACCGGCCTTCAACTGGGTGGCAATGGCGGCGCGATCGGCATCGGAATAGGCGCCATTGCCTGCCGCAACTGCACTGCTGTAAATGCTCTGCAACTGGTCATTGACACTGCTCAGGGTACTGTCCAGGTTGTTCAGTTTATCGGTGGCCGTTCCCTGGTTCTTGATATACAAATCATTGACCGACAAGGACTGGGAAACCATCAGCGCCTGTGCCGCACCCACCGGATCATCCTTGGGCGTGACGATGCGCCGCCCCGTATCGATCTGATTCTGGGTCGTATACAAATCGCTTTGCAGTTTCAGGATACCGTCGATCCCGTTGGTGTACATCTGGTTACTGCTAATTCGCATGCTCATGATGAACTCCCGTTCTTATAGCGAGATCAGGGTGTCGAACAGTTTGCTGGCGACCTGGATAACCTTGGCAGAAGCTTGATAGGCCTGCTGGTACTGGACCAGCTTCGCCGCCTCTTCGTCGCTGTTGACTCCGGATACCGCATCACGGGCTGCCGTTGCCTGGTTTAACAAGGCTGTTTGCGCCTGGGAAGAAACATTCGCTGATGCCGCCTTGTTGCCGATGTCGTTTACAAATCCGGCATAGTTGTCTTCATAGGTCGCCGTTCCACCCAGCATCGTATTCTGGGTCTGCAACTGTCCCATGCGGACGATATTTCCAGAGTCCTCAACGCCACTGGTGTTGGCGGAGACGGTAAAAGTATCGCCATTGGCGGGAACGCCCGACAGGGAAAGGGAAATAACAGCCGGCGCGCTTGCCGTATTGCTTGCATTGATGGTTATGGTCGCCCCGGACGTAAAGGGTATCGTATCCGTGCTGGCGGCGATGGGATAGGTGGTCGAACTATTGCCGTTCGTCACGGTGACGGATCCGACCGGAAAACCAGTCAATCCAGTGCCGTTATAGCTCAGGGTCAGCGGTAAGCCGTTGGCCGAATAGTTCGGCCCAACGCTTACCGGTCCCACCGACACGCTTCCGGCGTTGCTCAAAGAAACGGCGGCGGCAACAGGCGCCGCCGCGGCGATCAGCCGTGGATCGGCGGCAACACTGGAATTGACCGAAAAATTACGCGCCAGATCCTTTGTCGGCTGAATCAGGTAGCTGTCGCCGGCACTGAAGGTGCTGGCCGTAGCACCGAGCGTAAATCCCTGCGGATCGCTGGCCAGGGCAGTGTTGATGGCAGCGACCGAGGCACCGGACCAGGTTTTGTTATCCGAGAGTCGGGTCAGGGAAAAGTTGCTGCCGTCATAGGAAAGCTGATAATTGCTGGCCGTCAGGTTCGTGTAAAAATTCGTTCCATTGTAGGATGGTGCGGTCAAGGTGGCTGAAACGACGGGATCGGTGACCCCGTTGTTCGAGTTGCTGATCACCGTCGGCTGATCAGTTGTAAAGAAGTTGCCTACGAAATTCGCATTACCGGCAATATTGCCCAGCATGTCCTGACCGAGCGCATTCTGCGCATTGAAAGTCTGGGCCACCGAACTGGCCATCATGCCCAACTGGTTGTAGGAGTTGTCAAGCGCCTGACTGCGAAAACTCAGAAAACCGCCCAGCGAACCGCCGGAAATCAGCGACTCAGGCAACTCCTGGACTTTGCCGCTGATCCCGACCAGACCGACCACGATCCTCGATGGGTCGGCAGCTGAGGCCACTGCCGCCATGCTGGTCACCTGGGAGCCGACCACCAGTTGCTGCCCCGTGCCGACAAAAACGTTATAAGAACCGTCGGTATTCGTCGAGACATTCACCTTGACCAGCTTGTTCAGTTCGGCAACCAGTTGATCGCGCTTGTCCAGCAGGTCATTGGCCGGTTGTCCGTTGATGGCGCTGGCAGCAACGATCTGCTGATTCAGATCGCCGATTTCCTTGGTATAGCCATTGATCGAATTGACCGTACTGGTGATCTGCGAATTGACGCCGTTACTCAGTTCCTGCAGGCGGCTGTACATGCTTTGAAAGCTGGCGACCATGCTCTGCGCGGCGCTCACCATCGAGCTGCGAGCCGAAGTGGACGACGGATTGCTGGCGACGGCCTGCACTCCATTGAAAAAAGACTGGACGGCCGGAGTCAGTCCAGCGTTCTGATCCGCCAGCATATTGTCGATCTGCGAAATCTGGCTCGTGTAGGCATCCAGCGAACTGACATTGGTCTGGGCGCTGAGCACTTGGTTCGTCAGGGCCTGGCTGTACATGCGCTCGACGGTCACCACGTTGGTTCCCTGCCCCAAACCGCCTGATCCTGTCATGATCGTCGGATTTGAAGACTGCACGGTTCGCTGCAAGGTGTATCCCGCAGTATTCTGATTCGAAATATTGTTGCTCGTAGTGGTCAGCGCCATCTGAGCAGCATTGATTCCGGTCATCGCTATGCTAAGTAAGCCGCTCGCCATCTTTCAATCTCCTTCCCATTCGTTAACGACACAAACAGGATTAACTTTATCTTTATCCGACCAGCGCCATGCGCAAGGTCGGACTGCTGATGATTCGACTCAATTTGTCGGCATAGGCGGGGTCGGTTGCATAACCCGCCCGCTGCAACCCTCTAGCAAACTCCGCGCCATCCTGGGAGCCGATGACCCCGCTATAACGCGGGTTACTGCGCAAGAGATTGGCATAATCACGAAACGACTCTTCATAAGAGGCATACGCACGAAAACGCTCGACCACCTGTTGCGGCTGTCCGGCGACGTACTCTGTCGTTGTCGCTTCGACGGTCGCTCCGTTCCAGCTCTTTCCCGCCTTGATCCCGAACAGGTTATAGCTGTTGCTGCCATCCGCCTGGCGAATTTCGCTCTTGCCCCAGCCGCTCTCCAATGCAGCATGTCCGACCAGAAACTGGGGAGGAATACCGGTTGACTTCGAAGCTTCCACCGCGTGCGGCCACACTTTGTTAACGAAGGCCTTGGACGAACCCGGCAGGTCAACCGGATTGCTTCCCGACAATGAATTATTTAATGCCGGATAAGCGGCAGAGGTCGGCAGACTGCTCAGTACCGGGTTGTATTGCATGTGCCGCGCATCCGGAGCCGCCAGCGGCAAGGAATCAGCGGCAGCATTTGCCGGCAGATTCAGGCCAGTCTTGCCATCGGCACTGGCCAGATTCCGGCCCAACTGCTGTTCGATCAATCGGGCAAAACCAAGGCCTTTGCCGGCGGTGGCCACATTCTGCGCCATCTGCTGATCAAGCAAGCCAGTGTAAAAGCGGGATTGCTCGCTATCCATCAAGCCGTCCGAGGGCGTCGCATCGCGCATGCTTTTAATGACCTGCTGTAGAAACAAGGTCTCAAATTGCTGCGCTGCCGCTTGGAGACCTTTTTGGGGGTCCTTCTGGAACTGACTGCGCAGGTCCTGCGACCCCTTGACATCAAAAGCCGCCCGGTTCGGACTATCCTGAATCTTGAACGACATCGCAGGGCTCAGATGATTTCGAGATCGGCTCGCAAAGCCCCCGCAGCCTTCATCGCCTGCAGGATCGCCAGCAAATCGAGCGGATTGGCACCCAAGGCGTTCAATGCCTTGACCACGTCGGCAAGATTGGCACCCGCCTTGACATTCATCAGGCTTCCGCCCTCCTGCTTGACTTGGATATCGGCCCCCTGTCCAACCTCGGGTTGAGCCGCATCCACCACGACGGAAAGGCTTCCATGGGCAACCGCGCAAGACTCCAGCGTCACTTTTTGGGTCATCACCACGGAACCGGTCCGCGGATTGACGATCACCTTGGCCAATCCGGCGACGGGCTTGACGTCGAGATTATCGATCCGACCGACAAAGGCCACGCGGGAATCTGCGTCGTCGGGCGCCCTGACAGAAATCCGCCGACCATCAATGGCCTGGGCCGTGCCTGGTCCCATGTTTCTGTTGATGGCATCGACCACCACCTGCACCGTACCGAAATCGCTATTGGAGAGTTCGTAGTAGATAAACCCGCCCTGCCCGACCATGGTCGGCACCGCCCGCTCGACCGTTGCACCGTCAGGAATCCGCCCCGCAGACAAGTGATTCACTGCGACCTTGGAGCCGCCCGAAGTGGCACCCACACCGCCCACCAGCACATTCCCCTGGGCAATTGCGTAGACCTGGCCATCGGCTCCCTTGAGTTGGGACATCAACAAGGTCCCGCCACGCAAGCTCTTTGCATTGCCCAGGGACGAAACGGTGACGTCGATCGGTTGCCCAGGCCGGGCAAAGGGTGGCAGATAGGCGGTAACCATGACTGCAGCGACATTTTTAAGTTGAAGATTCTGCGCCTGACTCGGTGTCAGATTCACGCCCATCTGCGTGAGCATATTGCCGATCGCCTGAGTGGTAAAAGGCGTCTGTATGGTTTGGTCACCCGTATTGTCAAGCCCGGCGACCAAACCGTAGCCTATCAGCTGGTTATTTCGTATCCCCTGAATGCTCGCCAGATCCTTGATCCGCTCGGCATGTACTGGCATGGCCCAAAGCGGCACGAGGAAAGAGGCGACAATTGCCGCTTGCCGGAATACTTTGCCGCTATTCTTCGCCATGACGGATCTCCATTCGAAATTTCCTAGAATGGCATCACACTAAGAAAGAACCGTGCCAACCAGCCCATGGCTTCACCATCGCTAATCTGACCGGCCGATTTATACTCGATTCGGGCATCGGCAATGCGCGACGAGGCGACGTTATTGAACGCATCGACATAGTTCGGATCGACCACACCGGATATCCGGACATATTCCTGTTCATGTCCGATCGCCACCTGCTTCTCGCCGGACACCAGCAGGTTGCCGTTGGGCATCACATCGATCACCGTCACGGTCATGCTGCCAGTGAAGGCATTATTGTTCGCCGCATTGCCTTTTCCGTTGAACGAATTCGTGCTGCCCGCGTTAAAGTTCAAGCCGAGCAGGCTTTTTGCGGATGCCCCGGCCAGGGCATTTATCGAACTCGTCGATGTATTGCTCTTGTCGAGTTGGTCGTTCGACTTCATCGAAGCAGAAGTGCTTTCAGTGATATTCACTGTAATGGTGTCGCCGACATAGCGAGCGCGACGGTCCTCGAATAACGGACGACTGTTGCTGGCCCGGAATATTGCGCCATTGCCAGCCATCGTATCGAGTCGCGGCGCCGGTCGAGCCGTCATCGGCTGGTGAACGTTGGTCGGCGGCACGGTCGCACAACCGGAACTCAATACCAATGCGATAAAAGCCAGACGTTTCATGAAATCACCTCACAACTGCGTCAGGCGCCCGAGCATGCTGTCGGATGTCGAGATCACCTTCGAATTCAATTCATAGGCCCGCTGGGTCTGGATCATCGTCACCAGTTCTTCCGCCACGTTCACGTTGGAAGTTTCCACGTAACCCTGGTTGACTATGCCCGCCCCGTTGCTTCCCGGTGCATTCGGCGTCGGCGTACCGCTCGCCGCTGTTTCAAGATACAGATTCTGGCCGATGCTCTGCAAGCCAGCCGGATTGATGAAGGTAGCCACTTGAACACTGCCGATCAGGGTGCTCGCTGCGGAGCCCGGCTGGGTAATGGATACCGTACCATCGGTACCGATCGTCACGCTCAGCGCATTGGCCGGAATGGTAACGGCTGGCTGCAAGGGGTAACCATCCGAGGAGACGATTTGCCCCTGATTATCCTTTTGAAAAGAGCCGTCGCGGGTATAACCCGTCGTCCCATCAGGCAACAATACCTGGAAAAAACCACTTCCCTGAACAGCCACATCAAGCGGGGAGTCGGTTTTTTGCAGATTCCCCTGGGTAAAAAGCCTGGCGGTTGAAACCGGACGGGCTCCGGTGCCCAGCTGCAAACCCGCCGGAATCAGCGTTTGCTGTGAGGATTGAGCACCAGGCTGGCGCAAGGTCTGGTAAAGCAAATCTTCAAATACCGCACGTCCGCGCTTGAAACCATTGGTACTGACGTTAGCCAGATTGTTGGATATCACATCGAGCTGGGTCTGCTGCGCATCCAGGCCGGTTCGGGCAATCCACAGGGAACGGATCATGATTCAGGTCCTATCAGGAATTCAGGGACAGCAATTGATCTGCATGCTGGGCATTGGTATCGGCCGTCTGCAGCAATTTGACCTGCATTTCAAATTGACGCGACAGGCTGATCAGATTCACCATGGCATCGGTCACATTGACATTACTGCCCTCCAGGGCACCGGAAGTCAGCGTGACGTTCGCATCGGCCGCCGCGGGCTGGCCGCTGCGCAGGCGAAACAAGCCGTCTGCGCCACGCACCATGTCGCTCTCGGGTGGATTGACCAACTTGAGCCGGCCAATCACATTGGAAACATTCGGCGTACCATAAGCGGGCACGACGGAAACCGTCCCGTCGGGCGCTATTTCTATGCTGTTGTCAGGCGGCACGGTCAGCGGGGCACCGTCACCGAGCACATTGTAGCCACCCTTGGTTTGCAACAAACCCGTCGCATCGACATCCAGGCTACCGGCCCGGGTATAGGCTTCGCTCCCATCCGGCAACTGAACCGCCAGCCAGCCCTTGCCATTAACCGCGACATCAAGGTTCCGCCCGGTAAACATCACCGGCCCGGCATCCATCACATCGCTGACCGAAGCGTCCACCACGAATGCGCGGGTCGGCATGCCGTCGCCCTGGACCGGCACCGCACGGAAACGATGTTCCTGGGATTTGAAACCGATGGTACTGGCATTCGCCAGGTTGTTCGCCGTACCGGCCTGTTGCATGAAAACATGCTTGGCGCCGGTCATGGCGGTGTAGATGAGGCGGTCCATTCAATCGGCTCCGGTCCGCTTAACGCAGATTCACCAGGGTTTGCATGATCTGGTCCTGCGTCTTGATCGACTGGGCGCTGGCCTGGTAATTCCGCTGCTCGACGATCATGTTGACCAGTTCCGAGGTCAGATCCACATTCGAATCTTCAACGGCGCCCGATTGCAGAACGCCCAAGGTTCCCGTATTCGGCGCACCGACAACCGGTTGCCCCGAAGCGGACGTTTCAACCCAGGCATTGTTGCCGACAGCCATCAAACCGTTGGGATCGGCAAAATTGGCGAGGACGATCTGCGCCAGATTTCTCGTCTGGCCGTTGCTGTAGTTCCCCTGGACAATACCGTCCTTGCCGATCGACAGGCCGGCAAGATGCCCGGCCGCATAGCCGTCCTGACTCAAGGCGTTGGTCGAGAACGAACTGCCGAATTGCGTGGTGCCGGTAAAGTTGAAATTGAAGCTCAAGGGCGTCGTCGCATTGTTCTGGGTTCCCAGATCAGCAGCCACCCCGGCCAGGTTCACCGAGAACCCGGCAATCGGCATGGTCGTCGTCAAGGCGCCCGAACTGTTGAATGTCAGGCGAACCGGCGATGAGGAGACATTCGCTTCGCTGGTCCCGTCGACCTGGAAATGAACGTCCCATGCCCCGGTTGCGCCGGCCGCAGTTTCCGCTGCCGTTGGCGTCCCCTTGGCAAAGAACATGGTCAGCGTATGCGCGTTACCCAGGGTGTCGTAAATGGTCGTCGCCGTCGAATAATTGTAGGTGCCGGTTTGCGGCGTGTTGGTGCCGGTCGGCGCGGTCCAGGCCGTTCCCGGCACGCTCTGCGTCGAATCGAGATTGAGGACGGCGGCGACGCCCTTGGAGGTAGCCCCCGTTGCCTGGGGGGCGATGTCCGATGTGGAAATCTGCAAAGGGGTCGGCGTCGTCGGAATGATTTTCCCGGTCGAGTCGGCAGCGTAACCGGTCAGATTGGCCCCCGCGTCGTTGACGATATAACCGTTGGCATCGGTGTGAAATTGGCCGTTACGGGAATAACTGACAGCCCCCCCCGTCGACAGGCGATAGAAACCGGCGCCATTGATCGCGACATCCAGGGAGTTGCTGGTCGTCGTAATATTGCCCTGGGTATATTGCTGGGCAATGCTGCTGGCCGAGGCACCGATGCCGACCTGGGTTGCCCCCCCCCCGGAAAGGGATGCGGCATAAACGTCGGAAAAATGGGTATCGGCCGATTTGAAACCGACGGTACTCGCGTTGGCAATATTGTTGCTGGTTACGTCCAGCGCCTTGGATGCGGTGGCCAGGCCGCTCAACCCTTGTTGGAATGCCATTTCCGTCTCTCCCGATTACATGAATTGCAGAACTGAGTCGAAGGCGGCCGTCGAGCCGTCACTCAATTCAAGGACATAGGATGACCCGCTGCGCACTACCGCGGATACCGTGCCAACCTGGATGGGGGTCGCCGTCACTGGCACGCCCGATTTACTCGCGGCGACAGAAATCGAATAGGTGCCATCGCCGACCTGCGTTCCGGCAGTATTTTTTCCATCCCAGGAGAAGGTCACATTTCCCGCCGATTGCGCACCAAGATCTTCGGTCTGAATCACCTTGCCGGTACTGTCCTTGATCGTTATCGCCACCTTGTCCGCCGCACTGGACAGGGTGACGCCGCCAACGGCGCTGCCGCTGGACAGGGTCAGGTTGCTGCCATTTACCAGCACCTTGGAACCGATCGCGCTAGCCGCCTGGAGTGCCTGCGTGGTGTTGTACGAGGACATCAACTGGGTCAAGGTCGAATTGAGACTCTGAATCCCCTGCACCGTACTGATTTGCGCCAATTGCGAGGTCATCTGGGCGTTATCCATAGGATTCATTGGGTCCTGATTTTGCAGTTGGGTCGTCAGCATGGTCAGGAAGCTGCTCTGCAAATCCGAGGCGCTGGTCGTGGCCGATGCGCCGGTCGTTGAAGCGGTGGCCCCCCCGGTCAAGGACTGGAGGATATTGCTGTTGGCTGTCGTTGAATTAACAGTGGTCATCGTGATCTCCTATTAGGCTTGGCCGATGGTCAATGTGCGGAGTAGCATCGTCTTGGCCGTATTCATGACCTCGACGTTGGTTTGGTAAGAGCGCGAGGCTGAAATCATGTTGGTCATCTCCTCGACGACATCGACGTTCGGATAAGCGACATAGCCCTTGTCGTCCGCGGCGGGATTCTTGGGGTCGTAAACCATTCGCGGCGGCGAGGCATCCTCGACGACCTGGCGCACACGCACGCCGAGCGAGTTGTCGCCGGCACCGCCCATCGGCGTTGCCTCGAATACGACCTGCTTGGAGCGATAGGGTTTGCCGTCGGCCGAAACGATACTGTCCGCATTGGCCAGATTGGAAGCCGTGGTATTCAGGCGCATCGACTGTGCGGTCATTGCGCTCGACGCCACCTGGAAAACGTTAAAAAGACTCATTCACCGCTCCTTAACTGGAAGTGCTCGCCAAAGCGCTGCGCATATCCTTGAAGCGATTGCCTATCAATTGGCTGACAATCTGGTACTGCAGCGCGTTATCGGTAATCTGACTGCGCTCCACATCCATATCGACGGTATTGCCATCAACCGAGGCTTGGGAGACAGCCCGATACTTCGTGGCGACACCATCGTTCCCGCTGCCCAGGAGATGACGACCGGACGTCGTCGCCATCGAGATGGCGCCATTTCCCTGACCGGCCATTGCATTTTGCATGGCCTGCTCAAAGCTGAAATCACGCGCCTTGTAGTTCGGCGTATCCGCATTGGCGATGTTCGAAGCC
>JAJXVG010000246.1 GCA_021782315.1 Pseudomonadota bacterium | reverse complement strand
GGAAAGCGGCAGGACGATGCGGTCCTTGAAGCCGACCCTGGACTGCAGGGCCGCGACATATTGCGCAAAGCGGCTGTTGTCTTTGGGCATGGACAGCATGCGGAAGGTCGTTTCCCAATCCAGGGTGCCATCGACCAGATGTGAAACCTGTTCATTCGTGTATGACATTTATTGCTCCTTGATTCTGAGAGTCGTGTGGATGGAGGCTCACTCTTCGACCTGGACCACGGTCGTGACGTCGGGCATCATCGAAAGATCCATGCGGTGCTTGGACCCGTAGGTCGGTACGTCCAACTCATCCTCGAGCAGTTCCCAGTCGGCCGGCAGATCCCAAAAATTCTTGAAATCCTTGGTGAATTTCTCGGACAGCGCGAAGCTGGTGGCGAACATGTGCTGGACCTGGACGGCGGCATGCTTGTCTACGATGCGCTGCCGTTCTTCCTTCATCCACTCCCGGGTCGGCATGGCCCGGGCCAGGCGCTCCTTGCGCATTTCGGCGCGGCGAGTCCGGGTCTTGCCCTCGTCCACTGTGTAAACCCCCTTGGCGTCCTGGGTGAACACCGCGCCATAGACCTTTTGCGCATATTCCGGCAACAGGAACTTCTGGTTCAGGTCGCTCTCGATGGCCTTGACCTCGCGATCGATCGGATCGCCGAAGCCGGGGCCGCCACGGATGTAGTTCAGGTAGAGATCATGGTTGTCGTAGCAATCTTCGGTGGTGATGCACTGCTTGTCGCGCTTGACCAGCGAGGTGGCGTCGATGTTGCGCTCGTAGGTCGGTTCGCTCGGGTTGATGTCGCCGCCCAACGGCAGGCTTTCGCCCTTGGCGATGCGACGCTCCAGCCCGGTCTTGTGCGCTTCGAAACGGTAGCCGGTGGCCGAGGGATAGCCGCCCATCATGCCCCAGTCGCTGTTCATGAAACCGTTGCCCATGAAGAACATGGTCCAGTCCTGGGCGTTCCACACCATACGCAGGGTTTCGAAGCCGCAGCCGCCGCGATACTTGCCGTAGCCGCCGGAGTTGGCCTTGACGTTGCGACCCAGGTAGAGGAGCGGTTCGGCCATTTCCCAGATTTCGATGTCGCCCATGTCGCCTTCCGGATTCCAGATGGCGGCGGCATGGTTCAGACCGTCCTTGACGGCGCAGGCGCCGGTGCCGCAGGAGGAAGCCTCGAAGCTGTTGACCGCGTGGATCTCGCCGTCCTGGTTGATGCCGCCGCCCTGCAGCCAGTTGGATGTGTTGGCGTTGCCGGCATTGACCTCTTCCAGGTAGCCGCGGCTGAAGTAGGACTGGCCGAGACCGCGCCACAGTGCCGCCCAGCCGGAGACCAGGAAGTGCCAGGCGTAGGCGTGGCCGGTGCGGCGGTCGTCCGGATTGCACCAGGTCCCCTTGGGCAGACGGAACTCGGTGGCGTAGTAGGCGCCGTCGTTGATGCGCTGGGTCGGCACCAGGGTCTGGCACATCATGACCCAGATGCCCGAAGTGAAGGCGACCTGGTGCGCATTGAAGGTATGCCAGCCCCAGCGGCTGGCGCCCTCGAAGTCGAGACGCCATTTGCCGTCCGGCTTGATGGTCATTTCGCAGGGCGAGTGCATGATTGAGTCGAGCTTGGCGAAGGCGTTGGAAACCTGCACGTCCTCGTGCTTGTACGGGACATCGACAAAAGACACCTTGCGGTACTTGCCGGGCAGGGTCATCGCCTTGACCCGGCTCATCAGGCCGCGGCGGCCTTCCTCAATCACCTCGTGGGCGAACTTGAGATAGGCATCCAGGCCGTCGGCGCGGATGACGTCCTCGACCAGCTCGCGAATCATGTGGCAGCCGGCGATCCGGGTCTTCTCGTCGAGAATCCAGTATTTCGGCGTCCGCACCGAGCGCTGCGACTCATGCAGCCAGTCGCGCAGCGGTTCGTCGTTGATCCCGGTCTTGCGGCAGGTGATCATGTAGCCATCGCCGAAACGCTGGGTCTGGCCGGTGGACATCGAACCCGGCGTGACCGAGCCGGTGTCGATGACGTGGGTGACGCCGCCGACCCAGCCGATCAGCTTGCCGGCCCAAAAGATCGGCACGATGGTGGCGATGTCGCAGGGGTGGACGTTGCCGATGGCGCAGTCGTTGGTGGTGAACATGTCGCCCGGATTGATCGTCGGGTTGGCTTCCCAGTTGTTTTCGATCATGTACTTGATCGCCGCGCCCATGGTGCCGACGTGGATGATGATTCCGGTCGAGGTCAGGACGCAGTCGCCGGCCGCGTTGTAGAGCGTGAAGCAGAGTTCGCCTTCCTGCTCGACGATGGGGCTGGCCGCGATCTTCTTGGCGGTTTCGCGGGCATGGACCAGGCCGCCGCGCAGCTTGGAAAACAGCTTTTCGTAGCCGATCGGGTCGCTGTCGCGCAGTTCCAGCTTTTCCAGGCCGTTGTAATAACCGGTGGCCTGGGTGCGAGCGATGATCGCATCGCGGTGCTCCTTGAGCGACAGACCGCTGGCGAGCAGGTTGCCGATGCCGACTTCCTTGTTGGTCATGGTATTCATGGTCAGTCTCCTTATTTGACTTCTTTGAGGTGGAAGAGGCGATGCTTGTCGATCGTCGTCTCGAAGCCGTCCGGCACGACGAAGGTGGTGGCGTCCGATTCGATGATGGCCGGGCCCACGATGTAGTTGCCGGCCTGCAGCGACTCCATCTTCCACAGGCCAGCCTTGACCCATTTCTTGTGGCGATAGAAGGGGCGGGTGCCGAGATAGGCTTCCTTGGGCGGCGTCGGACCGCAGTCGGCATCCTCGGGCAGCACCGGTTTTTGCGTCACGACCATGCCGCGCAGGATGGCGCCGGTGATCGAGAAGCCCAGTTCCGGCGAACGGGCGGAATTGGCATAGACCCGACCGTAGGTGTTTTCGAAACTGTCGACGATCTTGTTCCAGTCGGCGGCGGTCGAGGCGCTGGATACCGGCGAAACGATTTCCAGATCGTTCAGTTGCCCCATGTACTGCATCTTGAAACCGGGGATCAGCATCACGTCTTCCGGTTTGAAGCCGTTGATGACGAACTCGTCGATCACCTTGAGCGCCAGTTCGTCCCAGGATTCCTGCAAGGTCTTGCACGCGGCGGCCTTCTGGTCGTCGCTGGCAAACTGGGCGACGCCGAGGTCCACCGATTTGTCGTAGCGATACTCGAAGTCGGCGCAGGCGCAACCGAAGGCCGAGAAGCCGGCCGCCCAGGCCGGGACCACGACATCCTTGAAACCGACGCCTTCGGTATAGCCGTAGGTGTGCACCGGACCGGCGCCGCCGTAGGAGAAGCAGGTGAATTCGGCCGGGTTGTAACCCTTGGCGCTGATATTGGCGCGCAGGTACTCGGACAGGGTCAGGTCGAGCAGCTCGATGACGCCGGCGGCGGCATCTTCCACCGACAGGCCGAGCGGGTCGGCGATCTGCACCTTGATGTGGTCGCGGGCGCGCTGCACGTCGAGCTTGATGGCGCCGCCGAGGAAGTTGTCCGGGTTGAGGTAGCCGAGCACGACGTGGCAGTCGGACACCGAGACGGTATCCAGGCCGCTTTCCGGCCAGCAGGTGCCGACCCGGTAGCCGGCGCTGTCCGGGCCGAGCTTGATCGATTTGCTGTACGGGTCGAGGCGGACGAAACTGCCGGCGCCGGCGCCGACCGAATCCATGGCGACCAGCGGCAGGGAAAGGACAAGGCGGGCCATGTCCGGATCGGACTTGATGGCAAAGCTGCCCTTGGTGATCAGCGCCACGTCGAAACTGGTGCCGCCGATATCGGAGCAGGCGATGTTCTCGTCGCCCAGGTACTCGCCCAGCAGCTTGGAGCCGATGACGCCGCCGATCGGGCCGGAGACGATGGTGCGGGCCAGTTCCTTGGCCTTCCAGCTGATCGTGCCGCCGTGCGTGGCCATCACGCGCAGGTCGAACTTGGCGCCGTGCTTCTTGAAGCGGTCGCTGACCTTTTTCAGCGTCTGGCGCGACGGTTCGGCGCCGTAGGCTTCGAGGATGGTCGTGTTCATCCGGTGGCTTTCCTTGCGGGACGGGTAGTAGTCCACCGACGCGAAGACCGGGATATCGACTTTCAGCTTTATCAGTTCGGCCTTGGCCAGATCGCGGGCCCGCTGCTCGCTGGCCTCGTTCTTGTGCGACTGGAGCAGGCAGATGACGATGGCCTGGGCGCCGGCCTCGAAGCCTACGGC
>JAJXVG010000043.1 GCA_021782315.1 Pseudomonadota bacterium | reverse complement strand
CACCTCGGTCCCACTCAAGGCCTGTTCCAGCGCCTTCTCGACCGCATCGATGCGCTCTTTGCAGATCTTGTAAGCATCGACCGACTCGGTGACGATGGTCAGCAGGTCGTCGATGTTCGGCTCTTGCTGATTGCGCAGGGTCTCGGCGTGTTTTTGCAGTACGCCGTAGGCCTGCTTGAAGTTTTTCTCAGACATCTCTCGATTCCTATTTCACTTGGGCAGCCACCCGGCCATCCCTGAATTCGATTTCCATCTCGGCGCCCGGCTTGGCGCCGGTTGCCGAGGTTATTGTTTTTCCCTGCCCATCCCGAACGATGGCAAATCCTCGCCCCAAGGTCTTCTCCGGGCCTTGCCCCGTCACTTCGAGGAAGAGGGCTTTCGATGATTGCCTGGCATCGGCCACGGCCCGATATGCCGATGCAGTCACCTCATCGAATCCCTGTTTGACCGATACCCGGCTACGCAGCACATCAACGGCGGCACGATCGCTAATGGCGTCCAGTCGCGTGGTGACGAGGGCACGGGCCGTTTTCACGACATTGCCGGCCTCTACCCGGATTTCCGAGAACAAGGCCGGCACATCGCGCTGCGCTTCCGAAAGTTGTTGATGCGCTTGGTGTCGAACCTCGCCGACCAGGACCTGGCTATCCTGTCTGGCCGCATGCAATGTTCTCGTTGCCTCAAGCTGAAGCTGGCTCATCAAATCAGCGCTGGTCTGCCGGGCGCTTGCCAGCTGGCGTAAAGCGCCCGATTGAATGGAGGCGAAGTCCCTGTCGACACGACCGTGGGCTGCGTTCACCGCCCGGTTGGCGCAATTGCTCAGGCGTTCAAAGCTGGCCTTGGCCTCCTCGACCCGTCGCCGGATGACTTGCTCAATGCCGGCAGCGACCTTGCTCGGTGTATCGAAGCGGCTGTTCGAGACTTCATCGAGAATGGTGTTGTCACGCTCGTGGCCGATGCCGGTGAAGACGGGAAATTTCAGCGTACAGATAGTCTTGGCCAGGTCGTAGTCATTGAGCCAGGCGAGGTCGTTGACCGCCCCGCCGCCGCGTATGATGACCACCGCGTCCGGATCCGGCCGCCCTGAATCCGACCATTGCGCAAGTGCCGCCAGAAGCGCCTGCTTGATTTCGTTTGCCGCGCCTTCCCCCTGGAATCGACTGGCCGCGTAGATGAAGCGGCAGATGCCGAAGCGCTCCAGACGCGCCGCCTCTGCCTGGAAATCGCCGAGGCCCGCAGCCCCCTGCGGGGCGACGACGAGCACGCCATTGAAATCCCATGGTGCAGGCAGTTTCCTGTTGGCATCGAAGATGCCTTCCTGCTTCAGGCGCGTGCGGATTTCGCGCTTGCGAGCCTCAAGGTCGCCCAGGGTGTACTCGGGGTCAATGGCATCGATTTCGATAGCAAATCCGTACTGTGGCTTGAAAACCGGCCTGGCCCGCACCAGGAGCTTGATGCCCGGGGCGATGGTGGCGCCCGTCGCCCGCTCGAACTCGGGCAGGATTTTGTTGGCCGTGCTCGCCCACAGGGTGGCTTTTGCCGTGGCCAGCACATTACCCTCAGGTGTACGCTCAGCGAGTTCAAGGTAGACGTGACCATTCTTGGTCCGCGCCTCGACAACTTCGACCATGGTCCAGACGCCCGACGTGAAAGCCTGCGCCACGGCCTGGGCAACACCCGCCAGCAATTGCGAGAGGGTCATGCCCTTCTTGACCAGGGTGAAGTTATGTCCAGCGCTGTCGACGGGGATGAGTTCCTTGTTGGGCGCCGGTGCCGACACGGCACTTCGCGTTCCGGCCGGCAACCAGGCCTTGAAGGGAGCCAGGTCCAGACCATCGGGCACATACCATTTTTTGGCAGGACCATCCCAGCGGGCGCCAAGCGCCTTCACCTGGTCCTTCTCCTTGAACTGGACGTCGAGGAATGTCGGCACGGGCTCAGGGGCGCAGTCTGTAGGTTTCGTCGAAGATGTCTTCGAGCGCCGGATGCACACCACGCAGACCGTCGACGACAGCCTTGGCCCAATCGAAATACGCCTGCTTCCGTTCAAGGGACCAGTTCGCCGGCGGACTGTTGACAATGTCGCGCAGGTTGCAGATTTTATCGGCCAGCTTGACCAACTTGGCTCGCCGACTGATGCTGCCGGCATGATCGATCTGGAGTTGCTTGCGTTCAGCTTTGGAAAGCGTTTGGTCGTCGCTCACTTCCATCACGATGTCCGCGATTTCTTTGCCGAAAACGCCGATGAGTTCCTGCTCGGTGGTCTGGGTGTCTTCAATGGTGTCGTGCAGCACGGCGGCAATCAGAACGGGCTCGTCCTCGACACCGGCTTCATTGGCCAGCACGTTGGCCAGCCCGATGGGATGGTTGATATACGGGGAGGCAACGAGGTCCTTTCGTCTTTGGTCACGGTGTTTGTGAGCGGCAAAAGCGATGGCCGAGAGGAGACGGTTCATGGTTTCAACGACAACTGATACAAAGTTACATTCTGCCTGAAGCGCCGCCTGTCAACCAGCGCGGTATCGCGCTTAGTCGGGCAGTTGGAAGCAATTTACTACCTGGCGGAAACTCCCGCGTTTGTCGAGGCTATGCAAGCGCTTTTGAACCTGACTGGTGTCGAAGGTGGAGACATCCGTAGTGAAGGCTTCGACGGATACTAAAAGCCGCTCCCGAGCAATTCGGGCGAGAACAACCTTCGTGCCCAAGGAGATAACCATATTTCCGTACGATGAAACAGCAATGGCATCGATACCGGGGAGACGGTTTTCTGCAACGACGAACAGGGTGACATCGTAGATGTCAATGCGGCAGCCAGTCGGCGCAGGTTGTCGATTGCGACACCGGCCAGGTTATCGAGATCAACGTCCGACCGCGATAAGTCTCGATGTTGATCCCACCCGATGGACATGCCGCATCCCGATTTTTCCTGTCATATGCTCTGGTTATTAGCGACCAGGGAGATTTTCCGGGAAGGGGACTCGATGCTTTGGCCGGTGCGGACAGGCAAGGAAAGATGCAGCGCAACAAGCTCCCGCCTCAAGGCATCGCTCCTGTTCGACTGCCTGCCTGAGTGCCTGCCAATTTCATGACTGCGCAGCGCTGCCATCAGTGCAACCTGCTGGCCCGCGGTCATCATTCGCTGCCCGGCTTGCCATTGGCAGCTAACAGCCCCGGCCTGGACACCAATAACGTGAAGCGCCTTCGCCATTTCTCCGACGCTGTCAGCTTCCATTTGCCGGCCATCGCTCAAATTCGCGACCAGGCAATGGTCTGAGGCGGTAACAATTGCGGAGAACATCATGTCGACCTCGCTGAAATAAAGTTACGCAGGAACCCGGCATAGGCTAATCAGGTACGGCTCAGTGACTATCTGTTGTACGGATAGTGTAGTGTTGCACTCGACACAGTTAAAAGCGACGGATTTTGGCTCAGGGCAAGGCGCAAACCAGAGCGATACCCAGTGGTATCGCGAGGATTTGCAACGTCGCCATGGCCGAAAAGACAAGGTTTTAAGTACCGGAGAGCGCGCAACACCACCCTAGTGCGCCGTCAGGCGGCGGACGATCTCCACCATATCGTTCCGGCATTGAAAAAGCATGTCGTCGGAAATCGCGCCATAGTTGAACTTGTGGATCAAGGGACCCAGGAGATTGTTGAAGACGGCCCGCTCTATCCTCGACCAGGAGCTAACGTCGTCGGTCGAAAACACGCGACTGGCGCGCTGGATAAATTGCTCATGAGTTTCATTGTTGTGACTGCCGAAGCTTGCAGAAGCCATAAAAGTCTCCTCATCTTGTCCAGTCGCACGTGGCTCTGACTGAATCTATGAAATTAGGTCTCTGTTGGGTTGGGGCGGGGGGTAGCTGGGCGGGGTAACCCATAAACCCGCCCCGAAATTCCGATCAAGCGGCCTTCATGTGTCGGTAGCTTGCAGGCTTGGTAACGCTCCGGTTACGGTTTGAACCTTGAACAAACGGCAGTACCTGGTTGTGCATGGATTGAGTGATCACGTCACGCGTTTCAGCGGCCTGCAACTGCAGCAAACGGAATATTTCCATCTGGTAATTGATACCGGAGATCAGCGAATCGTGAATCAGGCTTTTGGTGTTGGCGCCCCACTGCTGCATCACTTCCGGCAGTTGCGCCGGGTTGCTGACATGACTTGACTCCGACAGGGCATTCCTCCATTTCTCGCCACTACGCGTCGCCAGTGCTTGCGCCTGATCAAACTGGAAAGCAAGAAGCGCCTGCAGTCCGGTCAGTGCAACCGCGCCCATGCTGCGCGACATATCAAACTGTTGCGAAAAGGCATCAATATTTTTGCTCATGATCTCTCTCACGGCGTTGAAGGAATCTGCTTTTACTGGTTTGTAACAATGCAAACCCGAGGAAGTGATGTTCCCAAAATCCTTGCGCAGAGAGAATCGGCGGAATGCGCAAGTTGCGTAGGGTTTGCTTGTGATGCTCGTAGGCAATCCCTTACACAATCATTCCGGCCAGCGACTACTCGCCCAATCGGTGCGTCAAAACGTAGCGGGTGATATCGACGTTGTGGCGCAGGCCCAGCTTCTCGAGAACTCGGGCACGGTAGGTGGTGATCGTTTTGGGGCTGAGATGAAGTTGCTCGGCAATTTCGGTCAGCGGGAGACCCTGGCCGAGTAGTCGCATGACGTTCATTTCTCGGGGCGACAGCGAGTCATGCGGCAGTTTTTTGGCGGATTGAACGGTTCCGTTCAGCAACTTCTCGGATAGCATCGGGCTTAAATAGCGCTCACCAGAACTGGCTCGCCGGATGGCCACGAGAATTTCTTCCGGCGCACTATCCTTGGGCAGATAGCCAATGGCGCCGGCCTTCAGGGCGGCCATTGCATAATCGTCTTCGTCGTACATGCTGAACACCAAAACCGGCAATCCGGGATATTCAGCCTTGATCTGCTTGAGAACCTCGATGCCATTGATGTCCGGAAGGCCGATATCGAGGAGGAGCAGGTCCCAGGATTCCCGGCCGATCAGCGCCAGCCCTTCCCTGCCTGTACGCGCCTCGCCAGCGATGACGAAACCGCCGACACTACCCAGAAACTGTTTCAAGCCGCCGCCAACGACGGCGTGGTCATCGATAATGAGTATTCGAATCATGTTGTCGCACCTTCCATCAGTTCAATTCTGATTTTAGCCTGCTTCCGTTGTTCGACAGCCTGGCCGGGCGGCGATAAGCCAAGCAGCTTCTCCGCCGTACGCGATACGCGATTCGAGGCTTCTCGGGCAAGTCGAGCGGCACCTGCAGACTTACGCAGGTGCCCATGCCGGGCGCACTTTTGATCGACAGGCTGCCGCCCACCATGCCCAGGCGCTGCTCGATAACAGGCAATCCGGAACCGGGCTGGCAGTTAGCCGGATCGAATCCCGCGCCATTGTCGCGCACCGTAATGCGCAAGGTTTCCCGATTGATGACTTCAAGCTGAATCTCAACATGCTTGGTTCCAGCATACTTGACCACATTCAGGAGGAGTTCGCGCACCCCCTTGAAACAAAGCAGGCGGACAGTCAGGTTGCCTGGCTCCAATCCTTCTGAACAGTCGAGATCGACGCTGATGCCGTAATTCTTCTCGACCCAGTGTCCCAGGGACTGCAGCGCCGGAATCAATCCTCGCTCGCGGATCAACGGTGGATTGAGCTCTATGCTGAGCGTACGGGCGGTCTGGAGAACGCGTGAAATATGCTCCTTCGCATCGCCAACGACGCGGAGCACATCTTCCCTTGAGGTTTCCTCCCCGAGGCCGCTCAAGGCCAGACGAGAGGCTACCAGCAGCGGTTGAACATGGTCGTGCAGCAGTTCATAGAGGCGGTCGCGCTCCCGCTCTTCCGCATTGGTCAAGGCGGTCGACAGAACGAGCAAGCTTGCCGAACGTTCGGCAGCCACTGCAGCCAGTCTGGCATTGGCCTCTCTGATCTGGTCGTCCGCCCGACGCTGGGCGGTGATGTCTTGCGTAATGCCAAACCCGCTCAACAAACGGCCCTCGCGATCGAACTCAAGTTCAGCCTTGGCGCGAACCCATTTGACTTCGCTGCCAACCAGTATGCGGTGCTCAATATCGTAGGGAGCACCGGAAACGGCAGCCACCCACGCGTGCTCGACAAACACCCGGTCATCGGGGTGAACCCGCTCGAGAAAGCTCTCGTAGGTCAGGTGGGTTCCTTCGGGAAGGCCAAATATGCGGTAATTTTCACTCGACCAGGTCAATTCCTTGCTTTGCATGTCAAGCCGCCAACTCCCAATGCCGCCGAATGCCTGGGCACGATTGAGATCATCTTCGCTGGCCCGCAAGGCTAATTCGGTCAGTTTGTAGCGGGTGATATCCTCGGCCGAGATGATGATGCCGCCAATACGTCCGCCCTCATCAATCCACGGATGAACGGCCCAGCGCAGCCACTGCCGAGAGCCGTCGGCCTTGATCCACAGATCGGAGTCACAGGTCGTCGTGATGCCGGCCATGCCATCGCGGTGCACCTTTTTCCAGGCATCGGAAATATCGTGAACAACATCGTAATGATTCATCCCCCGCAGATTCTCGATACCCCCCCCATAGATTGCGACCCAGAGCCGACTGGTCGCCAGGTAACACATGTCGCGATCAAACTGGGCGATGCTGACCGGCGCCTGCTCGATCATCGCGCTTAACTGGCGCCGACTATCGAGCAGAGCCTGTTCGAAGCGCACCCGATCGGAAATATCACGAAGAATCACCGTCGATAACCTGGTGCCATCGGTTTTGAGTTGAGAGATCGAGGCCTCGACTGGAAACTCATCGTCGTTCGCCCGCAGACCGATAACGGTGCCCAGCCGCCCCATCCGTCGATTGGTTTCACCCGTGGCGCCGAATGCACGAAAGTCCACGCCATGCCTTTCCCGGAAGCGCGATGGCATCAGGATGACCAGGGACATGCCCAGCACATCGGCGGCGCAGCGACCGAACATTTTTTCGGCGGCGGGATTGAACAGGGTTATCCGCTGCGCATCATCGACCATGATAATGCCATCCATGGCTGAATCGATGATTCCGGCCAGTTCCGCCTGCTGCTTGCGCCGCTCATCCTGGGCAATCATGCGAACCAGGTCGATATGATGGAGGAATCCGGCGGTGCGCCAGAAAACCGTCAGGAAGATGGCCAGATAAATCAAGGATGCAAGGGCAAGGGCGAAGCGCGGACTGACCCAGCCACTATCTTCGTTGATGACCAGTACCCAGCCGATAGTGAATGGCGCAATGAAGGCGAGCGGCAAGAGCCGTCGCATCATCATCCCGCCCGCCGTATTGCTTGACAGCATTCCGCACAGACCACGCCTTGGTCGCGACAACAGAATGGCGGCATTGATAATGAGAAAAGCAAGCGCAGTAGGGAGAGCAACCGCGGAGTAGGCGCCAATACCATAGAGCACGGAAACGTCATAGGCATAACCAAGTACGGCCAGGAACCCGATCAGTATTCCGATCAAGGGCGCGGCCTGGCTAATGACGAAGGTACGGCGAAGATTGAGGCATGCCAGCGCCAGCCCCGTCACAACGAATCCGACGGTAGTGGCCGGTGCCATACGTCCGGGAACGAAGCCTGCTTGAGCATCAGGGATATCTGAAAAGAGCAGCTGGTCGATACCAAGGTCGTTATCCAGCACATATTCAACAAGCGTCAGCAGGCCAATGGCAAAGACGCCAGCTGACATGGCTAAGCTGCCCCGGCACCAACCCGCTGTCATCTGCGCTCGGCATAATATCGACAGCGCGATGCCGGATAGTGTGAAACACAACGCAGTGTTGGCCTTCATCGTCCCCCAGCCGGGCACGATGCTCTTCAAGGCTGAAATATCCAGCCCCCAGCCGATCAGGACAATAACGCCCAGCGTAGCAACAAGGTAGGCCCCATAGCGTGCCAGCCGCTCGTAGAGCGCTGCCAGGCGAGGGTTTATTTTCGGGTTAGGCATAGCAGAATTTGTAAAAACGCAACAGAACAATCAGGTGATTTCCGCCGGATATCGTAGCGCGTTGTTTGTGCCTTATGCGTCTTGAAGCACTTAACCACGGAAGAGAATTTCAGCCCGAACCAGAACTCAGGAGATCAACTCGCACGAGAACGCCGCCGCGACGATTGCCGGAAAGCAGTGCCAGGCTACAAATGACTAGACCCCTTGGTCGTGGGCGTGACATTAAAGTCTTTCACTTCAGGAACCAAAGTCATGCCCGGAGTCTAATCCGGCAGCAAGGTGTTGCTTAAACCGGCATCAAGATTCGGATCGGAGGGAAAATGCTATGGCGACGACTGTGCTGCTGGTTTCTACCCGAAAAGGCGCCTGGATTTTCAGCGCCGACACGATGCGGGCAACTTGGGCGGTCAATGGCCCACATTTTCTCGGCCACATTATCAATCATCTGGTGCTCGATCCACGTGACCAAATCACTTTGCTCGCCGCAGCAAAGACAGGTCACCTGGGACCGACCATTTTTCGCTCCACCGATTTTGGCGCTACCTGGCAGGAGGCGGTACAACCCCCCGCCTTTGCCAAGGCCGCCGAGGGGGAAGCCGGCCGGGCGGTGGATCACACGTTTTGGCTGACCCCCGCACACCGCGATGAACCCAATGTCTGGTACGCGGGTACGTCACCGCAAGGCCTGTTCCGTTCGGCGGATGGAGGGATGAGCTGGGCGCCGTTTTCTAGCATCAATGACGACCCGCAATATCGTCAGTGGATGGGGAGCGAAAAGGATGGCACGCCCGATGGCCCCAAGCTGCATTCGATCATCGTCGATCCACGCGACCCGGAACATCTCTACTTCGGCATGTCGGGCGGCGGCGTACACGAGTCGGTCGACGGTGGGAAAACGTGGCGGGTGCTCATTTCGGGCATGGACGTCGTCGACGGCTTCGGCTTCGATGCCGCGAACCCCACTTTTCATGACCCGCATTGTCTGCGCCTATGCCCAAGCAATCCCGATCGCGTCTACCAGCAAAATCACTGCGGCATCTATCGCCTCGACCGACCGGCAGAGTCCTGGGTGCGCATTGGTCGAAACATGCCCGAGGAGGTCGGCGACATCGGCTTCCCGATGACGGTGCACCCGCGCGACGACAACATGGCATGGGTTTTCCCGATGGATGGCACCCAGGTCTGGCCGCGTACCAGCCCGGAAGGCAGGCCGGCGGTCTACGCGACGCATGACGGCGGCGAAACCTGGCAGCGTCAGGATGCGGGCATGCCGAAAGAACAAACGTGGTGGACGGTCAAGAGACAGGCGATGTGCTGCGATAGTAACGACCCCCTGGGTCTTTACTTCGGCACGACAAGCGGCGAACTCTGGGCGAGCCGTAACGAGGGCCGAAACTGGGAATGCATTGCCCGGCATCTGCCGGAAATTTACGCCGTGGAAACGGCCGTTCTATAACTTCGCTGCATCATGAACGTCCTGATTCCAAGCGCCTTGCGCTCTTACACCCAAAGTAGCCAGGCCAAAGCCTGTGGTGCGACGCTCGATGACGTACTGCTTGATCTGGATCGTCAATATCCCGGCATTCGCTTTCGTGTCATCGACGAGCAACAACGAATGCGCCGTCACATTCGCATCTTCGTCAATGGCGTTTCAGCGGATGCGCTGTCGCAGACAATGCAGCCCTGCGACGAGCTTGTCATCGTCCAGGCCTTGAGTGGCGGATAGAACGGAGGATAAAACAGATGAACAAACACTGGCACTGGCCTGTCTGGGCCAGCATCCTGCTATCAGGGGCGGCCCAAGCCGGGGCGCCCCCTGCGGTGGGTTCGATGGCACCCGCTTTCGTGTTGCCCGACGGCAATGGGCAGGCGAGATCCCTGGCCGAGTGGAAGGGAAAGTGGGTCGTGCTCTATTTCTATCCCAAAGACAACACGCCGGGCTGTACTACGGAAGCGATCAATTTCCGGGACAGCCAGCCCCGGTTTGCGGACTTGAACGCTCAGGTGGTCGGCGTCAGCGTCGATAGCGAAAACTCCCACCGGGACTTTGCCGAGGAGAAGCACCTGCCGTTCCCGCTTCTTTCTGATAAAACCGGAAAGGTATCCGAGAGCTTTGGCAGCTATTCCAACTGGGGCGTGATCAAGTTTGCCAAACGCCATACCTTTCTCATCGATCCAGAGGGCAGGGTCGCCAAGGTATACCAGCAGGTCGATACGGAAAGGCATGCCGGTGAAATTATTGCCGACTTGAAATCCCTGGCTACGAAATAGACCCGATTGGACATCGCAAGGCCGCTGCGTACCCGGGCCGGAGAGCGTGCAGCACGACACTAGCCAAAGCGATCATCCCTGACCAGCACCCTGCCGTTTTCAATGCGTACAGGAAAGACGGCGATTGGCTCGTAGGCGGGCGGCGACAGGGCTTCGCCGGTGACCAGGGAGAAACGTGCCGCATGGCGCGGGCAAGTGATTTCCAGCCCGCATAGCATACCGTTGGAGAGCGTTTCGGACTCGTGGCTACAGAGATCCTCGATCGCATAATAGTGATCGCCGACCTTGAAAATGGCGATTGCCACCCCGTCGACCTCGACGCGCTGGCAGTTGCCGGTGAGGAATTCCGTCTCGGCAGCGACATCGGTCCATTCAATCATTCCGGCTCTCCTCGCTCACACCAGGCCGAGTTCCAGGCGCGCCGCCTCGCTCATCATTTTTTTCGACCAGCGCGGCTCCCAGACCAGTTCGACTTCCACCGCCTCGACCCCCGGAACCTCGCGTAGCGTATCGGCCACCATCCCGGGAAAACTCTGGGCCACCGGGCAGCCCGGCGCAGTCAGCGTCATCCGCAGATGAACATGGCCGGTCTCGGCATTGGCATCGATTCCATAGATCAATCCCAAGTCATAGATATTGACCGGGATTTCCGGGTCATGGATTGTCCGCAACACGAAGATGATGTCGCTTTCCAGCTCGCTGCGTGGCGGCAAACGCTCTGCTTCGGCTTGTTCGGCCTTGGCTGGCCATTGACGAAAATTCATGCTATCGACTCCGTTGTCACCGGCTGTACTTCGGCATGCAGTGCGGCTTGCAGGGTGTGCCAGGCCAGCGTGGCGCATTTGATCCGGCTCGGAAATTCACTCACACCGGCGAAAACCTCCAGTTTCCCCAGGGCCGGGTTCGTTTTCGGATTGCCGGTCAACATCGCGTGAAAATCAGAAAACAGCGCCTCCGCATCGGTCGTGCGCCGACCTTTCATGGCTTCGGTCATCAGCGATGCGGAGGCCATCGAAATGGCGCAGCCGCTGCCCTCGAAGCGGGCATCTTCGATAAACCCGTCGACCACCTTCAGGTACAGATTCAAGCGGTCGCCGCACAGGGGATTGAAGCCTTCGGCCTGATGACTGGCGTCAGGCAAGGGGCCGAAATTGCGTGGCCGGCGGCTGTGGTCGACGACGACTTCCTGATACAGATCGCGCAGGTCGGCAGTCATTCGAATATCTCTCTTGCCTTGGCCAGGCCGCGGAACAAGGCATCGACCTCCTGCCGCGTGTTGTACAGCGCAAAAGAGGCGCGAACCGTCGCCGGGACACCGTAACGATCCATCACCGGCATGGCGCAATGATGGCCGGTACGCACGGCAACACCCTGAGTATCAAGAATGGTGCCGACGTCGTGCGGATGGATGCCAGCCAGCGTAAAGGACAGGATCGCCCCTTTGTCGCAGGCGGTGCCAATCAGGCTAAGCCCCGGGAAGGCCTCGGCCCGTGCGGTGGCATAGGCCAGCAGTTCGGCTTCGTGGGCAGCGATAACGTCCATGCCGACGCTCCGGACGTAGTCAATGGCGGCACCGAGGCCAATGCCGCCGGCGATGTTCGGGGTCCCGGCCTCGAATTTGTAGGGCAGCTCATTCCAGGTGCTTCCGGCAAAGCTGACCGACTTGATCATGTCGCCGCCGCCCTGATAAGGCGGCATGGCTTCGAGCAGCGAGAACTTGGCAAAAAGCACCCCGATGCCGGTCGGGCCATACAGCTTGTGACCTGAAAAGACATAGAAATCGCAATCCAGGTCAGTGACATCGACCGGCAGATGGGCAACGGCCTGGGCGCCATCGACCAGGACGACGGCACCCGCCCGATGCGCCAGATCGACCAGCGCCTTGACCGGGTTGATGCTGCCAAGGGCGTTCGACATGTGGGTCAGCGCCACCAGTCGGGTGCGCGGACCGAGCAGGCTTTTGAACTGCTCGACGACGAGTTCGCCCGCATCGTTGATCGGCACCACCCGCAGCACCGCCCCGCTAGGCTGGCAATACAGTTGCCAGGGCACGATGTTGGAATGATGTTCCATTTCCGTGATCAGTATCTCGTCACCGGCCTGCAGATGCTGGCCGTAGCTGCTGGCGACCAGATTGATTGCCTCGGTGCTGCCGCGGGTGAACACGATTTCCTCGCGACGGGGGGCATTGATGAACTCGCGCACCTTGTCGCGCGCCGCTTCGTAGGCATCGGTCGCCTCCTGGCTCAGGCGATGTATGCCGCGGTGAATATTGGCGTTGTAATCTGCGTAGTAGTGGCGTTCTGCCTCGATGACCGACCACGGCTTCTGGCTGGTGGCGGCGTTGTCGAGATAAACCAGGTCATGCCTGTTGACCTCGCGGCGGAGGATGGGGAAGTCCTGGCGTCGGCGCATGACATCCAGTGCCGGTACCTGCCGCGCCACGCCATTCATTGCAGTGACATCGCTCAGCATGCTGTCCCTCGCTGCGGCAACCGGGCATGCAGCAACTCGTCGAGCTTTTCCTGCAGCGCAGGAATACCGACCCGATTGACGACTTCCATGGCAAAGGCCCGGGTCAGCATGGCCCGGGCGGCAGACTCGCCGATTCCCCGGGAACACAGATAGAACACCTGATCCTCGTCCAGTTGGCCGACCGTCGCGCCGTGGCTGCACTTGACGTCATCGGCCCAGATTTCGAGTTGCGGCTTGGTGTCGATTTCGGCGGCGTCCGAGAGAAGCAGATTGTGGTTGGTCTGCACCGCATCGCTGCCCTGGGCATCGGGATGGACGACCACGCGCCCGTTGAAGACAGCCCGGGACGCCCCATCGAGAACACCCTTGTAGCGTTCCCGGCTGGTACACCGGGGCTGCAAATGGTCGATGCGCGTGTGATGATCGACATGTTGGCGGCCGTCGGCGAGGTAGAGGCCGTCCAGATCGCAGCGGGCATCCTCGGCATCCAGCCTGACAGCGATGCCGACACGGGAAAGTCGGGCGCCGAGGGCAAAGGAAGTGGAAATGAAACGGCTTTTTGCGGCCTGGGAGACGTTGACTGTCGCAATATGAAATGCCGATGGGCTTTCCTGCTGCAGCTTGTGATGCTCGATCGAGGCGCCGGCATCAAGTACGATATCGGTGACCGCATTGGTGAAATAACTGATGTCGCCCAGCGCCACGTGGTGCTCGACGAGGCTGGCCGAACAGCCGGCGCCAGCCAGCACCAGATTGCGCGGCTGGATCGCCAGATTGGCTTCGCTGGCGATGAAGAGGAGCTGGATCGGCGCCTTGACGACGCAGCCCGGCGGCAGGCGAATATAGGCGCCATCGGCCATGAATGCCAGATTCAAGTCGGCAAAGGCGGATGGCGGCGGATAAGTCACCAGCGCTTCCTCCAAATCATCCGGGCTACGCTCCAGGCGATAACTCAGGCTGGTCAATTTGACATCGGCCGGCAGTTTGCCCGGGCGGGACAGACCGGGTTCAAGATGTCCATTGACGAACACCAAAATATGGCTGTCCAGCAGGGCGTGGCTGTCGATCAGCCGGCTCAGGAACTCGGAGCCATGGGGCGGCAGCAAATTGAAACGGCCATGCTCGATGGCCGTCACATTCGTATATTTCCACTCTTCGTTGTGCAAGGTCGGAAAGCCCTGCTGGGCGAAACGTCCGATGGCCTCCGCCCGACTTTCGCGCAGCCAGTCCAGTTGCTGACCAGGCAGGAAGCTGGAGACCCGCCTGAAGGCGTCAAGATAGTCATTGACGGAAGCGACCTGGCGAGCGTTCATGGCATTGTCGCCTGCATTGCCGGTCCGTCGGCCGCCTTGCCGTAACCCGTGCGTTCGAGCTCGATGGCCAGTTCCCGACCGCCGGAGCGAACAATTCGGCCATCGGCCAGGATGTGAACCCGGTCTGGCACCACGTAATCGAGCAGGCGCTGGTAATGAGTAACCAGAACAATCGCCCGTTCTGGGCTGCGTAGCCCGTTGATACCACCGGCCACCACTTTCAGGGCGTCGATGTCGAGGCCGGAATCGCTCTCATCGAGAAGCGCGAGCCTTGGCTCAAGCAGGGCCATTTGCAGGATTTCGTTGCGTTTCTTCTCGCCGCCGGAAAAACCTTGATTGACCGAGCGATAGAGAAGACTCTCGTCCATGTCCAGTTGCTTGAGCCTGCTGCGGATCAGGGCAAGAAAATCGATGGCATCGAGTTCGGGCTGCCCGTTGTGGCGGCGCTGGGCGTTGAGCGCGGCCTTGAGAAAATAGACATTGGTCACCCCGGGAATTTCAACCGGATACTGAAAGGCGAGAAAAATCCCTAGCCGCGCCCTGTCCTCGGCCACCAAATCGAGCAGATTGCTGCTCCGGTACATGACTTCGCCGGCCGTCACCAAATAGCCCGTGCGCCCGGCCAGAACATGGGCCAGCGTGCTTTTGCCCGAGCCGTTGGGCCCCATGATCGCGTGAACCTCGCCTGCTTTGACGCTGAGGTCGAGGCCCTTGAGGATGGGCTGACCATCGACGCTGACGTGCAGATTGCGAATCTCGAGCATGATCGTTCCCCTCTTTAGCCGATACTGCCTTCCAGACTGATGCCCAGCAGTTTCTGGGCCTCGACGGCAAACTCCATCGGCAGTTCCTGAAAGACTTCCTTGCAGAATCCATTGACGATCATCGATACCGCATCCTCGGCTGACAGGCCGCGACTCTGACAATAGAACAACTGGTCTTCGCCGATGCGCGAGGTGGTGGCCTCGTGCTCGACGCGGGCTGACGAATGCTTGACTTCGATGTAGGGAAAGGTGTGGGCGGCACACCGGTCTCCCAGCAGCAACGAATCGCACTGGCTGTAATTGCGGGCGCCGACAGCAGTCCTGGCGATCTTCACCAGGCCACGGTAGGCATTGCGCCCATGGCCCGCCGAAATACCCTTGGAGACGATATGGCTCCGGGTATGTTTACCCAGATGGATCATCTTGGTGCCGGTATCAGCCTGCTGAAAATTATTGGTCAGGGCTACCGAGTGGAATTCGCCGTACGAATTGTCGCCTTTCAGGATCACGCTAGGGTATTTCCAGGTGATAGCCGAACCGGTTTCAACCTGGGTCCAGGATATCCGGGAGTTGTCGCCCCGGCATTCGCCGCGCTTGGTGACGAAATTGTAAATACCGCCCTTGCCATTCTTGTCGCCGGGATACCAGTTCTGCACCGTGGCGTAGCGGATCCGGGCGTTTTCCAGGGCAACCAGCTCGACAACAGCAGCATGGAGCTGATTCTCGTCGCGCATCGGTGCCGTGCAGCCTTCCAGGTAACTGACGTAACTGTCGCGGTCGGCGATGATCAGGGTGCGCTCGAACTGGCCGGTATTCAGCGCATTGATGCGAAAATAGGTGGACAGTTCCATCGGGCAATGTACCCCGGGCGGGATGTAGCAGAAGGAACCGTCGGAAAATACTGCCGAGTTGAGGCTGGCGAAATAGTTGTCGGTAAATGGCACGACCGAACCGAGATACTGCCGGACCAGTTCCGGATGTTCAAGGACAGCCTCGGAGAACGAACAAAAAATAATGCCCATTTCGGCCAGCTTGGCCTTGAAGGTGGTGGCCACCGAGACACTATCGAAGACCGCATCGACCGCGACGCCGGCGAGCAGTTCGCGCTCTTCCAGCGGCACTCCGAGCTTTTCGTAGGTGCGCAGCAACTCGGGATCGACATCGGCCAGACTTTGCGGCCCATCCTTGCGTGAACGAGGCGCCGAATAGTAGCTGATGGCCTGGTAGTCGATCGGTGGATGATGAATGGTGGACCAACCGGGTTCGCTCATCGTCAGCCAGTGCCGGTAGGCCTTGAGGCGCCATTCCAGCATGAATTCCGGCTCTTCCTTTTTGGCTGAAATGAGGTGAATCACCTCTTCATTCAGCCCTTGCGGGACTGAATCCGACTCCACGTCTGTGACGAATCCGTGCAGATATTCCTGACTCACCAGTTCATCGAGTTTAGCGGCTTCCTTGAGCATGACTAGCCTCCTTCGCATTTTGGACCGGCCGGCCAATTCATTGTTCCGCCAAAATCATCCTGCCCCCCGGAATTGAGTAGCGCATGAGGAGGCGATCGTGGCAGGTCCCCCCCCCGGCCGGCGGCGCGTTAGATTGCCGGGCATCCAACTAGGTGTCGGCAGAACCGTCATTTCGACAATCCGAAACTGGGTCATCAAACACATAAAAAAGAAGACGCCGAATATCTCGGCTTCGCCCCGACCTCCCGCGCACTGCGGGCCGCAATCCGAAAACGGGGGGGGCAGCGCGCCTACCGGCCAGGTGACCACCGCATTTCAGCGCAGGCAAGAAAGTACGCGAACCGGTCGATCGCCGTCGTAAGAAATCCGCAATGAACAACTGCTAGAGTCCCGCCCCGTTGGAGACAATAAAACATAAGGACTCAATGATGCAGATCGAACAATTACGCGACAAAGCCATGCAGCTTTGCAAAGACCACGGAATTACCGTTCGCCCCTACGCCGGAGGCTGGTGGCTCCTCGGCAACGGCATTAACCGCGTCGTCGCCGAACTCGCCGGCCTCTGCCAATTTGATATCCGACCGCTGGCCATAGCCGATCGGTAAGGCCGGACAACCGGTCTTGCTTTGCACGAGGCTCAGCGGCGGAGGCAATCCGGCACTGAGCCCGACCCGGCAATGTCGAGCGCGCAGATTGCGGCATTATTCGACAGATCCCAGAAACGAACCGAATGACGGATCAAATCCGGGCCAAGGATATGCCAAAGCCACATCATCTCAACGCAGGTCGTTTCCGGCATAAAACAAAACCCGAAAAGCCTTGTGCCGTGTGCCATTAAGCGTTTCTTGACCTGAAATAAAGAATAAATTGGCCAAGAAGCAGTCAGAAGCCGTCGATTTTACCAATAATCTTCCTCAAACCTCGTCCAAGACACGCCTCATTCGGCCATTGAAAAGCATATCTTGGCCAATCGTAACGAAATAAAGCAATTCTTGACCAAAAAATCTCGTCAAAAATTCAATGGGTTTTCGGCCAGGAAGCATTCAGACAGAGCCATTGGCTGGCTGGTGCCAACAAAAACCTTATTAACAATTACTATTGATTCTGTTTTTCCGAACAAAACTCAGCGGCTGATTGATTTTTTGGTAACGAGCTACGACCCCGCTCGGCCTGCTGCCACTGTTCTACCTGCACAAGAAACGGAATACGGCGGCAGCCGTGCCGGCCATACTCACCTTCACCGCCCTGAGCGGTATGCGTATCGGCCCGACGCTGACCCACTACATCAACATGCCAGGTGGCAGCGGCACGGTGCTAACCGCAGCCGTGATAACCACCGCGGTCACATTGGCCCTGACGGCTTATGTTTATTAGACCGGCAAGGATTTCTCTCGCATGGCTGGATTCCTGTTCGCTGGCTCGATTATCGTCATCCTGCTGCAATCTTCGTCCCTGCCATGCAGGCTGGCGTATCAGCAGTCGTCGCGCTCCTGTTCTCCGGCTTCATTCTGTACGACACCAGCCGCCTGGTACGCGGTGAGGAAACCAACTATGTGATGGCTGCGGTCAGCATGTACCTGAATGTGTTGAACCTCTTCCTGTCGGTGCTGCAACTGCTTGGATTGTCCTGCAACGATTAACCTGCTCGATGCAGACCGATGCCACAACGGCTCGCCAATTGGCGAGCCGTTTTTTCGTAGCGCCAGTGGACTTTTTTGTCCGGAGGAGTAATCTGGAATCGAAGCCTGACGGGAAGTTGGTCAGGCCCTTCAGGAACAACGCGATGGGAGGCAGCATGACTGAAAATCCGCCGCAGTTCGACAAGATGACCGAGTAGTACCCAAGCGGCGACAAGCCGATTGCCTCGGCCGTGATTGCCAAGGTTCAAGATTTACGAAGCCCATGTTAAGCGACATGGGCTTCATGCTTTATCGGGCCAGTAATCCCTAGCAATAGCCGGGACGTTTGGGTTCCGGTGCGTCGAGAATCGGGTCGCTGACTAGATGTTTGTGAACACGTGCGGGTCTTAGAATTCTCTTGAATGGTGGGCGGTACTGGGATCGAACCAGTGACCCCTGCCGTGTGAAGGCAGTGCTCTACCGCTGAGCTAACCGCCCACAAGAGAGGGGCGCATTTGACCATAAGTCGGGCAACGAGTCAAACCCGGGTCGGCTAGAATAGCGCTCTTTGTCCCGTATAGATTCCGTATCCCATGAAGCCAGTTCGCACTCGTTTTGCCCCCAGCCCCACCGGTTACCTGCACATCGGCGGCGCCCGCACCGCCCTCTTCTCCTGGGCCTACGCCCGTCGTCACGGCGGTACCTTCGTGCTGCGCATCGAGGACACCGACGTCGCCCGTTCGACCCCCGAAGCCGTCCAGGCGATCATCGACGGCATGAACTGGCTGAATCTGGAACACGACGAGGGTCCCTTCTATCAGATGCAGCGCATGGCGCGCTACAAGGAAGTAGTGCAGCAGATGCTGGCGGCCGGTACCGCCTATTATTGCTACACCAGCCGGGAAGAACTGGATGCCCTGCGCGCCGAGCAGGAGGCGAACAAGGAGAAGCCGCGTTACGACGGCCGTTGGCGCCCCGAGGCAGGCAAGACCTTGCCGCCGGTGCCGGCCGGCATACAACCTGTGATTCGCTTCAAAAACCCGAAAGACGGCGTCGTCGCCTGGGAAGACCAGGTCAAGGGCCGCATCGAGTTCGCCAACGCGGAACTCGACGACCTGATCATCGCGCGCGGCGACGGCACGCCGACCTACAACTTCTGCGTCTGCGTCGACGACTGGGACATGGGGATCAGCCATGTCATCCGCGGTGACGATCATGTCAATAACACGCCGCGCCAGATCAACATCCTGCACGCGCTGGGCGCCGAGATACCGGTCTACGCCCACCTCTCGATGATTCTGGGCGACGACGGCGCCAAGCTTTCGAAGCGCCACGGTGCCGTCTCGGTCATGCAGTACGACGAGGACGGCTTCCTGCCCGAAGCCGTGGTCAATTACCTGGCCCGCCTCGGCTGGTCGCACGGCGACGATGAAATTTTTTCGCGCCAGCAGTTCGTCGAGTGGTTCGACCTCGACCATATCACCGCCTCGGCCGCACAGTTCAATACCGAAAAACTGCTGTGGCTGAACCAGCATTACATGAAGCAGTTGCCGCCGGCCGAACTGGCCGCCAGGGTCAAGCCCCGGCTGGTCGCGCGCGGCGTGGACACCGCCGCCGGCCCCGATCTCGAAAAGGCTGCGGCCTTGTACGTCGACCGCAGCAATACCCTGAATCTGCTGGCCGATGCCGTCGAGGTCTTCTACTGCCATGTCACGCCCGACCCTGAACTGCTCGCCCAGCACCTGGCCGACGATGCCCGCCCGGCCCTGGCCGATTTCGCCGCCGGAATCGCCGCGGTGGCCTGGGAAATACCCGCCATCAACGCGCTGATCAAGGAAACTGTCGGTAAACACGGCCTCAAGATGCCCCGGCTGGCGATGCCCCTGCGCGTCATCCTGACCGGCCAGGCGCAGACACCGGCAGTCGATGCGGTGATTTCGCTGATCGGCCGCGAAAGGGTTGTTGCGGCATTGGCAGCCTATCTCTAAATAATCGCCAAAGGCTCTTTACAAGGGGGAAGGTGATCCCTATAATGCGGCCTTCTTTCGCGGCGGGGGTATAGCTCAGCTGGGAGAGCGCTTGCATGGCATGCAAGAGGTCA
>JAJXVG010000042.1 GCA_021782315.1 Pseudomonadota bacterium | reverse complement strand
AGCTTGTAACGTTTATTGTTAACCCCGGCGCATCGCGTCGAAGAATTCCTGGTTGCCCTTGGTCGATTTGACCTTGTCGAGCAGGAATTCCATCGCTTCGAGGTCGTCCATCGGATAGCAGAGCTTGCGCAGCACCCACATCTTCTGGAGAACGTCGGGTTTGAGCAGCAATTCCTCGCGGCGGGTACCGGAGCGATTGACGTTGATCGCCGGGTACATCCGCTTTTCCGCCATGCGGCGGTCGAGGTGGATTTCCGAATTGCCGGTGCCCTTGAATTCTTCGTAGATTACTTCGTCCATGCGTGAACCGGTGTCGATCAGCGCGGTGGCGAGGATGGTCAGCGAACCGCCTTCCTCGATATTGCGGGCGGCGCCGAAGAAACGCTTGGGTTTCTGCAAGGCGTTGGCGTCCACGCCGCCGGTCAGCACCTTGCCGGATGCCGGTTGCACGGTGTTGTAGGCGCGGGCGAGACGGGTGATGGAGTCGAGCAGGATGACCACGTCCTTCTTGTGTTCGACCAGGCGCTTGGCCTTTTCGATCACCATTTCGGCCACCGCGACATGGCGGGAGGCCGGTTCGTCGAAGGTCGAGGCAACCACCTCGCCCTTGACGGTCCGGGTCATTTCGGTCACTTCTTCCGGTCGTTCGTCGATGAGCAGAACGATGAGGACGACTTCCGGGTGGTTGGCCGTGATGGCATGGGCGATGTTCTGCAGCATCACCGTCTTGCCGGTCTTCGGCGGCGCGACGAGCAGGCCGCGCTGGCCGCAGCCGACCGGCGCGATCATGTCGACGACCCGGCTGGTGATGTTTTCCTCGGACTTGACGTCGCGCTCGAGTTTCAGGTGACGCGTCGGGTGCAGCGGCGTCAGGTTCTCGAACATGATCTTGTTCTTGTTCGCTTCCGGCGGGAAACCGTTGATCGATTCCAGCTTGGTCAGGGCGACGTAGCGCTCGCCGTCCTTGGGCGTTCGGATTTCGCCCTCGACCGTATCGCCGGTACGCAGGTTGAAGCGGCGGACCTGCGACGGGGAGACATAAATATCATCCGGGTTCGACAGGTAGGAGGTGTCGGAGGAGCGCAGGAAACCAAAGCCATCCTGCAATATTTCCAGGGTGCCGTCGCCGTAGATGGTATCGCCGTTCTTGGCCTTGGCCTTCAGGATCGCGTAAATCAGCTCCTGCTTGCGCATGCGGTTGGCGTTTTCGATGGCCAGTTCGGTGGCCATGTCCAGCAGTTTGCTGACGTGTAGTGTTTTGAGTTCGGAGAGTTGCATGTAGGGAGAGTGTGGCGCCGAAAAATGAGGGGCCGGGTTGCTGCCCGAAAACGGGGCGGCTTGGACGCATTGCGAATGGGGATTGACGCCTGGGCGCTGGGCTACTGACGTCTGCCTGAGGGTGCGGAGCGCACCTTCAGGCCGGGAGACTACGGAGATTACAGGTTGCTGTCAATAAAAGCAGCGAGTTGCGATTTGGAGAGGGCGCCGACCTTGGTCGCCTCGATATTGCCATTCTTGAAGATCATCAGGGTCGGGATGCCGCGGATACCGTACTTGGCCGGCGTCGCCTGATTGTCGTCGATGTTGACCTTGGCAACCTTGAGCTTGCCGGCATATTCGGTGGCGACTTCGTCCAGGATCGGAGCGATCATCTTGCAGGGGCCGCACCATTCGGCCCAGTAGTCGACGAGAACGGGCTGCTGCGACTGCAGCACTTCCGCTTCGAATGTGTCGTCGGTTACGTAATGGATGTGCTCGCTCATGGTTGCCTCATGGGATGGGTAAAACGAATGGGTGGTGTGGCGCCTGGTTGGCGACCGTCAGATTGCGTGATCCTAGCGAAAAAACATGCGGTAGGGAAGCATCGATCTCAGGGTTTCAGCAGATTGGCCAGTTCCACTGCTGTTTTCACATGCATTTTGTCGAAAAGTTTGGATCGATGCACTTCGACAGTGCGCATGCTGATATTCAGCTCATCGGCGATCACCTTGTTGAACTTGCCGGCCAGTACCAGCCCCATGATCTGCCGTTCGCGTGTGGTCAGCGTCGCCAGTCGCGCCTTGACCGAGTCTACCGTGGCGTTGGCGACGCGTTGATGGGCGTCGAGCGCCATCGCCTCTTCGATCCGGCTGGCCAGGTCGTTGTCGTTGAAGGGTTTTTCGAAGAAATCGAAAGCGCCTTTCTTGAGGGTGGCGACGGCCAGCGGCACGTCGCCGTGGCCGGTCAGGAAAATCACCGGGAGGGAGGAATTGCGGGCGCACAGTTCGTCGAAGCAGTCGAGGCCGCTCATGCCGGACATCCGCATGTCGAGGACGAGGCAGCCCGACGTCGTCTTGTTCCAGGCGGCGAGGAAGCTTTCCGCCGAATCGTAGGTGGCATAGGGAAGTCCGCGCGACTTCAGGAGCCATGACAGCGCATCGCGAATGGCTTCGTCGTCGTCGACCAGGTGGGCCAGGGGTGTGCTCATGCGGTTTCCAGTGGCAGGGTGAGGCTGAATATCGTACCGCTTCCGGTGGGCGATTGGAGATTGTCTTCCACCCACAGGCGCCCGCGATGAAATTCGATGATCGAGCGGCAGATCGACAGGCCGATGCCCATGCCCTCGGGCTTGGTGGTGAAAAAGGCGGTGAACAGCTTGGCGCGAATCTCCGGTGCAATGCCGCTGCCGCTGTCGGCGACATGCAGGGACAGCTCGCTGTCGCCCACGGCGCCGGTGATGCGGATAAGTCGCTGGCTTTCGGGAACGCCCGCCATCGCTTCCATGGCGTTGCGGATGAGGTTGAGCAGGACCTGCTCGAGCATCAGACGGTCGGCCAGGACCGGCGGCAGGGGCGGGATGTCGCATTCCATGCGGACGTGACGCTTGCGTGCCTCGGCTTCGACGAATCCCAGGCAGTCTTCGATGACCTCGCCGAGGAGGCATGGCGCCCGCTTCGGCTCGCTCTTGCGAACGAAATCGTGGACGCGCCGGATGATCTTGCCGGCCCGTTGGGCCTGCAGGCCGATTTTTTCCAGGGCGGGGCGTATGTCGCGGGGATCGGCCTGGCCGCCGTTCAGTACATTCAGGCAGCCGGTGTTGTAGCTGGCGATGGCGGCCAGTGGCTGGTTGAGTTCGTGGGCCAGGGTCGAAGCCATTTCACCCATGGTCACCAGGCGCGAAGTGAATTGAAGCTGCTCCTGCTGTTGCCGCGCGAGTTCCTCGGTACGCTTGCGCTCCGTGATGTCGAGGATGGATGCCATCCAGCCGGTGTGCTTGCCGTTGCCGTCGATCAGCTTGGCTTCGTAGACCAGTGCCTGAAAGCGCTCGCCGTTTTTCCGCATGAAGGTGATTTCAAAACCGTCGGGCGGCGCCTCGCCGGCCAGCACGATCTGGTGCATGGCGTAGGATTCCTCCAGTTGTTCCGGCGCCCAGTAGGGCATGGGTGGTGAGCGGCCGACCAGTTCCTCGGCGTCGAAACCGGTCATCCGGCAAAAGGCCGGATTGACATAGACGACCCGTCCCAGCAAGTCGCGGGCGCGCATGCCGACGGTCAGCGAATCTTCCATGGCGGCCCGGAAAGCGTGTTCGGAGCGCAGGGCGTCTTCCGCCCGGACCCGCTTTTTCATCAGGTCGCGAACCAGCCACAGGCTCCAGAAAACACCGGCCGCGAGCAGGACGATGGCTGCGACCAGCAGGCGTTGCAGTGAATTGTCGGGGGCGTGGTAACTGGTCACGCGCAAGAACAACTGGGCGCTGGGCGGATCGAACGGGATTTCGTAGCGCAGGTCGCCATTGCCTTCGATGTAGGTTTTTGTGGCGTACCGAATATCGTTGTCGTCGACGATCTCGACCTTGTATTTTTCGGTGAACCACCAGGGAACCTGGCTGGCGAGCAAGGTATCAAGCGGGTAGACGATCGCCAGCATCCCGGTCAGGCGGCGCTCGCTGAAAATGGGAACCAGCATTTCGATAAATGCCCGGTTGTCTTCGAGAAAAAATGGCTCGCTGTATTGTCGTTTGCCCAGTCGGCTTGCCATGTCGAAGGCCTTGGCGGTGACCGGCGGCCCGAACGGCTCTATGTCCCGCTCGGGAGGGCGGGTGGCAGGCATGGCGTCGACGATCTGCCGAGCGGCATCGAACTGGATGATCTGCGCAATGTCCGGCGAATTCTTGAGCATGTGTTCTGCCCGTAGCCGGAATAACTTCCGGTCGTGCGAGTGACCCATTTCCATTGCCAGCAGTTGCAGTTGTTCTTCGTTGCCGTTCAGGTGGAATTGCAGGTTTTGTTCGAGCCAAAGCACGTCTTTGATCAGTGCTGCTCGATCTTCCTCCGCCTCGTTGTGATGGAGTAACCAGAGCAGCGCGATCAGAGCCGCCAGCAACAGAACAATGCCGAGCTTGGGCAGGGTGAGCAGCCAGCGAAGCCGGCGAGAACTGCCTGAGGAGAGATGCGGGGCGATGTTCATGGCAAATGGGTTGTCCCGTGTCTTTTTGCATGGTTTGGCTGTGGCTAAGAGCGGTTCGTGCCAGTCGTTTTGGGAGGGGGCGCCGAATCCGGTTTTCGGTATTGCCTCGAGTCTGCCACCGGTGCAAGGAAAATTCCATGGCAAATGGCGGCGCCCGTCTTGGTCAAACATTGCCTGGCGTGACGGCCTGTATTTGGCGCTGTGTGGAAATCCACAATAGGCTCTTTATCCGCTCATAATTTATTGGTGGCCGTTCAACGCTTCGCTACACCACTGCGGTAGGAGACATCATGAAAAAACTCGAGCTATTGATCGCCTTGTTTGCCGGCACGCTGTCGCTGGCAGCTTATGGCCAGCAACCGATCGTTATCAAGTTCAGTCATGTCGTCGCTGCCGACACGCCCAAGGGCAAGGCGGCCGAGATGTTCGCCAGGAAAGCAGCGGAACTGACCAAGGGCAGGGTCAAGGTCGAGGTGTATGCCAATTCGACGCTGTACAAGGACAAGGAGGAAATGGAGGCGCTGCAACTCGGTGCAGTCCAGATGCTGGCGCCTTCATTGGCTAAGTTCAGCCCCCTGGGCGTCAAGGAATTCGAGGTTTTCGACCTGCCTTTTATCTTCAGCGATTACGATGCCTTGCGCAAAATTACCAATGGCCCGGTCGGCAGGCAGTTACTGGCCAAATTGGAGCCCAAGGGAATCCGTGGCCTGGCGTATTGGGACAACGGTTTCAAGTCGTTTTCACTCAATTCGCCCATCAGGACGCCGGCCGACCTGAAAGGCAAGAAAATGCGCATTCAATCTTCCAGGGTGCTCGAGGAGCAGATGCGTACGCTTGGTGCCTTGCCCCTGGTTATGGCCTTCTCCGAGGTTTATCAGGCATTGTTGACGGGGGTTGTCGATGGGACCGAGAACCCGGTTTCGAATCTGTATACGCAGAAAATGCACGAAGTGCAGAAATATTTGACGCTGACCGAGCATGGCTATCTGGGTTACGCCGTGATCGTGAATAAGAAATTCTGGGACGGTCTGCCTGGCGATATCCGTGCAGAATTGGAGGACGCGATGGAACAGTCGACTCATTATGCCAACCGGATTGCCAAGGCGGAGAACGATGCGGACTTGGAGGCGGTAAGAAAGAGCGGCAAAACCAAGGTATACGTGCCGACCGGGGAAGAGCGCCTGGCTTTCAAGAGGGTGCTGGTTTCGGTGCACAAGAAGATGGAAGGACGGGTCGGCAGGGAGGTGATCCAGGCCGTTTACCGGGACACCGGCTTCAAGCCCGACAGCCTCTGATTTACGCCGGGCATGGCAACTTGGGTAACGCCGCTTGCCATGGCCGACAATCGGTGTGTGCCATGCCATCCTTCATTTCAGGCCGACTCGGCAGGCAACGGGAATCGAGGTTTTTTGGAAGTCGGGCGATGTGGCACAATCCCTTCCCCGCTGGCTGCCCTAAGGTCTTCATGAAATTTGCCCTCTCCATTGTTGCGCTCATCCTCTTTGCCTTGATCCTTCCTTTTCTTTGGCCGGGCGCCGGCAAGCAGGAAGGCGTCGACCCGAACAGCAACCTGCCCTGGCAGATCGAAGTGGATGGCAAGGGAGGGAGCACCGTCTTCGGACTGAAGCCGGGAGTCAGCACCTTGGCCGACGTGCGGCAAAAATTCGGCAGCGAGATGGATGTCGCGATCATTGCCGAACCGGACGAGATCGGCACGGTCGAGGGCTATTATCCGCAACTGGCGCTGGGTTTTGTCCTGGCTAAGGTGGTGGTCACGGTCGACCTCAAGGATGAGGGGATATCCGAAATGCGGGAGCGGGCCCTGAAGGCCAGGAACATGGAAAGCACCACGCGCAAGATCACCCTGCATCCGGACGATCTGGCGGCTGTGGAAAAAATGCCGATTCGGGCGATCAGCGTCATTCCGACCGTCAATCTCGACGAAGCCTCGGTCATTCGGCGTTTCGGGCCGCCGGGCGAGCGACTGGTCGTTTCGGAAAAGCGGGTGCATCTGCTCTATCCCGAAAAAGGCCTGGATATCGTGGTCGATGGCGAGGCCAAGGAATTGTTGCAATACGTGGCGCCGCGCGATTTTGCGCTGTTGCGCGATCCCTTGCGGGCAGGGAAAGACGGAAAGTAGTGTTGGCCAGTCACTCGGGCGTTCGACCTCGGAGTCTGGTAAAATCACCCGTTTTTCAACTGACTAGCTTTCTCGGAGCAATCTCATGGCTATCGAACGCACCCTCTCCATCATCAAACCCGACGCAGTTGCCAAGAATGTTATCGGCAAGATCTATTCCCGCTTCGAATCGAACGGCCTGAAAGTTATCGCTGCCCGCATGACCTGGCTGTCCGAGCAGGAAGCCGGCCAGTTCTATGCCGTGCACAAGGAGCGCCCCTTCTTCAAGGATCTCGTTTCCTTCATGACCTCCGGTCCTGTCATGATCCAGGCTCTGGAAGGCGAAAACGCCATCGCCAAGAATCGCGAACTGATGGGCGCCACCGACCCGAAAAAAGCAGAGCCGGGCACCATTCGCGCCGATTTCGCCGAATCCATCGACGCCAATGCCGTGCACGGTTCCGATGCGCCTGAAACTGCTGCCGTGGAAATCGCCTTCTTCTTCCCGGGTATGAACACCTACGCTGGCCGCTGAGAAATTCCGTGAACAGACCAGACCTTGCCGTGTCGTCTGCGTTGTTTGCGGCCTGTCTTCGCGCGAGCTCTGGTTTGAACGTGGAACATAGAATATGACTGTCAACCTGCTGGATTTCGATGGTGAAAGCCTGACGGCCTGGTTTGCCGAACAGGGTGAAAAACCCTTCCGCGCCAAGCAGGTCCTGCGCTGGATCCATCGCGCCGGCGTGGCGGACTTCGATGCCATGACCGACATCGCCAAGAGCCTTCGGGAGAAGCTCAAGGCGAAGGCGGTCGTGGTGCCGCCGGCCATCGTTTCCGACAAGTTGTCGGATGACGGCACGCGCAAGTTCCTGATCGATGTCGGCAACGGCAATGCCGTCGAAACGGTATTCATTCCCGAAGGCGATCGCGGCACCCTGTGCATTTCCACACAGGCCGGCTGCGCCCTCGATTGCGCCTTCTGCTCGACCGGCAAGCAGGGCTTCAATCGCAACCTGACCGTGGCGGAAATCATCGGCCAGCTCTGGCAGGCCAACAACGCACTTGGCGCCGTCCACGGCGACGAACGGGTCATTTCCAACGTTGTGCTGATGGGCATGGGCGAACCGCTCGCCAATTTCGACAACTCCGTCGCCGCCTTGCGGCTGATGCTCGACGATAACGCTTACGGTCTGTCGCGTCGGCGCGTCACGGTCTCCACCTCCGGCCTGGTGCCGGTCATGGACCGTCTCGGCGACGAGTGCCCGGTCGCCCTGGCGGTGTCGCTGCATGCTTCCAATGATGGCCTGCGCGACGAACTGGTGCCGATAAACCAGAAATATCCGCTCAAGGATCTGATGGCAGCCTGTCGCCGTTATCTCGACAAGGCGCCGCGCGATTTCATCACATTCGAGTACATCATGCTCGACGGCATCAACGACGGTGATGCCCACGCCCGCGAGTTGCTGGCGCTGGTCAGAAACGTCCATTGCAAATTCAACCTGATTCCGTTCAATCCCTTCCCGGGGGCGCCGTTCAAGCGCTCTTCGGCGGAGCGGGTGCGCCGGTTTGCCGATATCCTGATGCAGGCCGGCATCGTCACCACCACGCGCAAGACGCGCGGCGACGACATCGATGCCGCCTGTGGCCAGTTGGCCGGGCAGGTCAAGGACAAAACGAAACGCACTACTGGTCGACTGATCCCCATCGTGGAGGCAAGATCGTGAAGATATATTCGCCGATAAATTGGCTTGCGGGCGTTTGCCTGGGCTTGTTCTGCATCTGTTCGGCGCAGGCCCAGTACGACTTCAACCCCTCGGCGACCGGTCGCACCAAGGAAGCGACCGATCCGCGCAATCGCGCCAAGATACACACCGAACTGGGATCGATGTATTTCCAGTCCGGAAACCCCGGAGTCGCTCTTGACGAGTTGCGCATTGCGCTTGCCGCCGACTCCGGCTACTTCCCCGCCTACAGCGTGCGCGGCCTGGTGCACGCGTCGCTGAAGGAATATGGCAAGGCGGAAGATGATTTTCGTCGGGCGCTCGATATCGCCCCGAACGATCCCGATGTCAATAACAACTACGGTTGGTTTCTCTGCGAGACGGGCAAGGAGCGGCAGTCCATCGCCTACTTTCTCAATGCCCTGAAGAGCCCTCTTTACGAAACACCGGACCGGGCATACACCAATGCCGGTACCTGCGCATTCAAGGCGGGCGACCTCGACGGTGCCCAGAATTATTTGCTGAAAGCCCTGCAATTGTCGCGCGACGGGGCAATGACGGCACGTCTGCAACTGGCCAAGGTTTTTTACCAGCGCGCCAATTTCAGCGAGGCGCGAATCTATTTGAACGATGCCTTGAAGATGATGGAGCCGCCGAGCGCCGAGGCGCTTTGGCTCGGTTTGAGGCTTGAACGTAAACTGGGGAACACGGCTGCTGAAGGCGGCTATGCGTCGCAGTTGCGGGGGCGTTATCCGACGTCGCCGGAGTATCAGGAATTCCTAAAGGGCAATTTTGAATGAGTGAGCAGGTCAATACACAGGATATCGCTGCTGAAGAGACAAGCGTTGTTGCGGCGGTACCCGTTGGCGAGCAGTTGCGTCTGGCACGCCAATCCCGGGGGTTGGCGCTGATTGATATCGCGCAGACACTCAAGCTGGGGCAGCGTCAGGTGGATGCGCTGGAAAGCGGGGATTGGAAATCCCTGCCGGGAAACACCTTCGTCCGCGGTTTTGTCCGTAACTATGCGCGTCTCGTGCAGGTCGATCCGGCGCCGTTGATGGCGCAGCTCGACCAGGCCCTGGAAAAAGCGGCCGATAGCCTGGCTGTACCCGATTCGGCACCGGCCGAAATACCCTTTACCGGCAGCAGCGTGGCCTTGCGCAGCAAGCTGCTCGTCGTGCTGGGTGCGCTTTTTGTCCTGCTTGCGGCCTTGGCCTACTTCCTGATGGAGGGCAATCTGTCGTCATTGCGCGATAGCACGCAATCCCTGCTCGATTCCCTGGCCCGCAAGGAAGTGAGCGCGCCGGAGTTGGCCGCCGTTCCGGCCGCCGAACCGGTTTTTCCGCCGGGGGCCACGCCGCAGCAGATCATGAATCCGCAGGTGGTGGCACCGCCCGAGGCCACCGAAGCCCCGCACCCCGTCGCTCCGTCCGTCGAGTCGCCTGCAGTCAACCCGGACCCGAAGGACTCGCCCGCCGCTGCCGCCGCCAAAGTGCCCCAGATGCGTTTTGTCTTCGAAAAGGATTCCTGGCTTGAGGTGCACGATCGCGACAACAAGGCCATCTTTTCGCAAATGCAGGCTGCGGGCACCGAGCAAACGCTGTCCGGGCAAGGCCCCCTGTCCGTCAAGATCGGCTATGCGCCCGGTGTTCGCCTTTTCTGGCGCGGCGAGGCCGTCGACCTGGCGCCGTTTACTCGTGGCGATGTCGCCCGCCTGGTGCTGGAGTAAGTCGTGAGTGCCGTCACCAAACGCTCGACCCGCTCCTGTCTGGTCGGCCACGTGAAACTGGGGGGCGATGCCCCGGTCGTGGTGCAGTCGATGACCAACACGGATACCGCCGACTATCTGGCGACTGCCTTGCAGACTGCCGAGCTGTCGCGAGCCGGTTCCGAACTGGTGCGTATCACGGTGAATACGCCGGAAGCGGCTGCCGCCGTCCCGAAAATCCGCGAACATCTCGACCGGATGAACTGTAATGTGCCGCTGATCGGCGATTTCCATTACAACGGCCATCGTTTGTTGATCGAACACCCGGCCTGTGCCGAGGCACTGGCCAAGTACCGGATCAATCCCGGGAACGTCGGTTTCGGCCGGAGGAAAGACGAACAGTTCGCCCAGATGGTCGAACTCGCCTGCAAATACGACAAGCCTGTCCGCATCGGGGTGAACTGGGGCAGCCTGGACCAGGATCTGCTGGCCCGGGTCATGGACGAAAATTCCCGTCGTCCGCAACCGATGGATGCGACCGAAATCATGCGCCATGCGATGGTCACTTCGGCGCTCGAATCGGCCGCCAGGGCCGAGGAAATAGGCCTGCCCGGCAACCGCGTCATTCTCTCCTGCAAGGTTTCCAGTGTCCAGGACCTGATCGCCATCTATCGCGAGCTGTCGAAGCGGGCCGATTACGGGCTTCATCTCGGCTTGACCGAAGCCGGCATGGGCTCCAAGGGCATCGTCGCTTCGACCGCGGCACTGTCCGTCCTGTTGCAGGAAGGCATAGGCGACACCATCCGCATTTCATTGACGCCGGAGCCCGGCGGTTCGCGCGCCCAGGAAGTCATCGTCGCCCAGGAAATCCTGCAGACCATGGGTCTTCGGGCGTTTACGCCAATGGTGGCGGCCTGTCCCGGCTGCGGTCGGACGACCAGCACCTTTTTCCAGGAGTTGGCCGGACAGGTGCAGGATTTTGTCCGTGCCAGGATGCCGGAATGGAAACTGCGGTACGACGGCGCCGAGAACATGACCCTGGCCGTCATGGGCTGCATCGTCAATGGCCCGGGCGAATCCAAGCATGCCAATATCGGTATCTCGTTGCCGGGGACGGGCGAACTGCCTTCCGCACCGGTTTACGAAGACGGCGAGAAGACCGTTACCCTGAAGGGTGACCACATCGCCGACGAATTCAAGCAGATCATCGAGCGCTATGTCGAGCGCACCTACACCAAGAAGCTGAAGTCATGAGTCAAACCTTGCAAGCCGTCCGCGGGATGAACGATATCCTGCCCGACGAAGCGGCATTCTGGGAACTGTTCGAGGAGACCATCCGTTCGTGGCTGAAAGGCTACGGCTATCGGCCCATTCGCATGCCCATCGTCGAGCCGACACCGCTTTTCAAGCGAGCCATCGGTGAAGTGACAGATATCGTCGAAAAGGAAATGTACTCCTTCATCGACGGCCTGAACGGCGAGGCGCTGACCCTGCGCCCGGAAGGCACGGCCGGTTGCGTGCGGGCCGTCATCGAACATAACCTGGCCGCCCGCCAAACCCAGCGTCTCTATTACATCGGCCAGATGTTCCGCCACGAACGCCCGCAAAAGGGGCGTTATCGCCAGTTTCACCAGGTCGGTGTCGAGACCTTCGGCATGGCCGGTCCGGATATCGATGCCGAAATGATCCTGATGGGCGCCCGCCTGTGGGCGGACCTCGGGCTGGATGGCATCGAGCTGCAGCTGAACAGCCTGGGGCAGCCCGAGGAGCGTGCCCAGCACCGCGCGGCGCTGATCGCCTACTTCGAGGAAAACGCCGAACTGCTCGACGACGAAGCCAGGCGCCGCCTGCACACCAACCCCTTGCGCATTCTCGATACCAAGAATCCTGCCATGCAGGCGATGTGCACCGCGGCACCGAAACTGATCGATTATCTCGGCGCCGAGTCGCTGGCACATTTCGAAGGCGTGCAGCGTGTCCTGCGCGATGCGGGCGTCCCTTTCACGATCAATCCGCGCCTGGTCCGCGGTCTCGATTACTACAACCTGACCGTTTTCGAGTGGGTCACCGACAAACTCGGCGCCCAGGGAACGGTTTGCGCCGGCGGCCGCTACGACGGCCTGGTCGGTCAGCTTGGCGGCAAGGCGACACCGGCCTGCGGATTCGCCATGGGGGTCGAGCGCCTCGTTGCGCTGATCAGGGAGTCGGGTGGCGAGCCGGCCGCGCAGGTGCCCGATGTCTACCTCGTGCACCAGGGTGACGAGGCTTCCCGCCTCGCCTTCCGCGTTGCCGAAGGCTTGCGGGACCAGGGAGTCGACGTCCTGTTGCACTGCGGTGGCGGCAGCTTCAAGTCGCAGATGAAAAAGGCCGACGCTAGTGGTGCGACCTTCGCCGTCATCATTGGCGATGACGAAGCATCGAATGGCGAAGCGCAATTGAAATCCCTGCGCCAGGAAGGCATCGAACAACGTAAATTCAAAATCGATGCGCTGGCAGAAGCCATCATCGATCAATTCATTGATTTAGACGAAGAGGAATAAGCAGCATGGCGCATTACGACCTCGAAGAACAGGAACAGATTGATACGCTGAAAACCTGGTGGAAGATGTACGGCAACCTGGTGACGGGCGTGATCGTGGCGGGTTCTCTGGCCGTCGTCGGCTGGCAGGGATGGAACTGGTACCAGGGTGGGCAGGCGGCCAAGGCTTCGGCGATCTACGGCGTCCTGGAGCAGGCGGCAGCGGCGGGTGACGCGCAGAAGGTCAAGGCCGCGGCTGGAGAATTGGCCGAAAAATTCGGCGGCACCAGCTATGCCTGGCTGGGCGCGATGCTGGCGGCCAAGCAATCCTTCGATGCAGGCGACCTGAAAACAGCCAAGACGCAACTTGCCTGGGTGGCCGAAAATGGCAAGGATGAAGTCAAGGATCTGGCTCGCCTCCGCCTGGCAGCCGTGCAACTGGATGAAAAGGCTTACGACGAGGCGCTCAAGCAATTGGAAGCAGCCCACGCGCCGGCCTTTGATCCGCGTTTCCAGGAATTGAAGGGCGATGTGCTGACCGCACAGGGCAAGAAGTCGGAAGCGCGCATGGCCTACAAGGCTGCACTGGACAAGATGGGCGGCAAACAGGGCGCCGCTCGCGACATGCTTCAACAGAAGCTCGATAGCCTGGGAGAGGCCGCCTGATGTCACGTCAACTCGCCACACTTTTCGCTGCCGCCAGCTTGTTGCTGGTGAGTGGCTGTTCGACGGTTTCGAATGCCATCGATACCGTCAATCCTTTTTCCGGTTCGGCGACGAAATTGCCGCCCTTGGCACCGCTGAACCCGACGGCCGATGTTCGTACGGCATGGTCGGCCGATATCGGCAAGGCCGGCGATTACCGCTTTACACCCGCGGTGGTCGGCGATGCCGTTTATGTCGCTGCTCATGATGGCACGATGATGCGCCTGGAGGCCGGCAAGCCTGTCTGGAAAATCAAGGCGGGGCAGCAATTGTCGGCAGGGGTCGGCGCCAACGATCGCCTGGTGGTCGTAGCCACTGCGAAGGGGGATGTACTCGCCTTCTCGGCAGCGGATGGTAAGCCGCTGTGGCAGGCCAAGGTCTCAAGTGAGGTGCTCGCCGCCCCGGTGGTCGGTAACGAAGGTGTCGCCGTGAAAAGCGGAGACAATCTGGTGCACCTGCTGGATGCCGGCGACGGTGGAAAGAAATGGGTTTACCAACGCCTGACGCCGCCGCTCTCGGTGCGTGCCACCGGCGTTCCGGTATTTGCCGATAAATATTTATTTGTCGGATACCCGGGCGGCAAGTTGGTCGCATTGTCGCTCCAGAACGGTGCTCCGGTCTGGGAGGGTGCGGTCGCTCTGCCGAAGGGGGCGACGGAACTCGACAGGGTGGCGGATGTCGTCGCATCGCCGATAGTGGATGGTCGGCAGTTATGCGCCGTAGCCTTCCAGGGGCGGGTTGCCTGTTTCGACATGGGGCAGAGCGGGGCGATGATGTGGTCGCGCGACATCTCGTCGGCCACCGGTTTGTCCATGGATACTCGCTATATATTCGTTTCCGACGACAAGGGCGTGGTCTACGCCCTGGACCGTCAGTCGGGCAGCAGCCTCTGGAAACAGGATAAGTTGAAGGGGCGCGGGCTTTCCGCTCCCGTGGTGCAGCGCGGCCTGGTTGCCGTGGCAGACTCCGCCGGCATCGTCCATTTTCTTTCGCGCGAAGATGGCAGTTTTGCCGCGCGCCAGAAAACCGATGGCACGCCGGTTTACGCACCGCTTCAGGTGCTTGGTAGCTCTTTCCTGGTTCAATCCAGCGGTGGCTACGTCGGTGCTATCGAGGCGCAATGAAACCTACACTTGTTCTGGTCGGCCGGCCCAATGTCGGTAAATCAACGCTTTTCAATCGCCTGACCAAGTCTCGCGATGCCATTGTCGCCGACCTGCCGGGACTTACCCGCGACCGCCATTACGGTCACGGCAAACTCGGCAAGAAGCCCCATCTGGTGGTCGATACGGGGGGCTTCGAACCCTTGGTCAAGGAGGGCATACTGCATGAAATGGCCCGCCAGACCGAGCAGGCGATTGTCGAAGCCGACGCCGTCATTTTCGTGGTCGACGGCCGGACCGGCCTGACGCCGCACGACAAGGAAATAGCCAACAAGCTGCGGCGTATCGATTGCCCGGTGATCGTTGCGGTCAACAAGGCCGAAGGCATGAATGCCGGCATGGTCGAGGCCGAGTTCCACGAACTCGGCCTGGGCGAACCCTATGCCATTTCCGCCGCGCACGGCGAAGGGGTACGCGGCCTGGTTGAACTGGCCCTGGAAGGTTTTCCCGAGCCCGAGGACGACGAATGGCATTCCGATGCCACCCGTGTCGCCATAGTCGGGCGCCCCAACGTCGGCAAATCGACCCTGATCAACACGCTGCTCGGCGAGGAGCGGGTAATTGCATTCGATTCGCCCGGCACGACGCGGGATTCCATCGAAATCGATTTCGAGCGTGGCGGCCGAAAATACGTGCTGGTGGACACCGCAGGCATGCGCAAACGCGGCAAGGTTTTCGAGACAATCGAAAAATTCTCCGTGGTCAAGACCCTGCAGGCGATCGAAGATGCCAATGTCGTCATTTTGATGGTGGATGCCCAGGCCGATGTTTCCGACCAGGATGCGCATATTGCTGACTTTATTGTCCAGTCCGGACGTGCCCTGGTCGTTGCGGTGAACAAGTGGGATGGCCTGGATTCCTACGCCAGGGAGCAAACCCGCCAGATTCTTCAGCGCAAGTTGCAATTCCTCAATTTCGCCAAGTTTCATTTCATTTCGGCGCGTGAGAATGTCGGCCTGGAAGCCCTGTTCCGCTCTGTCGACGCGGCCTATACCGCGGCCATGTCGAAGATGACCACGCCCCGTCTGACGCGCGTCCTGATCGATGCGGTGGCCAAGCAGGCGCCGGCCAAGCACGGGCTCTTTCGCCCCAAGCCGCGTTATGCCCATCAAGGCGGCTCGAATCCCCCGATCATCGTGATTCACGGCAATGCAGTAGATAAAATTACCGATAGTTATCGGCGCTTTCTCGAGCATACTTTCCGCGAAGCATTCAAACTGCAGGGAACCCCCTTGCGCATTCAGTGCGTCACCGCCAAGAACCCTTTTGCCGACAAGGAAAAGAAATAATCTGTAAAATCTTTGGCACCGCCGTATAAATTTGGGTACATTAAGACCCTCATAACAATTAGATGGAGTCCCCACCATGAGTAACAAAGGGCAACTTTTACAAGACCCATTCCTTAATGCTCTTCGTCGTGAGCATGTTCCCGTCTCGATTTACCTGGTAAACGGGATTAAACTGCAAGGCCAGGTCGAATCTTTTGATCAGTATGTCGTCTTGCTCAAGAATACGGTTACCCAGATGGTCTATAAGCACGCCATCTCGACGGTCGTTCCGGCTCGTCCGGTCAATCTTCAGCAGGAACAGGCAGCCGAATAATCAATCCTTGCCCAGCGAACTGCCGGATTGGCGGGTTCGTGTCCTTCTCTTCGGGATGCGCCCGTGATTGAGCGACCGGCCGCCGGTGAACGAGCGGTGATCGTTCAGCTCGATTTCGGCCAGCCCGACTTGGCCGATCAGCTCGAGGAAGTCCGCTTGCTGGCCGAATCGGCCGGCGCCGATGTCGTCGCCGAGGTTTTCGGCCGGCGGCAGAGCCCCGATGCGAAAACCTACGCCGGAAAAGGCAAGGTGGATGAAATCGGTGCGATGGTCGCGGCCGGCGAGGCGGACCTGGTCATCTTCAATCACGAGCTTTCACCGGCTCAGGAACGCAATATCGAGCGTATCCTCAAATGCCGGGTGATCGACCGGACCAGCCTGATTCTCGATATCTTCGCCCTGCGCGCGGCCAGTGCCGAAGGAAAGTTGCAGGTCGAACTGGCTCAACTGGAGCATTTATCGACGAGACTTGTCCGCGGTTGGACGCACCTCGAACGTCAGCGCGGCGGCATCGGCATGCGCGGTCCGGGTGAGAAACAGCTTGAAACGGACCGCCGTCTGCTCGGCAATCGTGTCAAGTTGCTGAAAGAGCGGCTGGCCAGGCTGTCCCGCCAACGGGGCGTCCAGCGCAAGGCACGGATGCGCGGCGATGTGCTGAATGTCTCGCTGGTCGGCTATACCAACGCCGGCAAGTCGACCCTGTTCAACGCCTTGACCCATGCCGGCGTTTACGCCGCGGATCAGCTGTTTGCCACGCTCGATACGACCTCGCGCAAATTATGGATTGAAGGGGCAGGCAATATCGTCATTTCGGATACGGTCGGATTTATCCGCGATTTGCCCCACTCCCTGGTCGATGCCTTTCATGCGACCCTGGAAGTGGCTACCCATGCCGATTTGCTGTTGCATGTCGTGGATAGCGCAAGCCATGCCCGGGACGAGCAGATCGAGGAGGTCAACAAGGTGCTTCGAGAGATCGGTGCCGAGCGGGTCAGGCAGGTGCTGGCGTGGAACAAGATAGATATTACCGAGGCGCATGCAGGCGTCGAGCGCAGCGAGTATGGTAACATCATGCGCGTTCGAGTCAGTGCGCGCACCGGAGAAGGCCTGGATTTTCTGCGTGAATCCCTGGCCGAATATGCCCGGGCCAAGGCTGAAGCCCGTCAGAAAGCGATAGCGGAGGCCGAATATGAAGCACAATATGACTACATCAACTGAATCCCCGACATCCATGATCCCGACCCTAGGTATTCTTATGTCGCTAAACGACCCACAGTGGGGCAACCGCGGTGGCGGCGACGGCGACAAACCCAACGACAACGGTTCGCGCCGTCCGAGCGACGGTCCGCCCGACCTTGAAGAGCTTTGGCGTGATTTCAATCGCAAATTGTCCGGCATGTTTGGCAAGAATGGCGGAGGAAGAGGCAATGGCGGCGGCGATGGTCCACGGATGCCGAATATCGACTTCAATTCCAAGTTTCTCGGCGGCGGCCTCGGTCTTCTGATCGCCCTGATCGTCGTTGTCTGGCTGGCCTCGGGTTTTTATATCGTGGACGCTTCGCAGCGTGGCCTGGTTCTCCAGTTCGGCCGCTTCAAGGAGGCGACCGAACCCGGCCTGCGCTGGCGCCTGCCCTATCCGATCCAGTCGCACGAACTGGTCAATCTGACCGGGGTGCGGACCATAGAAATCGGCTACCGCGGCAGCGAGCGCAACAAGGTGCTCAAGGAGGCGCTGATGCTGACCGACGACGAAAATATCGTCAACATCCAGTTCGCCGTCCAATACATCCTGAAGGACCCGGTCGACTACCTGTTCAACAATCGTTCGACCGACGAAGCGGTGATGGGCGCCGCCGAAACGGCGGTGCGCGAAATCGTCGGCAAGAGCAAGATGGATTTCGTCCTGTACGAAGGCCGCGAGCAGATCGCCGCGCAGGCCGCCAAGCTGATGCAGGATATCCTTGACCGTTATCAGAGCGGCATCCTGATTTCCAAGGTGACGATGCAGAACGCCCAGCCTCCGGAACAGGTGCAGGCTGCTTTCGATGACGCCGTCAAGGCGGGTCAGGACCGCGAGCGTCAAAAAAACGAAGGCCAGGCCTACGCCAATGACGTGATTCCCAAGGCCAAGGGAACGGCGGCGAGACTGATGGCCGAGGCCGACGGCTACAAGCAGCGGGTCATTGCCTCGGCCGAAGGCGATGCTTCCCGTTTCAAACAGGTGTTGACCGAATACGCAAAGGCGCCGGAAGTGACTCGCCAGCGGATGTATCTGGAAACCATGCAACAGATTTATGCCAATACCAGCAAGGTCATGGTCGATGCCAAGGGGCAGGGCAATCTGCTCTATCTGCCGCTGGACAAATTGATGCAAGCGGCCGCGGTGCCGGGCGCGCAGCCCGCTCAGGAGGCCTCGCTGGCGCCGTCGACCGCGAAGCCGGCCGGGGCGTTGTCGTCCGAGGCGCCGCCGCAACTGGAAAGCGCACCGAAGGTGGGTGGCGGATCGTATTCTTCAAGTTCGCGCGATGCGTCGCTGCGTTCGCGTGATCGGGAGGCGCGTTAATGATTCAGCGTTTTAATATGTTGATGGCCGTTGTTGCCGTTGTTCTGGTGGTTCTGGCCATGTCCATCTTTACCGTCGATCAGCGCCAGTACGCCGTGGTTTTCCAACTTGGCGAAATGAAGCGTGCGATCACCGAACCGGGCCTCTATTTCAAGATTCCGATGGTTCAGAATGTGCGCTACTTCGATAGGCGCATCATCACGCTGGATAACGTGGAACCGGAGCGCTTCATTACTTCCGAGAAAAAGAATGTCCTGGTCGATTCCTACATCAAATGGCGCATCGTCGACCCGCAGCTATATTACATCTCGGTCGGCGGCGACGAGTCGCGGGCGAAAACCCGTCTCAACCAGACGGTCAATGCCGGTCTGCGCGAGGAGTTCGGCAAGCGCACCGTCCATGACGTGGTCTCCGGCGAGCGGGACCAGATCATGGAGCAGATGCGCGAAAAGGCCGATGCCGATGCGCGCAAGATCGGCGTGCAGATTGTCGATGTTCGCGTCAAGCGTGTCGAATTGCCCACCGAGGTCAGCGAGGCGGTCTATCGTCGCATGGAAGCCGAGCGCAAGCGGGTGGCCAACGAGCTGCGTTCCGAAGGTTCGGCAGAGGCGGAAAAGATTCGGGCCGATGCCGACCGTCAGCGTGAAGTCATCATCGCCGAAGCCTATAGCGGCGCACAGAAGATCAAGGGCGAGGGCGACGCCAAGGCAACCAATACCTACGCCCAGGCCTTTGGTCAGAACCCCGAGTTCTATTCGTTCTATCGCAGTCTTGAAGCTTATCGGGGCAGCTTCAGGAACAAGAGTGACATTTTGGTCGTCGAACCCAATTCCGATTTCTTCAAATACATGAAGAGCGCCGGGCGCGGTAACGACAAGGGAAAATGAGCTCTACCCTGTTTCTCGCTTTCGCACTGATGCTGGTGCTCGAAGGCCTGATGCCCTTTATCGCTCCGGCGGCCTGGCGTGAAACCTTTCGCCGCCTCATTCAATTTTCGGACGGACAGATTCGCTTCGTCGGTTTGACCTCGATGCTGGTCGGTTTGATCCTGCTGATGTTTCTCTCATGAACTGGTTGCTACCTGAATACCTTGCCGATGCGCTGCCCGCCGAGGCCGCTCGGATCGAAACCCTGCGTCGCTCCGTGCTCGACCACTTCCGCCGTCATGGCTACGAAATGGTCATGCCGCCGATGCTCGAATACCTGGAGTCCTTGTTGACGGGGGCTGGTCAGGATTTGATCCTGCGTACCTTCAAACTGGTAGACCAGCTTTCGGGTCGAACGATGGGGGTCAGGGCCGATATCACGCCGCAGGCCGCACGTATCGATGCGCACCTGCTCAATCATCAGGGTGTCACCCGCCTCTGCTATTGCGGCAGCGTACTGCATACCCTGCCGGCGACGATTTCCGCCGGTCGCGAACCGCTGCAAATCGGTGCCGAACTCTATGGTTATGCTGGTATAGAGGCCGATCTCGATGTAATTCGTCTTATGGCTGGCGCATTTGAAAAAATCTGCTTGCCGGTCAGTCGCATCGACCTTGGTCACGTCGGCATTTTCCGTGCCCTGGCCCAGGCCGCCGGCCTCCCGCCCGAGGCCGAGGAAAATCTGCTGAATCTCTTGCAGGCCAAGGATGTTCCAGGTCTGGCGGAGGCCTGCGTCGATGTCCCGTCACCCTATCGGGAAGCCTTGCAAAGGCTGCCACAGCTTTATGGCGGCGCTGAAGTGC
>JAJXVG010000245.1 GCA_021782315.1 Pseudomonadota bacterium | reverse complement strand
ATTCGGCATCAACGTTTTCAAGGTGCGGGAGGTCGGAAGAACGCCGCACATTACCAAAACACCCAACATGCCGCGCGGCGTCGAGGGGCTGATCTCCTTGCGCGGCAACGTGATACCGGTCCTTTCGCTGGCCCCCTTCGTGCAGCTCGACGCGCGCGCGGGACTGGGCAAAACGATGATGGTGGCAGAGTATTCCAAGCGTACGCTCGGTTTCCTGGTCCACGATGTCGATCGCATCATCCGTGTCGACTGGGAGCGGGTCAAGGCGCCGGAAAGCGTCCTGGCTGCGAACCAGGGCTTGATTACTGCGGTTATCGAACTGGAGAGTGGCGGCCTGGTTTCCATTCTCGATGTCGAGCAAATTCTGGCCAATGCTTTTGGCGAGGCGATGATTGTCGATATCGTGCCGGCCAGGGTCGACCCGGACACCAGCGTCTTTTTCGTCGACGACTCCATCGTGGCCCGACGGAAAATCGCCGAAGTGCTCGACAAACTGGGCGTTCGGCACAAGCATGCGACCAACGGAATGGAGGCCTGGACGCGACTTCAGGGTATTGCGGCGCACGCGATGCAGATGGGCAGAAATATCAGGGACGATATCCGCTTGATTCTGGTCGATGCCGAAATGCCGGAAATGGATGGCTACGTGCTGACAAAAAATATCAAGTCCGACGCTCGTTTCGAAGGCGTACCGGTGGTCATGCACTCATCGCTTTCATCCGAGGCCAATCGGGCCATGGGTAAATCGGTCGGCGTGGACGCCTACGTCGCAAAATTCGATGCGGAAGCCTTGGCCGATACCTTGCGGCCATTGATAGAACGCTAACAAACACAGTTTCTGGAGTACTGCATGGCAGCTGATCCCAAAATGAGATTTCTGGTGGTGGACGATTTTTCCACGATGCGTCGAATCGTTCGTAACCTGCTTAAGGAATTGGGCTTTACCAATGTCGACGAGGCGGAGGATGGGGCCATTGCCCTGCAAAAACTGCAGGGCGGCGGTTTCGAATTCGTGGTGACCGACTGGAACATGCCGAATATGGATGGACTGACCCTGTTGCAGTCGATCCGGGCGACGCCCAATCTCAAGCACCTGCCAGTCTTGATGATCACTGCCGAAGCCAAGAAGGAAAACATCATCGCCGCAGCCCAATCGGGGGCGAGCGGTTACATCGTCAAACCTTTCACTGCCGGAACATTGTCGGAAAAGCTCAACAAGATTTTTGAAAAAATGGGTCAGGCCTAGGGAGGAATCATGACAGCCAATAACGATTCCGACGATCTCGAAGCACTCTTTGATTCCGTAGCGGCAAATTGTGTCGCCGCCCCGCAGCCGGCGCCGGCGCCGGCTGCGGCCGCCGCTGTTTCGTCAACCGGCGACAACGATGACCTGCAGGCCTTGTTCGACAGTATTGCGGCCAAGACCTCGACCGCGCCGGAGGCGCCCGCAGGGGCCGCCGATGCCGGTTGCCAGGCATCGGGGGACGCATGGCCGCAGCAGGAAGCCGTTTTCAACCGTATTGGGCACATGGCCCGGGCGCTTCACGATACCCTGGGGATGCTCGGCTATGACAAGTTGATCGAAAAAACCGTTTCAGCCTTGCCCGACGCCAAGGATCGCCTGGCTTATGTGGCGAACCTGACCGAACAGGCGGCCTGCCGTGTCCTGAATGCAACGGATATCGCCAACCCCCTGGTAGACGACATGGAAAGCGGCGCACTGGCCTTGTCCAAGCGCTGGGACAGGGTTTTCGCCAATCAGATGGACACTGCCGAATTCAAGGCGCTGGCCGTGGAGACCCGTGCTTTTCTGAGCGATCAGCTGCCTGAAAAAACTCGTGCGACACATGCGCAACTGACCGAGATCATGATGGCGCAGGATTTTCAGGATCTGACCGGGCAGGTCATCAAGAAGATCGTTGCCCTGGCGCAAGACCTGGAATCCGGTCTGATGAACGTACTGATCGAAGTATTGCCGGAAACCAAGCGTACCGAGGAAGTGGCCAGTCTGATGAATGGTCCGGTAATCAATGCCGAAGGGCGTACCGATGTTGTGGTCAACCAAGAACAGGTCGATGACCTGTTGGGCAGCCTCGGTTTCTGAGGAGGGCGAAAATGAGCGACTTTGGCGGAATGGAAGATCTGCTGCAGGACTTTCTGCAGGAGGCGCACGACCTGTTGTCCGACGTGGATAACAAACTTGTCGACCTGGAAAAAATGCCCGACGATCGAGGGCTGCTGAACGATATATTTCGTGGCTTTCACACGGTCAAGGGAGGGGCGGGCTTTCTCAACGCCACCGAACTGGTCACCCTGTGCCACCTTACGGAAAACCTCTTCGATCGCCTGCGCAACGGCGAAATCGAACTGACTGCCGAATTGATGGATGTCATCATGGATGCCACCAAGGGCGTACGGGAGATGTTCGGCGAATTGGGGCAGATGGTCCAGCCCCAGCCTGCCGACCCGGCGGTGATTGCCGCCCTGCAGGGCGTGCTGAATGGAGATGCAGCCCATGTGGCGCACGCCGTCGAGGCGCCGGCTCCCGTCCTCGAACAGCCTGTGGCTGCGGCAGCGGTGCCGGGCGAGCCGGATTGGGATCTTCTCCATGCGGTAGTGAGCGGTGCGCAGGCGCCCCAGAGCGAACTGATTACCAAGGCGGAAACGGAGATGGCCGAGGCGGCCGCGGCGCCAGGCGTTGTCGTCCCCCAGTCCGCGGCTGCGGTTACGCCTTTCGGCCGGCGAACGACCGACCGCCCCGGCGGTACGCCTTCTTCGGCCAGACGGGCCGAAGAGCGCGGCCGCGAAAACACCATTCGCGTCGACACCTCGCGCCTCGATCAGGTATTGAATCTGTCCGGTGAAATCGGCTTGACCAAGAATCGCCTGACCAGCTTGCGCGCGGATATCCTGGCCGGCAAGAGCGATGCCGAAACCCTGCATGCACTCGATCAGGCGGTCAGCCAGCTTGACCTGCTGGTCTCCGATTTGCAGAACTCGGTGATGAAGACCCGAATGCAGCCGATCGGTCGGCTCTTCCAGAAATACCCCCGCATCGCTCGCGATCTGGCCCGGCAATTGGGCAAGGATGTCGAACTGGTTCTGGCCGGTGAGGAAACCGAGGTCGACAAGACCATGATCGAGGATCTTGCCGACCCGCTGATCCACCTCATCCGCAACGCGGTCGACCATGGCGTCGAAATGCCGGAGGAGCGTCAGGCGGCCGGCAAGCCGGCAAAGAGTCTGGTCCGCCTCGAGGCGCGCCAGGAAGGCGATCATATTGTTCTGATCATTGCCGATGATGGCAAGGGGATGAGTGCCGAGCGCATTCGTGCCAAGGCAACTGAAAAAGGTCTTATTTCCGAGGAAGAGGCCAATACGCTCGATGAGCGCCAGAGTCTGAACCTGATATTCATGCCGGGGTTTTCGACCAAGACTCAAATTTCCGATGTCTCGGGGCGCGGCGTCGGCATGGATGTGGTGAAAACCAATATTCAGAAACTCAACGGCTCGATCGAGATTCGTTCCGAACCGGGCAAGGGTTCTGTCTTCATCATTTCGCTGCCGTTGACCCTGGCCATCCTGCCTGTGCTCCTGGTGCTTCTTGGAGAGCAGCCCTTTGCCTTGCCCCTCTCCCTGGTCCGCGAGATATTGCCGATCGAACAAAACCGTGTTCAGGAGGTGGGCGGCAAGGAGACCCTTGTGGTTCGCGGCGAAGTATTGCCGGTAATCACCCTGGCGCGTTTGCTGGGGTGGCCACTGGAGCGCTATCCGGAGTATGGCGTCTTCATGCAAACCGCGGAAAGAAGCTTTATTCTTGCGGTCGATAGTTTCGCCGGGCGCGACGATGCGGTGATCAAATCACTCGAGGATTTTCGTCCCAAGGGCGTGGCCGGGGTCACAACGCTGTCCAACGGTCAGATCGTGCTGATTCTGGACATGAAAGAGTTGCTCTCCGACCTCGGGCAACACGCCGACCTTGGCTCCGGTGTGCGGGCGTTGGATTTCGCCTGATTCCCGTTTTCGGTCAACGAGTTAAAGGGGGGCTTTGCCCCCTTTTTTATTTTTGCCGGTTTACTCTGATGTCATCATTTCTCGAATGGCATCTGAGAAATTGAATAAAAAAACACACGTACCTATTTAATTTTTCTCGTTTTTTCCTATAATGGCCATAACGTAAACCAAAGATGGCCATGGCTGAAGACAGCGACCTCGAGAAATCCGAAGAGCCTACTGGCAGGCGAATCGAGCAGGCCCGAGAGCAG
>JAJXVG010000041.1 GCA_021782315.1 Pseudomonadota bacterium | reverse complement strand
ATCTGATCGACTTAAATGCCTAAATACGAAGGGCATTATGCCATTGGCAATTTATCAGAGTTCAGAGGAAATTTGAAGGGCATGGGTGAACGCAGCATTCAGGACCTCGTCGGGGCCAGCGGCTTTTTCGAAAAGCGAGGGGACACGGGTGTTTTGCTTATTCATGGCCTGACCGGCACGCCGTCGGAGATGCGCCATTTCGGTCGGCAGTTGACGCGCAGGGGACTGAGCGTGGCCTGTCCACAACTGGCCGGCCATTGCGATTCGGTTGCCGTTCTCAAGGCGAGCACCTGGGAGGACTGGTATCGCTCGGTGGAGGTTGCCTTCGATGCCATGCGGCGCGAATGCGGCCGGGTATACGTGGCTGGACTGTCGATGGGCGCCCTGCTCGGATTGCTCTTGGCGGCAAAGAAAAAGGAAGGATTGGCGGGTGTGATCCTGCTTTCACCGACCTTCTTTTACGATGGCTGGAATATTCCCAAGTGGCGGCAGAGATTGCTGTTGCCGCTGGTTATTTACACGCCCTTGCGCCATTTCATTTCCTGGGAGGAGCCGCCTCCCTACGGCATCAAGGATGAGCGGGTAAGGGCCATGGTCTCGGCCGTACTCGAAAACCGAGACAGTCAGACTGCCGACAAGATCGGGCATTTCAAGACGCCGGCCTCGGTGATCAGGGAGAGCAAACGCTTGATCCGGGCGGCCAAGCAATGTCTGCGGAGCGTTCAGCGACCGACCCTGGTCGTGCATTCCGTCGAGGATGACATGGCGAGCATCAAGAATGCCCATTTCGTTACAAGCCGTATCGGTTCCAGTCGGATAGAGACCTTTTTTGTCAATGACAGTTACCATGTCCTCACCTTGGACAAGCGCAAGGACGATATTGCCGCCCGCGTAGTCGCCTTCTGCCTTGCTGAATCTGCCTGAAAGCATGCCATGACCACAAGCAAAGAACTGTTGATCCGCATTATTACGGAAAAGTTCGAAATAGATCCCCAGGTCCTTGTCCCGCAAGCGACGCTCGAAGATATCGGCATCGATTCGCTGGATATTTTCGACGTGGTCTTTGCGGCCGAAGAAGAGCTGGATATCAAGGTCCCCAACGACGACGTCAAAATTGCGGTTTTTCAGGACCTGGTGGATCTCATCGAACGTGTTCGAACTGAGCAAGCGAAGCCATGAGACATGGCCGTCGCGTCGCCGTCACGGGCCAGGGCATCGTTTCCCCGCTGGGCAACGATACGGATACCTTTTTTTCCGCCCTGCTCGCGGGTAAATCGGGCATCGGTCGGTTGCGGACCGATTTTGCCGAGGCGATGGACTGCAAGATCGGGGCTCAGGTCTCACTTGATCCCCTGTTGCATTTTTCCAAGTCCGAGGCAGCATCGCTCGACCGCGTCAGCCAGTTTGCCATGGTTGCCGCTCGTCAGAGCGTGGCCAGTGCCGGGTTGGACATGGCTGCGCTGAATCTTTCGCGCACCGGAATCTGCCTGGGCACCGGCATGGCCGGCGCCGGTTCTCTGGACGATGCCTATAAGAGACTGTACAGGGATAACGCCAACCGCTTGAAGCCGTTTACCGTCCTTATGGCGATGACCAGCGCTGCGGCCTCGCAAATTGCGCTCACCTACGGTCTGTCCGGCCCCAATCTGACCTATTCGACAGCCTGCTCCTCTTCGGCCGTGGCCATTGGCGAAGCCTACCGACTGATACGCCATGGTTATGCCGATACGATGCTGGCCGGTGGCAGCGAGGCGCTTCTGACCTACGGCTCGATTCGGGCCTGGGAGGCCTTGCGTACCCTGGCCAGGGAGGATGCCGATGATTGCACGGCCTCGTGCAAACCTTTTTCGGCCGATCGTTCCGGCCTGGTCCTCGGCGAAGGTTCGGCAGTCGTCGTGCTGGAAGACTGGGACCTTGCCCGTGCCAGGGGAGCACACATCCTGGCCGAACTGGTCGGTTACGGTTCGAGCAACGATTGCGCGCATATCACGCAGCCTTCCGTCGAGGGTCAGGCTTCGGCCATGGCGGCGGCGCTCGCGGACGCCGACCTGCCCCCTGATGCCATCGCCTATATCAATGCTCACGGTACGGGCACCAAGCTCAACGACCGGACGGAGACGGCAGCCATCAAACGGATCTTTGGCGATCTCGCCTACGGGATACCCGTCAGTTCGACCAAGTCGATGCACGGACACTTGATGGGGGCGGCAGGAGCCGTCGAGTTTGTCGCCTGTATCGAGGCTTTGCGCCGCCAGTCGATCCCTCCGACCATGCATTTGTCGCGTCCCGACCCGGAGTGCGATCTCGATTTCGTGCCTAACGCCGGACGCACGGGGGTGACGCTCGAATACGTGATGTCCAATGCCTTTGCGTTCGGCGGCACGAGTGCTGTGCTTGTCGCCAGACGTGGCGACGCACATTAAAAGAATCCGGGGTAAAGTGGACGTTCGTACCTGCTGTGGAGCGCTGGAGGCTTGGTGCAACCAACCGACGGCCGTGCATCAAGCTGGATTGGGATTTTCAAACGTCACAATTAGGTCGATTTTTAGTCATGGCACATGAGATTACTTGGGACGATGCGCGGGTTACCGTTCGCTATTTTGAGATTCCCAACGATAGCGAACTGATCTGCGTCGTCGTGGGCATCCAGGGTGACGAGCGTTTCGACAGCACCTACCAGGCTCTGCACGACTTCAGCGAGTGCGAGGGGATCAGCTACCATCCGCTGACAATCGGCGAAATTGTCGCCATGAACATCGAAGCGGCCGTCTCGAACAAGCGACTGAGGATCGCGGTAGTCAGCGAGAATCCTGATGTCAAGAAAATGTTCAACTACTTCGACGATTTCGGGCAGAACCCATTCGTGACCCGTCTCTTCCCCTGTCGCGCGGAGGCAGACGCCTGGCTCGATGGGCGGGCATCTCCCGCCGCCTGATTGGGCCTGCCTGTGTCGCAAGGGAGGCGGGAATCGATCGATTTGCAAAGAAATGTGAGATTGCCTTGACCCTGTAATCTTCAACACCTACGGTACGGGCAGCCGCCCGTCGTGGTGCGGCCTAAACCGCAAGGAGCGATCGTCATGGGTTTGTTCAGCTTTATCAAGGAAGCCGGCGAGAAGTTGTTCGGCAACAAGGAAGAGGCGCCGGAAATGTCGCCGGAGGAAAAGACGCAGCGCAATCAGGTCGCCGCCCAGGCGATCTACGATCGCATCGTCGCTCTCGGCTTGCCCTGCACCAACCTGGGTGTCAGCTTCATGAGCGGACAGGTGTCGATTACCGGTAACGTGCCGGACCAGGAGAATCGCGAAAAGATCATACTTGCCGCGGGCAACGTCCAGGGTGTCGATCATGTCGACGATCAACTGGTCGTCGCGGCGCCGACTGCCGAACCACGCTTCTATACCGTCGTCGCCGGCGATACCCTGTGGAAGATTGCCGCCAGCCAGTATGGTAACGGTTCGAAATATCCGGCCATTTTCGAGGCCAACAAGCCGATGCTCAGCGACCCGGACAAGATCTACCCCGGCCAGAACCTGCGTATTCCGGCACTCTGACGGTCTGAACCCGGGCGCCCCGGTTTCGGCGCCCGGCATGCTCGGCGTAAGGCGCTCGACGCGATCTGCCGTTCCGGCAGGGGGCCGGGCATTCGGTACAATGGCGGCTAACCCGTGTTGGCGGGCGTTTTCCAGAGGTACCCATGGCCGGAAATCTTTATGTAGTGGCCGCACCGTCCGGTGCCGGCAAAACGACGCTGGTTCGCATGCTGCTTGAGCAGGAGGCAGGCGTCCAGCTTTCCATTTCCTATACGACGCGAGCCCCTCGCCCCGGGGAAACGGACGGGCGCGAATACCATTTTGTGGATGCCAGCGAGTTCCAGGCCATGATCGCCCGCCAGGAATTCCTGGAATGGGCTGAAGTGCATGACAATTTCTACGGCACCTCCAAGAAATGGATCGCCGACCAGCTGGCGTTGGACCGGGATGTGTTACTCGAAATCGACTGGCAGGGGGCGCAGCAGGTAAGGACTCTCTTCCCGCAGGCGATAGGCATTTTCATCCTGCCCCCTTCGATGGAGGAGCTGACCCGGCGTCTGACCGGGCGCGGCACGGACAGCGCCGATGTCATTGCCCGCCGTTTGGCGGCGGCGCAGGCCGAAATGCGCCATGTCGGGGAATTCGACTATGTTATTATTAACGACCAGTTGGTTCAGGCGCTGGATGACATGCGCGCCGTCGTGCGTGCATCCCGGCTGAGCTTCGGGGTTCAGCGTGCCCGTCACGCCGCCCTGTTTCAAAGAATGATCTGATTTTTGAGGTTTACATGGCCCGCGTTACCGTTGATGACTGCCTGAAAAGAATTCCGAACCGTTTCCTGATGACGCTGGCAGCCGCCCATCGCGCCCGGCAACTGGCCAATGGCGCGACGCCGCTGGTCGATGGCGAAAAGCACAAGCCGACCGTGGTCGCGCTGAAAGAAATGGGTGCCGGCAAAGTGGGTCTGGAAGTGCTCAATCGCGGCCAGGCCTGAAAGCAGGGCGGTGAAGCCTGATGGATTCCACGCCGTCGCCTCTGCCGCCCGCCTTTGACGAACCCGCCTACCGGGTTTTTCTCGACAGTCTCGATTACCTTTCCCCCGACGAGCTAGACCGGATCAAGGCCGCCTATGCCTACGCGGCCAAGGCGCACGCCAGTCAGCGTCGAATGTCGGGGGAGCCGTACATCACCCATCCGCTGGCCGTGGCCGGTGCGGTGGTCGAATGGCGGATGGACGCCGACGCCATCGCAGCAGCCCTGCTGCACGATGTGCTGGAGGATACCGGCGCGACCAAGCACGAACTGGCCGAGAAATTCGGCCGGGAAGTGGCCGATCTGGTCGATGGCCTGTCCAAGCTCGACAAGATGGAATTTGCCTCCTACCAGGAGGCGCAGGCCGAAAATTTCCGCAAGATGCTGATGGCCATGGCGCGCGATTTGCGTGTTGTGCTCATCAAACTGGCCGATCGTCAGCACAATTTGCAGACCATGTCGGCGATGCGTGCCGACAAGCGCGCCCGCATCGCCCGGGAAACCCTGGAAATCTATGCGCCCATCGCGCTGCGTCTGGGGCTGAACAAGCTTTACCGCGAGTTGCAGGACACCTCGTTCCAGCTCATCCATCCGCATCGTGCCGCGGTGCTGGCCAAGGCGCTGCGCGCGGCGCACGGCAACCGCAAGGAACTGCTGACGCGAATTCTCGACGGGATCAAGGACAAGCTGGCGCAGGCAGGCCTCAAGGCCGAGGTTTTCGGGCGCGAGAAGAGCCTGTATTCCATTTTTCGCAAGATGAAGGACAAGCACCTGTCATTTTCGCAGGTGCTGGATATCTACGGCTTTCGCGTCGTGGTCGACAACGTACCGACCTGTTACCTGGCGCTTGGCGCCCTGCACAGCCTGTTCAAGCCGGTGCCCGGCAAGTTCAAGGATTACGTCGCCATTCCCAAGGCCAACGGCTACCAGTCGTTGCATACGACGTTGATCGGTCCTTACGGCACGCCGGTCGAGGTCCAGATACGCACGCGCGAAATGCACCATGTGGCGCAGGAGGGAGTCGCCGCGCACTGGCTCTACAAGGACATGGACGAAAGCAGCGCCGATCTGCAGATCAAGACCCATAAGTGGCTGCAGTCGCTGCTTGAAATGCAGACCAGCGATTCGGCCGAGTTCTTCGAAAACGTCAAGATCGATCTCTTTCCGGACGAGGTATACGTCTTCACACCGAAGGGCAAGATCATGGCCATGCCGCGCGGTGCGACGGTGGTCGACTTCGCATACGCGGTGCATACCGACGTCGGCCATCATTGCTCGGCGGCCCGCGTCAATCACGAACTTTCCCCGCTGCGCACCGACCTGCGCAATGGCGATCTGGTCGAGATCATCACCTCGCCGCAAGCCAGCCCCAATCCGGTCTGGCTGACCTATGTGAAGACCGGCCGGGCGCGCAGCAAGATCCGCCATTTCCTGCGCACCATGCAAAACGAGGAGTCGGCCCGGCTCGGCGAAAGGCTGCTGCGCCAGGAATTGCTGTCGCTGGGCGTGGTCCCGATCTCGATTCCGGGCATCGCCTGGGATCAATTGGTCAGGACCAGCGGCCAGAAAACCATCGAGGAGCTTTATACCGAAATCGGTCTCGGCAAGCGCCTTCCCTCGGTTGTCGCCCGGCGCCTGCTGGCGCGCGAGGATGTCTCGCACGACTCGCCGAGCGGCACCGCGCTGGCCATTCACGGTACGGAAGGCATGTCCATCCAGCTTGCCAGCTGCTGCCAGCCGATCCCGGGCGATCCGATCATCGGTTCGATCCGCAAGGGAAGCGGCCTGGTCATTCATACCCACGACTGCCCCACCATTCGCAAGTCGCGTTTCTCCGAGCCACAGAAGTGGATCGATGTCGAATGGGAGCCGGAGGGCGGCAAGCTGTTCGACATCCGTATCAAGGTCGAGGTCAAGAATACGCGCGGCGTACTCGCCCAGGTGGCTGCCGCCATTGCCGAAGCCGGTTCGAATATCGAGCATGTGGCCATGGATGCAGATCCGGAGCGCCTGTTCACGCTGCTGCGCTTCACCATCCAGGTGGCGCACCGCAACCATCTGGCCGCCGTCATGCGCGGCATGCGCCACATTCCCGAAGTCACCCGCATTACCCGCGAAAGGGGAGGCGAGGTTTGAGGATTCTCGTACTGGGCGCCGGCGTGGTCGGCACGACGAGTGCGTGGTATCTCGCTCGGGCCGGGCACCGGGTCACGGTCGTCGATCGCCAGCCGACGGCCGGAAACGAAACGAGCTTCGCCAACGGCGGGCAGATTTCGGTCTCCCATGCCGAACCCTGGGCCAATCCGCACGCCTTTTTGCGTCTCTTCAACTGGCTGGGGCGCGAAGACGCGCCGTTGCTTTGGCGCTGGCGGGCCGATCCAGCCCAACTGGCCTGGGGGCTGCGCTTTCTCGGCGAATGCCTGCCGGCACGGACCCGGCGCAACATGGCCGCCATCGTCGCCATGGCGCTCTACAGCCGCGGCCGCCTGCAGGCGCTGCGCGAGGAACTGGCGCTGCAATACGATCAACTCGAACGCGGTATCCTGCACATTTACACCGACGCCAGGGAATACGCGCAGGCCGCCGAGGCCGCCGCCGTCATGCGGCAGTTCGGGTTGGATCGCGTGGCGGTCGATGCCGACCGCTGCGTGAGCATCGAGCCTGCGCTGGCCGACATCCGCTCCCTGCTGGTCGGCGGCGACCATACCCCGTCCGACGAATCCGGCGATGCCAACAAATTCACCCTGGCGCTGGCCGAACAGGCGGCCCGGGCGGGGGTCGATTTTCGTTTCGGCACCGCCATCGAGAGCCTGTGTTCGGCGAACGGCCGGATTTGCGGCGTGCAGCTGCGGGCCGGCGACGCGGTCGAACAGTTGACGGCCGATGCCTACGTCGTCGCACTCGGCAGCTACTCGCCGCTCCTGCTTCGCGGGCTGGGCATCAGCCTGCCGGTTTATCCGGCCAAGGGCTATTCGGCGACCCTGACGCTGGCCGAAGACTGCGTCGCGCCGTCGGTGAGCATCACCGACGACGAATGCCGGCTGGTTTTCTCCCGCCTCGGCAACCGGCTGCGCATCGCCGGCACGGCCGAATTCAACGGCTACAACCTCGATCTCAACGCCGTTCGCTGTCAAGCCTTGATTGAGCGTACCCGCCTGCTCTTTCCCGGCCTAAAAACGATCGGTGAACCGGCATTCTGGTGCGGCCTGCGCCCGGCCACCCCCTCGAACGTGCCCTTCATCGGCCGGACGCGCTACGACAACCTGTGGCTCAACACCGGCCACGGCACCCTCGGCTGGACCATGGCCTGCGGCTCGGCCGCCGCCCTGGCCGACATGGTAGACGGGCGGAGCCCCGAACCCGATTTCCCCTTCCTGCGATGCTGATCGACACCCACTGTCATCTCGATGCGGCCGAATTCGACGCCGATCGCGATGCGGTGTATGCGGCGGCGCTGGCCGCCGGCGTCGAGCGCATCGTCGTGCCGGCTGTCGCAGTCGCCGGCTTTGCCAAGACCCGGGAGACGGTCGGCCGATATCCGGCCTGTCGCCCGGCCTATGGCATCCACCCGCTCCATGCCATGGCGGCCGGGCCATCCGATCTGGCGGTGGTGCGCGACTGGCTGCAGCGGGAAAGGCCGATTGCGGTGGGAGAAATCGGCCTTGATCTGTTCGTTACCGGCCTCGATCCGCAACGCCAGGAATATCTTTTCGTCGAACAGCTGAAGCTGGCCCGCGAATTCGACCTGCCGGTCCTGCTCCATGTCAGGCGGGCGGTAGACCCCGTCCTCAAGCAGTTGCGCCGCATTGGCATCCGCGGCGGCATAGCGCACGCCTTCAACGGCAGTCGCCAGCAGGCCGAGGTCTTCATCAAGCTGGGGTTCGGGTTGGGCTTTGGCGGGGCGATGACCTTCGGCGGTTCGACGCGAATCCGCGAATTGGCGATCCACCTGCCGCTTGAATCCATCGTTCTCGAAACCGACGCCCCGGACATTCCGCCGGCCTGGCTGAACGGCGGCCGGAATACGCCCGCTGAATTGCCGCGTATTGCCGACGAGTTGGCTGCTTTGCGGGGGCTCTCCGGCGAGCAGGTCAGGGCGGTCTGCGCGGGGAATGCTCGTCGGATACTATCCGATATTTGATGGTCGTCAATTTTTACGCAAATGCCTGGCGCCATTGGCGGTGATTTGATCCAGGCTAAAGAAGCGCCTGCTTATGGGCGTAGATTGCTAGGGTCGGCACCGCCAACTGCCGGTTGGTGAAACAGCGGGTGCCGGATATCAGGCAGGTGCAATCAGGGAGCACCGCTGCAGGCGGAAAAGGGGCCGGCCTGCAGCGGCTGGATGGTAGAGGCAGTGAAAGCGATGAAAAAAAATACCCCAAAGACCGGCCCGGCCCGCCGTCAGTTCATATTTGATTCGGCCAAGATGCTCTGCGGCGTGGGCATGCTGGGGCTCGGACTCGGGCTTTACGCCAAACAGTCGAAAGCCTTGCCCGCCCTGGCCTTGCGTCCGCCCGGCGCGCTCCCGGAAAACGATTTTCTCGGCGCCTGCATTCGTTGCGGCATGTGCGTCCGCGACTGCCCCTACGACACCCTGGTCCTGGCCCGGCCGGAGGCGCCCGTGGCGACGGGAACGCCCTATTTCGCTGCGCGCAACGTTCCATGCGAAATGTGCGACGACATCCCCTGCATCAAGGCCTGTCCGACCGGTGCGCTTGATCACGGCCTGACCGATATCAACCTGGCGAAAATGGGCATTGCGGTGCTCATCGACCACGAAACCTGTCTCAATTTCCTCGGCATGCGTTGCGATGTTTGTTACCGCGACTGCCCGGTGATCGACAAGGCGATCACGCTGGAGGCGGTGCCGAATCAGCGGACCGGTCGCCATGCCATGTTTCTGCCGACGGTGCACTCCGAGTACTGCACCGGGTGCGGCAAGTGTGAAAAGGCCTGCGTCCTGGAGGTGGCGGCCATCCGCGTCCTGCCGGCCAAGCTGGCCAAGGGGGAACTCGGCAAGCACTACCGTTTCGGTTGGGAGGAACAGAAAAAGGCCGGTCACTCGCTGCTCGACGAATCCAAGATGATCGATCTGCCGGATCGCCTGCCGGAAGGCGTGGTTCTGCCCGGGCACTACGATCCGGGCAGCGGCCAGACCGCCGCCGCCCCGCGCGGCGAGGCCGGCGCCATGCCGAGTACGCCACCTGGACTGGGCGGCAAGCCATGAGCGCCGGTGAGCGCATCGGTGCCGAAGCCATTGTTGCAAAAGGCTGGTTGCGGGCGCACCGCTGGCTGATCCTGCGCCGCATCGTCCAGTTTGCCATTCTGGCGCTTTTTCTGACTGGCCCCTGGCTGGGTAAATGGATCGTCAAGGGCAATCTCGCCTTCAGCTATACCCTGGGTTTCCTGCCCCTGACCGATCCCTATGTCGCCCTGCAATCGATGATGACCGGCCATTTTCCCGAAAAGCTGGGCCTCATCGGCATGCTCATCGTGCTGATCTTTTACTTCCTGGTCGGTGGCCGGGTTTATTGCAGCTGGGTATGCCCGGTCAATGTCGTCACCGATGCCGCCGCCTGGTTGCGCGGCCGCCTGGGCATCAAGAGCGGCAGCCAGCTTGGCCGGAACACCCGGTACTGGATACTCGCCATGAGCCTGATCGGCTCGGCGGCAACTGGGGTCGTTTTGTGGGAACTGATCAATCCGGTCTCGATGTTGCACCGCGGCTTGATTTTCGGCATGGGCATGGCCTGGACCGTGGTGCTCGCGGTTTTCCTCTTCGACCTCTTCGTGGTCAGTCGCGGCTGGTGCGGGCGGCTTTGCCCGGTCGGCGCTTTCTACGGGCTGCTCGGTCGCTGGAGCCCGGTCCGCGTCTCGACGCCGGCGCGTGCCGCCTGCAACGATTGCATGGACTGTTTCGAGGTCTGCCCCGAGCCGCAGGTCATACGGCCTGCGCTGAAAGGCGAGGCAAAGGGCGTTGGCCCGCTGATCCTGTCGCCCAGTTGCACCAATTGCGGCCGTTGTATCGATGTCTGCTCGAAGGATGTGTTCAGCTTCGCCACGCGCTTCGATTCAAGGACCGCGGCCGACGGGCGATAAAAAAGGGGAGCGCACGGCTCCCCCCGGTATTTGGGCGGTCGGCGATCAGGCGGGTAACAGGGCGCCGCGCATCTTCTGCAAGGCCTTGACCTCGATCTGGCGGATACGCTCGGCCGAAACGTCGAACTCGGCGGCCAGGTCATGCAGGGTGGCCGCTTCGCCATCGGGCAGCCAGCGGGCCTGGATGATGCGGCGGCTGCGCGGATCCAGCCCGGCCAGCGCCTGATGCAGACCTTCGTCCTGGAGGTGCGCCAAGGCCTTGTCTTCCAGCACGCGGGTCGGTTCGTAGCGTGAGTCGGCCAGGTAATCGATCGGCGCGAAGGCCTCCTCGCCGTCGTCCGGAGAGCCTTCCAGCGCGACGTCGCGACCGGAGAGCCGGGTTTCCATCTCGACCACTTCTTCCGGTTTGACGCCCAAGCGTGCCGCAACCTCGTTGGTCTGCGTGCCGGACAGGGTATCGACCCCCTCGTAGCCGCTTTTCAGGCTGCGCAGGTTGAAGAACAGCTTGCGCTGCGCCTTGGTGGTCGCCACCTTGACCTGCCGCCAGTTTTTCAGGATGTATTCATGGATCTCGGCCTTGATCCAATGCATGGCAAAGGAAACCAGCCGGACACCCCGCGCCGGGTCGAAGCGTTTGACCGCCTTCATCAGGCCGATATTGCCTTCCTGAATCAGATCGGCGTGCGGCAGGCCGTACCCGAGATAGCCGCGGGCAATGGAGATGACGAGACGAAGATGCGAAAGCACGAGCTGACGCGCCGCTTCCACATCGCCTTCGTTGTGGAAACGCTCGGCCAGCCTGATTTCCTCAGCCTCGGCCAGCATCGGATAACGGTTCGCGACCTGAATATAGGCTTCGATGTTGCCGACGGACGACGGAATGGGAAGCGCCAGGGCATGGGTCATAGCGTAGTGTCCTCCTCTACTGATTACATTTTCATTTTAGCACTCGCTGCCTAAGAGTGCTAAACCTGGAGAAAGTTTCCGGGAAGATTTTTTGTTCCAGACAATTAAAGTCGGAAACTGACCATTAAAGTCGAATGTCGGTTTTCACTGAGTTTCGAACCATTTGCACTCAGTTCTGAATTCTTTGACCCCTGAACTGCTTGCTAATCAATGCTTTCAGCGTTTTGGTATTTTTTCGCTGACCATCAGCCTGTTGTTTTTAGTGGCCTGCATCAGTCAGGAATACTTGTTGTGCTCCGATATTCACCTGGGCGCGCGCCCGTCCACTTCTTGAACGCCCGATGAAATGCGCTGGTTTCTGAGAAGCCGAGCGTATCGGCAATTTCGGCGAGATTTTTCGTACTGTTGCTGAGCAGTCCAATCGCCAAATCTCGGCGCAGATCGTCGAGTATGTTTCGATAGGACTCGCCTTCATCATCCATGCGTCGCCGCAAGGTGGCCTGTGAAAGATTGAGTTGCCTGGCCAGCATGGCAAAATCGGGCCAGGCCGTCGGCGATAGCTGCCGCAAACGCCGCCTGATCTGTGCTGAAAGGCTGGCGCTGTTCTTATACTTGACCAAAAAGTTTGCCGGCGCACAACGAAGGAATTCCTTCATGGTCCTTTCGTTCTGGATATTGCCCATGGCGAGATACTCCGCCGAAAAGGCAAAACCTGAATCCGGCTGGGAGAAGTTCAGGGTTTTGGAAAAAAGGATGCGCCACTCACTGCTGAAAGACGGCTCGGCACAGCGAAAATCTGCGGAAAAAAGCGGGATGCGGCGACCGACAATCCAGCATGCCAGGCCATGCAAAACCAGAAGATAGGTGCCATAGGCGAATGCCCGCTTTGGTAACAAGGCCTCACCGGAAATCGGGTCGCACCGATCCTTGAGACGAATTCTGGCGACACCATTCTCAATTTCGAGTTCGCCGTAGAAGTCATCCAGCACCAGTTTGAAAAACCGCAAGGCGCGCCGCAGCGCTCTTTCCAGGGTGTCGGTATGAATCAGCGAGTGGCACAACAGCGTGAAGCTGCCTGCCTTCATGCGGTGGCTATCGAGTCCGAAAAACTCGTCATCCAGCCGCTGCGCAATGCCGTGCCATAGCAGTCCGTAATGCGATGATGAAACCCTGGCTTGCGGTGCTGCGAGTAGCTCCGGAGAGATTCCTGCCCGCAAAAGCATCTGTCGTTCGTCGATTCCATTTTCCCGAAGGCATATCAATGCTTCGTGGACGAAGGCGATGGAAATGGTGCCTTTTTCGATGCCTTTGGTATCCATATCCAACTGTGCGGTGTCGGGTCGATTGACAAATTCTATCACCCAAGTTGATCGAATCCGGCATCGGCAGGCTATTCCAATTTACATATAGTGAATCCGTTCATCGTGATGTTCGCGGGCTTCCATAACCTTGAGGGATAAATCTATGCAATTCAGCGGTAATGTCTTTTTGGTCACCGGCGGGGCTTCCGGTCTCGGCGCCGCCACGGCAAAAATGATCGTCGGGCGGGGCGGTAAAGTCGTGCTGGCCGACGTCAATCCGGAAGCCGGCGCCAAGATCGAAGCCGAGCTCGGGCCCAACGCCCGTTTCGTGCAAACCGACGTGACCAGCGATGAAAGCGCCCGCAACGCCTTCGCCGTCGCCCAATCCTTGGGCCAATTGCGCGGTCTGGTCAATTGCGCCGGGGTTGCACCGGCCGAAAAAGTGGTCGGCAAGGAGGGGGCGCACAAGCTCGATTCCTTCACCCGCACCATCACCATCAATCTGATCGGCAGCTTCAACATGATCCGTCTCGCCGCAGAAATCATGAGCGCCAGCGCCCCGGACGACACCGGCGAGCGCGGCGTCATCGTCAGCACCGCGTCGGTCGCAGCCTTCGACGGCCAGCTGGGTCAGGCCGCCTACGCCGCCTCCAAGGGTGGCGTCGTTGCCATGACCTTGCCAATCGCCCGCGAACTGGCGCGCGCCGGCATCCGCGTCATGACCATCGCCCCGGGCATCATGGAAACGCCGATGCTGATGGGCATGGCGGCCGAAGTCCAGGAGGCCCTCGGCAAGATGGTTCCTTTCCCCTCACGCATGGGCAAACCGGCCGAATACGCCGCGCTGGTTGAACACATTTTCGGCAATCAATACCTCAACGGCGAAGTCATCCGCATGGATGGCGCCATCCGCATGGCCGCCAAGTAATTCAAAAGGAAAATCGACATGTCTCTGGATCCAGTTGTTATCGTCTCCGCTACCCGTACGCCAATTGGCGGCCTGCTTGGTGATTTTTCCGGCCTGGCCGCCTGGGAACTGGGCGCCGTCGCCATTCGCGCTGCCGTTGAACGCGCCGGCATCCCGGCTGATGCCGTGGATGAAGTGCTGCTCGGTTGCTGCCTGATGGCTGGCCAGGGCCAGGCGCCGGCCCGTCAGGCTGCACTGATGGCTGGCCTGCCGCAATCGGCAGGTGCCGTCACGATGAGTAAGATGTGTGGCTCCGGCATGCGGGCGACCATGTTTGCTCACGACATGCTGGTTGCCGGAAGTGCCGACGTGGTCATCGCCGGTGGCATGGAAAGCATGACCAATGCGCCGCACCTGATGTTCGCCCGGAAAGGCGTCAAGTATGGCGCCACGCAAATGTACGACCACATGGCACTGGACGGCCTGGAAGATGCCTACGAGCGCGGCAAGGCGATGGGCGTTTTCGCTGAATCCTGCGTCGAGAAATTTGGCTTTACCCGCGAAGCGCAGGACGATTTCGCCATCGCCTCGACAACCCGCGCCAAGACGGCCAACGAAGATGGCAGTTTCGATTGGGAAATGGCCCCGGTTACGCTGCCGGGGAGAAATGGCGACACGGTCATCAAATTCGATGAGCAGCCCTTCACGGCCAAGTTGGACAAGATTCGCGGCCTGAAGCCGGCGTTCAAAAAGGACGGAACGATCACCGCCGCCAACGCCAGCAGCATTTCCGATGGCGCTTCGGTGCTGATGCTGATGCGCGAATCGACTGCGCGCAGTCACGGCCTGACACCGATTGCCCGCATCGCCAGCCATGCCGTGTTCGCGCAGGCACCGGACTGGTTCAGTACCGCCCCGGCCGGCTCCGTCCGCAAGGCCTTGGCCCGCGCCGGCTGGCAGGTGTCCGACGTCGATCTGTGGGAAGTCAACGAGGCGTTTGCTGCCGTCACCATGGCGGCGATGAGCGAATTCAATCTGCCGCACGAGATCGTCAACGTCCATGGCGGCGCTTGCGCGCTCGGCCATCCGGTTGGCGCTTCCGGCGCCCGCATCATGGTCACCCTGCTCGGCGCCATGAAAAAACGCGGTCTCAAGCGCGGCGTCGCTTCGCTTTGTATCGGTGGCGGCGAAGCGACCGCCATCGCCATTGAAATGCTCTGATCGGAACCGTCATGATTCTTACCCAAGAACAGGAAATGATCCGCGACACCATGCGTGCTTTCGCCCAGGAACGCCTGGCCCCCTTCGCCGCGGAATGGGACAAAAGCCACATGTTCCCCGCTGAGGCGCTCAAGGAACTGGGGGCGCTGGGCGCACTTGGTATGTGCGTTCCCGAGGAGTGGGATGGCGCCGGCATGGATTACATGTCGCTGGTCCTGATGCTGGAAGAAATCGCCGCCGGTGACGCTTCCACCTCGACTGTCATTTCGGTCCAGAACTCGCTGGCCTGTGGCATCACGATGAAATACGGCAGCGATGCGCAAAAGGAAGAATGGCTCAAACCGCTGGCCCGCGGTGACAAACTCGGCTGCTTTTGCCTGACCGAGCCGCACACCGGCTCGGATGCCTCAGCCATCACCACACGTGCTGACCGCGATGGCGACTATTTTGTCCTCAACGGCATCAAGCAGTTCATCACGACGGGCAAGCACGCTCAGGTGGCGATTGTTTTTGCCGTTACCGACAAGAGCGCTGGCAAGAAAGGGATTTCCTGCTTCCTGGTGCCGACCGCCACGCCGGGTTTCATTGTCGGCCGTACTGAAGAAAAAATGGGTCAGCATGCCTCCGACACGGTCCAGATCATTCTTGAAAACTGCCGTGTGCCGGCCTCTGCGCTGCTTGGCAAGGAAGGCGAAGGCTACAAGATTGCCCTGTCCAACCTCGAAGCCGGCCGCATCGGCATCGCTGCCCAGTCGATTGGTATGGCCCGCGCTGCGTTTGAGGCAGCCATCCGCTACGCCAAAGAGCGTGTCACTTTTGGCGTACCGATCATCGAGCACCAGGCAGTCTCTTTCCGGCTGGCCGACATGAACACCCTGCTCGATGCCGCCCGCCTCATGGTCTGGCGCGCGGCGACGCTCAAGGATGCCGGCAAGCCCTGCCTGAAGGAAGCGTCGATGGCCAAGATGTTCGCCTCGGAAGCGGCCGAGAAGATTGTCTCGAATGCCATCCAGATTCATGGCGGCGTTGGCTACACCAGCGACTTTCCGGTCGAGCGCATCTACCGTGACGTGCGTATCACTCAGATCTACGAAGGCGTCAACGACATTCAGCGAATGGTGATCGGGCGAAGCATCGCCGCCGAGTAAAAACCCCCATTGCTACGGTGTACCGGAAAAATCGCCAAAAACGAAATCGGCCGTAGTCCCTCAGGAGACAAACCATGGGACCTTTAAAAGGGATCAGGGTGGTGGAGTTCGCCGCGCTCGGGCCAGCCCCAATGGGTGCCATGCTGCTCGCCGACCTCGGTGCGGAAGTCTTGCGCATCGAGAGAAAAGCTACTGTCAGCGGCCGCCCGACCGCCGATCTTTTCGACCCGAAGATCGATATTCTCAACCGCAGCCGTCGCGTCGTGGCCCTGGACATGAAAAAGCCGGAAGCCATCGAAATGGCCTTGCGCCTGATCGAGCAGGCCGACGCCCTGGTCGAGGGCTTTCGGCCGGGCGTCATGGAGCGCCTGGGCGTTGGCCCCGAGGTTTGTCTGGCCCGCAACCCCAGGCTAGTCTATGGACGCATGACCGGCTGGGGGCAGACCGGCTCACTGGCGCATGCTGCCGGACACGACATCAATTATCTGTCGCTGTCGGGTGCCTTGCATGCCATCGGTGAAAAAGGCGGAAAGCCCGTTGCGCCACTCAATCTCGTTGCCGACTGTGGCGGCGGTGCCATGCTGTTGGCCATGGGCGTGCTGGCCGGGGTCATTTCAGCAAAAAACACCGGACAAGGTCAGGTGGTCGATGCGGCGATGACGGATGGCGCCGCCGTGCTGATGTCCATGATGTACACGCTGAAGGCGATGGGCCAGTGGACGCAGCATCGCGGCGACAACCTGCTCGATGGCGGCGCCCATTTCTACGACACCTATCGGTGCAGCGACGGCAAATGGCTGTCGGTCGGCGCCATCGAACCGCAGTTCTACGCGCTGCTGCTGGAGAAAACCGGCATCGCCGACCCGGCCTTCAAGTCTCAGTGGGATCGCAGTCAATGGCCGGCACTTAAGGAAAAACTGGCGGCGGTCATCGCTACCCGGACTCGCGATGCCTGGTGCGCCATTTTCGAGGGCACCGACGCCTGCGTTGCACCGGTGCTCGACATGGAAGAAGCGCCGCAGCACGAGCACAACCGCTCGCGCAATACCTTCATCGAAGTCAACGGCGTTATCCAGCCGGCGCCGGCGCCGCGCTTCAGTGGCACCCCGGCCGGCCGGCCTAGCCCACCAAGGCCGGATGGCGATGCCCTAGTCCTGACGGACTGGGGCTTTTTCCCCGACGAACTGGCCAGCCTGCGCGCGCAAGGCGCCTTTTAAGCCAAACACAACTCTGGAATTTCCATGAACAACTTCGACTTGATCCTCTCCGAAGCCGTTGGCAAAGTCGGCCTGATCACCCTGAACCGGCCGAAACAACTGAACGCCCTGAACGACCAGTTGATGAGCGAACTGGCAGCTGCGCTCGATGCCTTCGAGGCCGACGAGAACATCGGCTGCATCGTCATCACCGGTTCGGAAAAGGCGTTTGCCGCCGGTGCCGATATTGGCGCCATGTCCGGCTTCAGCTACATGGATGCCTATCGCGGCGACTACATCACGCGCAACTGGGAACGCGTCAAAACCTGCCGCAAGCCGGTGATCGCCGCCGTGGCCGGCTTTGCGCTCGGTGGCGGCTGTGAGCTGGCGATGATGTGCGACATGATTTTCGCGGCCGACATCGCCCAATTCGGCCAGCCTGAAATCAAGCTCGGCGTCCTGCCCGGAGCCGGCGGCACACAGCGCTTGCCGCGCGCCGTCGGCAAGTCCAAGGCCATGGACATGTGCCTGACGGCCCGCATGATGAATGCCAACGAAGCCGAACGCGCCGGTCTGGTTGCCCGCGTCATCCCGGCAGCCAATCTGCTGGCCGAGACGCTTGCCGCAGCCGAAAGGATCGCCGGCTACTCGCTGCCGGTGGCCATGATGATCAAGGAATGCGTCAACCGCGCCTACGAGTCGGGTCTCAACGAAGGCTTGCTCTTCGAGCGCCGGGTCTTTCACTCGGCCTTCGCCCTGGAAGACCAGAAGGAAGGCATGGCCGCCTTCGTCGAAAAGCGCAAACCGGCATTCAAGCATCGTTAATAAAACAGAAGGGAGACACCATGCAGTTCGATCAGCTTTATCGTGAAAAACGCCAATCAGCCGATGATGCCGTTCGCCTGGTTCGCGATGGCGACACCATCGTTGTACCAACAGGCCCCGCAGAAACGCCCAATTTGCTGGCCGCACTGTCGGAGCGGCGGCGTGACTTCCACGACGTCAAAGTGGCCCAGATCCTGCCGATCAAGAAACACGCCTATTTCGATCCGGAAACAGCGCAGCACGTTCGCCATGTCGCCTATTTCTTTGGCCCGGCTTCACGACCAGGTGGCCAGGAGGGCTGGAACGACTACCTGCCGGCCTATTTCTCCGAACTCCCATGTCTGATCAAACAAGGTCTCAGTCCGGCCGATGTGGTTTTCAGCGTCGCCTCGCCGATGGACGAGCACGGCTATTTCTCGCTCGGGTTGGCCGCCGATTACACCATGGCCGCGGTCAGCAAGGCGCGCACCGTCATCCTCGAGGTGAATCCCAACGTTCCTTTCTCGTACGGCGACTGCCATGTGCATATCTCGCAGGTAGGGGCAGTAGTCGAGAGCGACCTGCCGATTCCCGAAGTCGGTTTACCGAACATCGGCCCGGTTCAGGAAGCCATCGGCAAATACGTGGCCGAGATGATCCCGGATGGTGCCACCTTGCAGATCGGCTACGGCGGCATTCCCGACGCGGTGGTCATGCAACTGACCCACAAGCACGACCTCGGCATCCATACCGAAATGCTCGGCGACGGCATCATGACCCTGGTCGAATCGGGCGCGGTCACCAACCGCCGCAAGAACTATCACACCGGCAAGATTCTGGCGACCTTCGCCATGGGGTCCAAAAAGCTTTACCGGTTCATGCATCGCAATCCCGCACTGGAGCTTCACCCTTCCAGTTTCACCAACGATCCGTACCTGGCCGGCCAGAACGATAACCTGATCGCCATCAATGCCACCATGCAGATCGATCTGATCGGTCAATGCGGTTCGGAAACGCTCGTCTTTACGCCGATCTCCGGTACCGGCGGGCAGTCCGATTTCGTGCGGGCGGCGAACCGCTCGAATGGCGGCAAGGCCTTCATCGTCATGCCGTCTACAGCGACGGGAAACACCATTTCGCGTGTTGTTCCGACGCTGACGCCGGGAACCCATGTCACCACCAGCAAGAACGACATCAACTACGTCGTCACCGAGTACGGGGTTGCCCAACTGCGCGGCAAGACAGCCAAGCAGAGGGCCGAAGCGCTGATCGGCATCGCCCATCCGGATTTCCGCAGTGAACTGAGGGAATCGGCCAGGAAGATGAACCTGCTTTAACCCGGCCAATTTTTTGCCAATCCAGAAGCGGTTTACCAAGGAGGAAAAATGTTGAATTCAGAAAATACCCAGAAAAAAATATGGGCCGATCCAAGATTTGCCGAGATGGTCAGTAAGCGAACACGTTTTGCCATCCTGCTTTCGCTGGTTGTCCTGGTGCCGTATTACAGCTTCATGATGATGTCGGCCCTGGCGCCGACATTCTTCGCCACGACAATTTCAGAGAACAGCGTCATCACCATCGGCTGGCCAATTGCTGCCCTGATCGTGATCGGTGCATGGCTATTGACCGCCGTATATATCCGGCGTGCCAATGGCGAGTTCGATGCCATGAACGAAGAAATCCTCCGGGAGGCACGCAAATGAAACGCTCCCTCTTCGCACTGTGTGCCGGCATATTGCTCGCCGGACTCGCCGTGGCCGGACCTGGCACGATTGAAGGGGTGCAGAAGCAGCCTGTCAATATCAGCGCTATCGCCATGTTCCTGGTATTTGTCCTGACGACGCTGGTCATCACCTACTGGGCGTCGCGGCGAACCAAGTCCACGGCCGATTTCTATACGGCAGGCGGCGGCATCAGCGGCTTTCAGAACGGGCTGGCCATTGCCGGTGACTACATGTCTGCAGCCACCTTGCTGGGCTTGACATCGATGGTCTACTCGGTCGGTTTCGATGGCTTCATCTACGCCATCGGCTTTTTCATCGGCTGGCCGATCATTCTGTTCCTGATTGCCGAACGCCTGCGCAATCTGGGCAAATTCACCTTTGCCGACATCGCGTCCTATCGCCTCGATCAGAGCCGCATCCGCACCTTTGCTGCCTTCGGATCGCTGACTGTGGTCTGCTTCTATCTGATCGTGCAGATGGTCGGCGCCGGGCAATTGATCCAGTTGCTCTTCGGCCTGGAATACAACTACGCGGTCATTTGTGTCGGCATTCTGATGATGGTCTACGTCACGTTCGGCGGCATGGTGGCCAC
>JAJXVG010000244.1 GCA_021782315.1 Pseudomonadota bacterium | reverse complement strand
GGCCTGGGCCTGCAGGCCGAGGGCGGCGAATTCCAGGGCGTGCGCCATCGACACCGTGTCGAGGTGGTCGGCGGGAATCAGGTCGCCCAGTTCCGGGAAGCGTTCGCGCAGGCGGGCTTCGAAATTGGGCAGCCTGGCGATGGCGACCTCGCCGCCTTCACAGTTGACGATGGCCTGAATGGCGGTGTGCCGGCTCCACAGGTTGGGGCCGCGCAGGGCACGAATGCGGGAAACGTCCATGAGGCTCGATCCTTGTTATTTCCCGGCGCCAGCCGGTTTTTTGGCGAATTGCGATTTTTTGGCAAGCTGCGGTATCAGGGCGGCCGGGTCGGCCAGTTCGAGACCGAAGGTTTTGATCCCGGTGCTCAGCACTTCCTTGCTCAGCCCGAGTGCCCAGCCGCCGGCGACGCCGGCCAGTACGTTGGCGATGTTCTTGGTTTGCCTGGCCTTGCCGATGTAGGGCGCATCGACCAGCCGGCAGAGGCGGATCTCGTCGCCGCCCGAGCGCAGGACGATGCGCTTGTCGACCACCGTGACGCCGCGCTTGCCGGCGGCCAGGTGGGCGACTAGTCGCGGATTGGTCGGGTCGCAGGCAAAGAAGAGCACCTCGCCGTCGCACAGTTCGGCGAAGTCGGCAACCAGTTCGTCCTCGGCATTGAGGACGGCATGGCCGCTGGGCAGTACGACGTCGACCTGGGTCCGGTAGATGGAGCGGGGTGTCGTGTAGTACTCGCCGCCGGTTGGCTGGACGTCCCAGCGTGACAGATCTTCTTCGGCCGGGACGATATTGGTGACGATGCCGACCGAGCAACGGTCGTAGGCCAGCCCTTCGCCGAGAATGACCGGGGCGCCGTTCTCGATGACTGCAGCTTGCACGGTACGGTTGAGCAGCAGGCGACGGCCGCCTTCCCAGTTGGCGGCGCTGGTTTTCTGGACCTGGCGGCGACCGAGGTAGGTGCCGTCGTTGCAGGCCAGGCCGGCGCGCTGACCGGACAGGTAGATGAGGTGGGCGACCAGCTTGGCGACAGGATTCCTGCCGTGGGTGCCGGTGACGCCGACCAGCGGCACGCGGCCGCCCTGGCCGGCGCCGAACAGGTTGTTGACGATGGCCTGACCGACCGGCCGCGGTTTGCCGATGCCCGGCTTGATGTGCATGAGCAGGCTGGGGCCGGCATTGACTTCGACGATGGCGCCGCCCTGTTCGCCGAGCGGCCTGGCGATGTCCCGGCAGACCAGATCGACGCCGGCGATGTCGAGGCCGACGACGCGGGCGGCCAGGGAGACCACCTGGGCGGTATCGGGGTGCACCTCGTCGGTGCAGTCGAAGGCGTGGTTTGCGTTGCGCTGGATGAGCACGGTGCGGCCCTCGGCCGGCACACTGTCGGCGCCCAGTCCCTGGCGCTCCAGTTCGATCCTGGCGGCGGTGTCGATGCGGATCAGCGAGAGCGGATGCAGCTCGGTGGTGCCGCGGCGCGGGTCGGTATTGACCTGGCTTTCGATCAGCGCCTGCACCGTGGCCTTGCCGTCGCCGGTGACGGTGATCAGGTCGCTGCGGTTGGCTGCGACCAGCTTGCCTCCGACGACCAGCAGGCGGTGTTCGATGCCCTGGATGGAGCGTTCGACCAGCACGCCCGAGCCTTCCTCGACGGCGATGGCGTAAGCCTTGGCGACTTCCTCCCTGGTCGTCAGGTCGATGAAGACGCCGCGCCCGTGGTTGCCGTCGGTCGGCTTGACGACGACCGGCAGGCCGATGTCTTCGGCGGCATCCCAGGCGTCGTCGGCACTGTCGACTTCGCGGCCTTCGGGCACCGGCACGCCGACCGAGGAAATCAGTTCCTTGGTCAGGTCCTTGTCGCGAGAAATGGTTTCGGCAATGGCGCTGGTCTGGTCGGTTTCCGCCGTCCAGATGCGGCGCATGGCGGCGCCATAGCCGAGTTGCACGAGATTGCCGTCCTCGAGCAGGCGGATGGCGGGGATGTCGCGCTCGTCTGCGGCGCCGACGATGGCGGCGGTCGACGGGCCGAGGTATTTGCGATCCACCTTGCGCTTGAGGGTGTTGATCAGCTCGGCCAGATCGAAGGGGCGGTCTTCGACTGCGGCGAGGATGAGGGCGATGCCCTGCTCCAGTGCGATGGTCGTGATGTCGTCCTGCCAGTTGCGAATGGCCAGCTTGTAGACGCCGCGCTCGCTGGTTTCCCGGGTCCGGCCGAAACCGCCGGGCAGGCCGGCCAGGGTCATCAGTTCCAGGGCGACATGTTCGAGGATGTGACCGATCCAGGTGCCCTCGTGCAGGCGGGCGATGAAGCCGCCGCGCTCGTCGCGGCTGCAGCGGTGTTCGATCAGCGACGGCAGAAAGGCAGTCAAACGGTCGGTGAAACCTGGCAGTTTATTGGACGGGTAGTCCTCGAATTCGCCGATATCGATCCAGGCCTCGAAAACAGGCCGGTAGGTCCAGATATTCGGGCCGCGCAGATTGACGATGTCCCGAATGATGATGTTATTTTTCTTCATGCTTGTTTCGCCCTGCTCCGAGTCAGATATTGTAATGGGGCATCGTGGTCTGCCGACGACCGGGTGGATCACCAGGGATTATTAACGCTTTCGCGCGGTGATGGATTACCCGCAAGGAACAATTGTCACAGTTTGCTACCGGTTGTTACAAGGCCGGCCTTACAGGAAACGGTCGAGCAGCTTCCTGCTCTGACGGTCGAGTCGCGTCAGGTCGCGGATCAGGAACTGGATGCCGTGGCTGTCGGCGATGAGCAGCCGGGTTTGCGACAGGCGGCGGATGTCCTCCTCGCCCTTCAGGCGCAGTTCGGTTCGGCCGCGGTTGGTGACGACCTGCCAGGTGCTCGGGCAGGCGAAGCTGGAGACCTCCTCGATGCGCTCGATTTCCGGCACGAATTCGCGGCTGGCCAGGTCGGCCTCGATCAGCTGGCCGACGGCCGGCGGCAGGTCGGCGAGGCGGTCGATCCAGGCGACTTCGTGGCCTTCGTAATTGACCAGCGACAAGCCTTCGTCGGGGGCGGCGATGGGAAAGGCGCGCACCGGTGCGACCCCTTCGTGGATGTCTCCGTTTTCGGCCGTCAAAACCAGTCGGCCGTAGCTGTCGCGTTGCAGTTGAAATTGAGTGTTGGCCATGGCGGTCAGACGGTAGCGGTTTTTGGAAGCTCGGGCGAGCGCGGCAGTTCCGGTTCGGTATCGACGTTGCGGGCCTGGGCCATGTAAAGCTTGTAGTAATGGCCTTCGATGGCCATCAGTTCGTCGTGGTTGCCGATTTCGACAATCCGTCCGCGATCCATGACGACCAGCCGGTCAGCCTTGCGCAGCGTGCTCAGGCGGTGGGCGATGGCGATGGTGGTGCGGCCCTTGACCAGGTTGTCGAGCGCCTTCTGGATTTCCTTCTCGGTTTCGGTGTCGACCGCCGAGGTCGCCTCGTCGAGGATCAGGATGCGCGGGTCGATGAGCAGGGCGCGGGCGATGGAGATGCGCTGGCGCTCGCCGCCGGACAGGCCCTGGCCGCGCTCGCCGACCAGCGAATCGTAGCCGTGCGGCAGGCGCAGGATGAATTCGTGGGCATGGGCGGCGCGGGCGGCGGCGATGATTTCCTGGCGCGTTGCCTGCGGCTTGCCGTAGGCGATATTGTCGGCGATGGTGCCGAAGAAGAGGAAGGGTTCCTGCAGCACCAGGCCGATGTGCTGGCGGAATTCGGCGACCGGCACCGAGCGCACGTCGACGCCGTCGATCAGGACCTGGCCTTCGGAAACGTCGTAGAAGCGACAGATGAGGTTGACCAGCGTGGATTTGCCGGAGCCGGAATGCCCTACCAGGCCGATCATTTCGCCGGGCTGGATGACCAGGTCGACGTCACGGGTGACCGAGCGGGTGCCGTAGCGGAAGCTGGCCTTCTTCAGTTCGAGTCGGCCGGTGACCTTGCTCAGGTGGACCGGGCTGCTCGGCTCGGGCACGCTGGAAACGTGGTCGAGAATGTCGAAAATGCGCTTGGTGCTGGAGGCGGCGCGCTGGGTGGCCGAAACGATACGGCTCATCGAGTCGAGCCGGGCGTAGAAGCGGCCGATGTAGGCGAGGAAGGCGGTGAGCACGCCGACCGAACTGTTGCCCTTGGAAATCTGCCAGATGCCGAATATCCATACGACGAGCAGGCCGATTTCGGTGAGCAGGGTGACGGTCGGCGTGAACAGCGACCAGGTCTTGTTCAACTTGTCGTTCATCGCCAGGTTGTGCTCGTTGGCGGCGCGAAAGCGCTCGCCCTCGCGCTTTTCCTGGGCAAAGGCCTTGACCACGCGAATGCCGGGAA
>JAJXVG010000243.1 GCA_021782315.1 Pseudomonadota bacterium | reverse complement strand
TTGCGGACCGGCAACCTGCTCAGCGGCCAGCGCTATATCGCCCTCGACTTCTTCCCCAAGGCCAGGACCAAGGCCGTTGACTGGAAGCAGTCCGTCCCCGAACTGCCGACCCAGCCGGGCAGCCTCGATTCGCTGCAGGCGCAGGTGGAAGCCGTCGTTGAGGCCTTGCATGGAACGCTGCGGCGCACGGATCAACTGATCGCCCACATCGATCAGGACGTCGTGCCGGAACTCGCGCCCACCCTGCGCGAGGCGCGCCAGACCCTCGACCGCGCCAACGCAGTGCTCTCCAAGGATGCACCGGTGCAGGCGGAACTGCGCGACACCCTGCGCGAAGTGGGGCGCGCCGCCAGCGCCGTGCGCAATCTCGCCGACATGCTCGAAGAGCATCCCCAGGCCATTATTACCGGAAAGTAGACCGCGATGAACCATCCCGCAAAACTGGCTTGCATCGCCGCCCTCGCCATGTTGAGCGCCTGTGCCGGCGCGCCGCCGGTTCGCTATTTCACGCTGGACGACGGCCGGCCGCCGTTGTCCCGGTCATCGACGACCCCCGGCATCGCCGTCATCCGGGCCCAACTGCCCGATCTCATCGACCGTTCCCGGCTGGTGCTGCGCACGGAAGGCAACCATCTCACCCTGAGCGATCAATATCGCTGGGCGGAACCGCTGCGTCGTGAAATTCCCCGTCTCATCGCCAAGGACCTCGGCGAACTGCTCGACTCCAGCCGCGTTGCTGCCCTGCCGGCCGAGGACGCGGGTTTTGCCGTCGATTTCAAGCTCGCGCTGGACTTCCAGCAATTCGACGCCGTCGTCGGCCAGGGGGTGGATGTCGATGTGCTGTGGCGCATTGAGCATCGCAGCGGCAAATCCATCGTCGGCCGCAGCAGCTTCCGACAACCCCTGAGCGGCGCGGCAAACGACATCCCGACCGTGGTCTCCGCCCAGCGCCAGGCCCTGCGGCGTGTCGCAACGGAAATTGCGAAGGATATCGCCGCCTTGACGCAATCCTGAGCGGACATTCCCGGAGCGCCGGCATGACCTCAAACGCTCCATACCCTGCGCCATCGAGACAATTCCGAGCCGGCGCCGCCATTGCCGGCAAACTGCCCTGCGGCGTCCTCGCTATTTGCCGCCAATACCATCCGGCGGCTCGTCGGCAAACTCGAAGCGGAATCGGGTGCCGACGCCGACCCGGCTCTCCACGGTAATACGCCAGCCCAAGCGCTCGGCGATGCGGGCCACGATCGACAGACCGAGGCCATGACCATCGCTCTGCTCGCCCTTGGCATGCCGCTTGAACAATTCCGGGAAGCGCTCTTCGGGAATGCCCTCCCCTTTGTCGACCACATCCAGGGCATGGGCCTCCAGCGTCACGCCGACTACTCCCTCGCGCGCGTGGGCACAGGCGTTCCTGAGCACGTTGCTGATCAGGACGTAGGCCAATGCCCGCTCGACCGAAATGATCGGCCGGCCGAGAAAACATGTTTCAATGCCAATCGGGCTACCGGACAGGGTGGGCATGATATCGGCCACCACGTCAACCACAACCTCGGCCAAGGCGCAGACAGGATCGCCACCTTCACCTTCCTCGGTGGCCAGCAGCAACATCGCTTCCAGAATCTGCGACATGCGCAAAGCTTGTCGGCGGATGGTTTCGATCCGCTGCCGGACGCTAACCGGCAGATCTTCGAGATCGGCCAGAACCTCGGCCGCGCCTGCGATGACGGTGACCGGCGTGCGCAACTCGTGGCTGACATCGGCGGCAAAATAGCTTTCACGCTCGATGAAGGCGCAGAGGCGCTGCGAAAAGCGGTCGAGTTCCCGAACCAGTTGCCCGATTTCGTCGCGTGGATAGGCGGTGGCCGAAAAACCAAGCCCCCGGGTCGGCAGTTCCCGCTGCGCCGCCCTGATCGAGACGTCGCCCATCAGGCGTACGATCGGCTGTACGACGCGCCGGGCCAGCCATGCGCCCACCAGATAGGAGAGCAACGTCATGCCGCCGGCCGCCAGCAGCAGGATCATGGCCAGTTGCGCCAGGTTGCTCTTGATGTAGGATCGGTCATACATCAGGGCAAAAGGTCGGCCATCGACTTCGGCCAGCAGCAGGCTGTAGTCCTTGTCGCCGACGGTACGCATCTCGGCGCGGGCCGTCTTGCTAACCGAAGGGCGATAGGCTGCCAGCAATTCGGAAGGCAGAAAGACCCCCTTCAACAACTGGGAATCGGCCGGCAGCGCATCCGGATTGAACGCCAGCCGGCGGCGAAAGCTTTCCAGTTCGACATTGAGCGTACGCACCACCGCGCGCTCTTCGATATAAGCCAGCAGACTGAAGGTACTCAGACCGAGCGTGGTGCTGACGATGAAACCGAGCAGGACAAACGGTTGGACCAGTTTTTCGCGGAGGCTGTCATAGGGGCGCATGGTCAGCCGCAATCCGGTAACCGAAGCCGCGCACCGTGTGTATCAGCTGCTGTTCGAAGGGCTTGTCCACCAGATTGCGCAAGGCATGCATGTGAACCACCATGGCATGTCGGTCACCCGCTTCCTCGCCCCATATTTCGCGGAAAAGCGTTTGCTGGTGCACGACATTCGGCGAATGCCGCATGAGCAAGGCCAGAATCCGCATCGGAACCGGCGGCATGGCGATCGCCGTTCCCGCCCGCTCGATTCGCATGGTTCCGGTGTCGAAGCGCAGGTCTCCCACCGCCAGTACGGAGTTATCGCCATCGCCGTTGGCGCGGCGGATCAAGGCGCGAATACGGGCCTCCATTTCACGCAGTGCAACCGGTTTGACGATATAGTCATCTGCCCCTAAATCAAAGGCGGAAACTTTCACCTCGACGTCATTCTTGGCGGTCAGCATGACCACCGGCGTGCGACGCATCAGTTCGTTACGCAGGCGGTGGCAAATTGAAATGCCATCGATTCCCGGCAGCATCAGGTCGAGCACGGCCAGATCGTAGTCGTTGGCTGCCAGGAGGTTCATCGCACCGTATCCGTCAGCGGCATAGTCGGTGGCATAGCCGCGCAGTTCGAGATAGTCGATCAGGTTTCTCGCCAGATCGCGATCATCTTCGACAATCAACAAACGATGTGCCATGGCCTCGATAAATTCTGAACAACGGTGCATTCAGCCGTCAATTAATATCCCTTCAGCATAACCGAGGTCGATCACAGCTGTCCATTCGATATGGCCGACAGGCCCAGGCCCGACCACTACGGCGTCCGCCAAGCGGTTCCGAGGTACGGAGCTACACGGAGAGTCGGCGGGAATCATCCTTTTTTGCGAAACACGAAAGGATGGGCATGCCGACTCAGGACGAAGTCGAGCATGAACTTGAGCCATATGGTCGATCCGGCGATCGCGGTCCACGTCTCGTAAGCCAGTGAACCGGTGGCAACGCCGACGACGACAAAAACGATCAGGCCGGCGGCGAGCAGATTGATGACTGCCGCAAATGGCGCAAACCTCTCCGGATTGACCGGTGGACAGCCACGTTTGAGCGCCACTTCGGAATAATCCTTGCGGACCATGATCCGCCAGGCGCGCCTGATCCAGAAATAGCTGATGGGAAACAGCGCCAGGAATAGCACCCAGGTCAATGCAACACTAATGTCAACGCCCATGGGCAACCCCGAATATTTGGAGATTTGACCGACACACGGTCATTCAAAAAGCGGCCCCCTCAATCGCACAGCGACCGGGGGGATGGAAAGACCGGCGGCGAGGCCGCCGGCCGACGGGTCAGCCCTGCCTAATGGGCACCATTGACAGCCTTCGCGCCACGCGGAATACGAACGCTTTCGACCAGATCCTGGATGTGCTTCGGCGGTTCGCCGGTCAACTTGTCCACCACGAATGCGACGATGAAGTTGAACAGCGCGCCAATCGCACCGAAAGCCTCCGGCGTAATGCCGAAAAAGCTGTTTGGTCCACCGATCAGATCAACGAAAGCGGTTCCCTTGATGAAGAAGATCCCCTTGTGGGCAAACACGTAGAACAGGGTGATGAAAAGGCCCGCCAACATACCGGCGATGGCCCCTTCCTTGTTCATCTTCTTGGAGAAGATGCCCATCATGATCGCCGGGAACAGCGACGATGCCGCGATACCGAAGGCCAGGGCCACGGTACCGGCCGCAAAGCCGGGCGGATTCAGACCCAGGTAGCCGGCGATGACGATGGCGAAAGCCATCGAGACCTTGCCCGCCATCAGTTCCGACTTGTCGCTGATGTCCGGTTTGAAGACCCCCTTGACCAGGTCATGGGAGACTGCCGATGAAATCGCCATCAGCAGACCGGCGGCGGTAGACAGCGCG
>JAJXVG010000040.1 GCA_021782315.1 Pseudomonadota bacterium | reverse complement strand
CAGGTTTTCCCGCATTCTGTCGGCCAGCCAGCGATCGCCCGAGACGTGAGAGTAGTGCTCCAGTGCCTCCCGAAAGGCGGCGACCAACTCGTCTTCGGCCCACGGCTTGACGAGGTATCGATGAATCGCCGCTTCATTGATCGCCGTCATCAGCGTATCGAAATCGGTGGAGGCGGAAAGGATGAGGCGTGGGGCATCCGGTTGCAATTGCCGGAATTGCTTGAGAAAAGCGACACCGTCCATGATCGGCATGCGATAGTCGGAAACCACCGTGTCGAAGGATACCTCCGCAGCCCGGGCAAGGGCGGCGTGCGGGTCGGTAAAGGTCTCGATGGTCAAATCCTCGTTCTGGAAAGCTTGCGCCAGCGTTCGTTTAAGGGCGCTGACCACATTGGGCTCATCATCCAGGAGCAAAACGCGATTCATGAAGATCTCCGCTGGGCACGAACGAATATCTGCGGGGAGTTGCCGTCGCTCGCAACATATTCTCGAATTTGTCGAATCAGGCTGGCGTCGAGAAGGTAGTCCGCCGCCAAGAGCAGCACGCCGTCGCGCGACAGGATATCGCGCGCCAGCACCATGCCGGGCTGCAAACTGCCCGGACTGACCTGCTCCTCGCCAAGAATTTCAGGGTCGGCGCCGCCCATCGCTTGCAGAAAGGCGTCGATCACCGCCGGATCATAGCGCTTCCCCCGCCCTTCGGCGATCAGTTTTTTGGCGTCCTCGACATGAAAATGGCGCATCGACAGCGTTCCGATCTGCAGGCCGTCGAAATCGTTGGCCACGGCCAAAATACGGGCACCGATCGGAATCGCCTGAGCGCTCAGACCGTCGGGAAAGCCCTGGCCGTCGTAACGCTCGTGGTGGGAACGCAATATCTTGGCCGCCCCGCGCAGTTCGGCCAGCGCCATCAGCGCCTGTTCGCCTTTGACTGGGTGCTTGCGATAGAGCCCGAGTTCGTCCCCGCTAAAACTGGGCACCGGCTTGGCAAGCAAGGCGTCCGGCAAGCCGATTTTCCCGATGTCGTGCAACAGGCCGGCCAAGAATACATCCTGGCATTCGGCCGCACTCAGTTTCAGGATGTTCGCCATCTTGCGCGCAAGGTCCGCCACCCGGCGCGAATGCCCGGCCAGGGCCGGGCCGCGCAGTTCGATCAGGTTGGCGAAGACCTTGATCGAGGTCAGGAAGCTGGCTTTCAGCTTGTCGTGTGCCTGGCGCAGTTCGACGGTGCGCTCCATGACCTTCAATTCCAGATTGGCATTGAGGTCCTTCAATTCTTCGTTCTGGCTGAGGGTCAAGGCCTCCAGGCGTGCCTTTTCCCGCTCAAGTCCCTTGCGCTCCAAGGCATGGCGCACGATCAGCAATATATCGCTGTCGGTCCAGGGCTTGGATACGTAACGGTAGATTTCCCCCTTGTTGATCGCATCGACCGTTGATTCGATATCGGCGTAACCGGTGAGGAGGATGCGTACGGTCTCCGGCCAGCGCTCCCGAACCTGTGCCAAAAACTGGGCGCCATCCATTTCCGGCATGCGCATGTCGGAAATCACCAGGTCGACGGGCTCCTCGTCCAATATTTGCAAGCCTTCGGCAGCACTGCCGGCGGTCCGTATCTGGTAGCCCAGCGGCCGGAACAGGCGCCGCAAGGACGACAGAATATTCGGTTCGTCATCGACGAAGAGCAATCGCCAGGCCTGCAACCCGCTCTCGGCTTCAGGGGGCATGGCAGGCATCCTTGGCAGACTCCGTATGTTTTACCGGCAGCATAATCCGGAAGGTGCTTCCCTTGCCGATTTCGCTTTCCACCTCGATCGAACCGTTGTGATTTTGAATGATTCCGTAGGCGAGAGAGAGACCCAGCCCCGTTCCCTTGCCGACCGGCTTGGTGGTGAAAAAGGGATCGAATATCTTGCTGCGGATTTCCTCGGGAATGCCGGAGCCGTTATCGGAAAACTCGAGCCAGACCTGGTCGTCCTTGAGACCGGTGCGAATGGTGATGCAGCCGCGCTCTGCCCCCATGGCATGGGCTGAGTTGACCAGAAGATTCATGAACACCTGGTTCAACTGCGAGGCGATGCACTCGACATCCGGCAGTTCGCCGTAAGCCTTGACGACATCAGCCTTGTACTTGATCTCGTTGGCGACAATATTGACCGTCGAATCGATTCCCTCGTGCAGATTGGCCCAATGCCATTCCTGCTTCGAATCGACGCGCGAGAAATCCTTGAGATCTTGGACGATCTTCTTGACACGGGTAATGCCTTCCTTCGATTCCCGCATCAGAACGGGGATATCCTCAAGCAGGAAATCGAGGTCGACCTTCTGGCGCAAGGCTTTCAATTTGCCCCGCAATTCGGGGTCGGCCAGCGACGGTTCGGCCGCCTCGTAGGCCGCCAGCACGGAGAAGAGATCCTCCAGATACTTGCCCAGGGCTCCCAGATTGGAATGAACGTAGCCGATCGGGTTGTTGATTTCATGGGCGACCCCGGCCGCCAGTTGGCCGATGGAAGCCAGTTTCTCGGATTGGACCAGTTGCCCCTGGGTATCGGAAAGCCGGATATTCAACTCGGTCAGTTCCATGTAGCGGCGCTGCAGTTCGCTTTCCGCCGCTTCCCGCTTGGCGATATCCTGCGCCATTTGCTGATTGGCGGCACCGACTTCCCGGGTACGGGTCTCGACCAGTTCTTCAAGATGCGCCTGGTAACGCTGGAGGTCATCGACCGCATTGTGCCGTTCGGTAACGTCGAGCAGGGTTTCTATCGCCCCGATGATCCTGCCTTGAGCATCGCGCAGGGGTGCTGCCGTGAAATACAACCAGCAGCCGCCTTCGCCGAGGTGAGGAAAAAAATCCTCGGCCTCGTAGGCGCCGTCGATAATCCGCGATCGCTTGTATTTCCCTTCGTAATAGGTTTCAAGATGGTCATTTTCACTATCAATGATCAAATCTGCCAGGATCGGGCGCTCATTCGGATAAAAAGCGGTCCACTGACGGCGCGTCCCGATCATGTCACCGGCCGGAATACCGGTTACCGTCGCGCAGGCCTTGTTCCAGTGCGTCACCTTGTGGTCGGCGCCGATGACCAGCGTCGGAACGGGGTCGCCATCGACGATCTGGGCCAGTAATTGCTGCATGTATCGCTGGGCGTCGAGCGCGCGTCGCCGCTCCGAATCGAGCAACTTGCGCTGCGTGCTCTCGACGGTGCTCAAGGCCGCCTTCAGTTCGGATTGCTCGAGAAGCAGTTGTCCGTTGGCATCAGAGAGCTCCCGGGTGCGCTCGTCGACCAGATGCTCGAGGCGAAGATTGAGATCGACCAGCGCCTGGTTGCGCGAGGCGATGACTCGATAGAGCGAGTTCAGGGCGTCGAGCAGACTGGCGGTCGCCGGGTCCGTCGCGACCCGCCTTTCGTTCTCGAAGGCTTCGGCCGGCGTGGCGCCGCCGCGGATGGCCTTGACCTGGCGAGCCATCGACTGGTCGATGCCGAGAATATGATAGGCCAGCCAACTGGTCAGGAAGCGTAGCAAAAACTCCGTGTCGGTCGAACCGATCGAAATCTGGCGCATGGCCGTTATTTGCTGCGCAAAATCGCGGTGAATGGCCCGGTGCATGTCTACATGCCGGCTATCACAAGCGCTCTCGAGCATCAGTTGCTCTTCATGCGAGAAATGCTTGACGGCGTATTGAACCAATTCCTCAAGGACGTCTTGAACCTCGGTCGTCCGTTCTTCCCGGGATTGCAAGAGTGCAACCCAGTTGATGATGCGGATGAGTTCCTTGTGCTCGCTGTCAACAACCGGTTCGCCCGTCAAAAAGCGATCATTCCAGACAAAGGCATCCATGTACCCGACTCCGGTTATCAGATATCCAATTCGCGACACAAGGTCTCGAGTCCTGATTCGACAGCCAAAAACAGTGCCTGACTATCCGCCCACGACAAGTTGGCCTCATTCCAGCAATACGCATTGATGCGCGGCACCTGTTCGGATTCTTCGCCGCCCAGGTCCAGACCGTGAACGATACAGTCGGCCAGGTGCAAGACACAAGCCAGCGGCGGCAGTGTCGACTTGTCCGCCTCATGATGCTCGCTCACTGCTTCGCTCAGGGATGACGGAAAATTCCATTGCTCGGTCAATATCCGTCCGATCCGGGCATGATCGGTACCGAGAACGGCTCTTTCCGCCTCGTAGGCGCAGCAGTCGACACGCATCGCGTACTCGTTGACCGCTTCCTGGTGTCCGGGAAAGCAGATGGGCAGGAAGAGCCGCCCGACATCATGCATCAGGCCAGCGGTAAATGCCGCCTCCCGCGAACTTTTCATCTTTTCCGCCAGCGCTTCGGCGCACAGCGCCGTTGCCAGGCTATGCCGCCAAAATCCCTTGAAATCGAAACAGGCCGCATCAATCCGGCTGTTCAGTGCCTCGTACAAGGTCGCGGACAGGGCCATGTTGCGGATACTGCTCAGGCCGAGAACGAAAATCGCGTCGGAAACCGACGACACCTTGCGTTGCAGCCCGTAGAACGACGAATTGGCGACTCTCAGCAAACGCGCGACCAATGCCACGTCGGTCGACATTTTCGCCGCCAGCATATCGGCGGATATGTTTTCGTCCTCGATCGATCGCAACAAATCGAGAACGATGACCGGCAGTGACGGCAGCTTGACGATACTGCGTGCCACCATTTCCGGATCGAGGTGGAAGTCGTCGGGATCAGTCATCGTTCTTTGTCAGCCTGTAAGCCGAAATCTGTCGTCTCAGTTCCAAGGAAGGGACGCCGCCACCGGCATGTCGAAATAGATGGCGCAAGCGTTTGGCCATCTGCAGCTCGGGACTCGCCATCTCCTCCGCGTGCATCACCGCCAGCGAGTCTATGCCGCTGGCGCGCAAACCGTCCAGGATTGCTGCGGTAACCGCCGTTCCCTTTGGGAAAATCACCCGGCCGTCCGGATCGCGAACCGAGTCGGCCAGCAAGGCGCCGGGCTGCACTTCGTCGATCGGGAGCGTTCGATGTTCGCTATTCATGCTGCCTCACTTCGGGAACCAACATCAACAACTTTCCTTGCGCGTAGTGATGATCGTCCATTGGCAAACAACTGGCCCGATAGATAGTTTCACTACCGGGCCAGGGCAGAATCGTGCCGGAAGGCTGCTCGAGCAGCGCCAGCAATTCACCGGGCACGCAATCGGCTGCATAGTTACCGAGCAGAGCCCCCCCCTTCCCCAGTTCCAAAGAGGCCCCCGCATTGGCGAAAACCACCATGCCTTCGTTGTCGACACCGATGATTGGAATGGGAACCTGATGCAGAACTTCCTGTATGACCCCAAGCATGGTTTCGTCGCGTACGATCCGCTGCTGCTTGGTATTCAGCAATTCCTGAAGCTGCTGGTTGCTATGGGCCAGTTCGGTATTGGCCAGTTGCAGTTGGTGCGACAGGCGCCGATTTTCGTCGGCCAGTTCCTTGTGGCGAAAAGCCTCCTCGATATTGCTGCGAAGCAGATCATCATCCCAGGGTTTGGTCAGGAATTTGTAAACAGCCCCTTCGTTGATGGCGTCGGTAATCGACTGCAGCTCCGTATAACCTGAAAGCACGAGGCGAACGATATGCGGATGGATGGTTTTTACCCGTCGCAAGAACTCGACGCCGGTCATGGCCGGCATGCGCTGATCGGAAACGATGACATCGACCTGATTCTTGGCCAATAACTCCAGTCCCTCGGCGCCACTGCCGGCGGCCAGGATGCGGTAGCCATCGCGACGCAGCAGTCGCTTGAGCGATGAGAGAATATTTTCCTCGTCGTCGACCAGCAGAATGGTGCGCGGACGATTGTCCGGACGGATGAGTTCCGGTGGCAAAGCCCGCTTTTCAGCCAGCATGCGCGTCATGTCGGCGGCGGGAACAGGGGGGCTGAAGAAAAATCCCTGAATTTCATCGCACTGGTTGGCGACCAGCAAGGCAAGCTGACCTTCCGTCTCGACGCCCTCCGCCACCACCTTGAGCTTGAGTTGGTGAGCCATGGTGATGACTGCCCGGGTTATCGAAGCATCATCGGGATCTGCCGTGATGTCCTGGACAAAGGAGCGATCGACCTTGAGCGAATCGAGCGGGAACTGCTTGAGATAGGAAAGACTCGAATAGCCGGTACCGAAATCGTCTACGGATAGCCTGACACCCAGTTGACGCAGTTCGGCCAGTGTCTTGATCACCTGTTCCACATTGCGCATGAGCAGGCTTTCCGTCAACTCCAGTTCGAGATGACTGGGGCGGATGGCGTGAGCAGCCAGGGTCACCTTGACTTTTTCGACCAGCCCCCCACGTTCGAACTGGCGAGCCGACACATTGACAGCCATCACCGGCAGATCGATGCCATCATCCGCCCACCGGCGAAGTTGCCGGCATGCCTGGTCGAGGACCCAGGCACCGACATCCTCGATCAAATTGATCGTTTCGAGAACGGGAATGAACTCGATGGGAGAAACAACCCCCCGCACCGGATGATTCCAGCGCAGAAGCGCCTCCGTACCGACGATCGCACCGTCCAGACAACTGACTCTGGGTTGGTAGTAAACCTCGAACTCGCCCCGCCCCAGGGCCAGACGCAGTTCGCCATCCAATTGCATGCGCTCCAGCGCATGGTCGTTGGTGTCCCCGGTAAAGAACTGAAAATTGTCGCTGCCGACCTGCCTGGCCCGGTACATGGCGGCATCGGCGCCCGCCAACAACGTTTCCACGTCGTCGGCATCGTCCGGATAAATGGCAATGCCCAGGCTGACCAAACAGAAAACATCTTTTCCGGCAATCGGGAAGGGGGCCTTAAGCGCACTCAGCAACTTCCTCGCGACAAAACCAATTTCCGTGGCATCCTTCGTTCCGGACAGCATGATCGCGAACTCGTCGCCACCCAGCCGAGCGATTGTGTCGCTCTTGCGAAACAACTCGCGCAGGCGCAGACCGAACTGCTGCAGCAACTGGTCGCCCGCCTGGTGCCCGAGGGTGTCGTTGATCTTCTTGAACTGATCGATCCCCGCAAGAATGAGTGCCAGCTTGCCTTCATTCCGGTCGGCATGCTGCCCGGCATGCTGCAGGCGGTCAAGAAACAGGGTCCGGTTGGGTAGACCGGTCAAGGCATCGAAATGCGCCAGTTTGAACAGACGCTGCTCGGCCATCACGCTATCGCTGATATCCAGGTAGATAACGGCCGCACCCCGCATTTTGCCGATGAGCAGAGGTACGAAATAGGCCCTGAACCACTGCTGCTGTTCCGGACTGGGGCAGGGGTAAACGTAACTCACGGCCTCCCTGCGGGCCGCCAGAATATCTCTCAGGACGGCGGAAGCCCCTGCCCCCATGCCCGAAGCATGAGCGGCAATGCTTTCGCAGGCAGTCAGGTAATTGGTGCCGATGGCACAGCAGGTCGCCGTGTCCCCAGCCCTCCAGGCGGCATTGGCGAGCAGCACCTTCCCTTCGGCGTCGAGCAGCGCAATCTTGGCAGGAATGGCATCGAGAACCGACTGCATATCCACGCCGTCATCAGCCACATTCGATATTAGAGATATCAACGCCTGTCCGCCTGCCACTTGGTTTTCCGCTCCCCTGCCATTTCCTGAATATTTTAGTATGAATTGACAGATATTTCAGAATCAAAATTTTTGACAACTCCGTGCGACAGAAATGCTTATTGACAAAAATTAGGGATTTGCAGGGAAAATCCGGGCCGCCAGCTTCGCCCAAGGCGGGGTCTTGGCGATGCCCTAAGCGATGGATGCCCGATCATGGGCCAGGCCGGGTTCGCGAAGCGCGGCGATGCTCACTGTCGGGCCATAGACCGGCTTCCCGCATTGCCGGGGCGTCCGAAAACGGAAGAGATCAATCGTGCCTAAGCCTTGATCTTGAAAGCGTCGGCATACCCGGCCGGCTCCTTGCCGTCCCAAACCACTCCGTCGATCATCTGCGAACTGCGCATCTCGCTCTCGGGCAAAGCCACACCGGCGGCGGCGGCCCCCTGGCTGTAGATGTCGATGCGGTTCACCTGCCGGGCCACAGCCAGATAATCCGGATGACTCTTGAGCAAGCCCCAGCGCTTGTGCTGCGTCATGAACCACATGCCGTCGCTGAGGTAAGGGAAGTTGACCGCACCATCGTTGAAAAACCTCATGCAGCTTCTGTCGTCCCAACTCTTCCCCAATCCGTTCTGGTAGCGGCCGAGCATGCGGGCGACGATGACCTCGGTGTCGGTATTGAGGTAGGACCTGCTGGCAATCGTTTCGGCGGTCTTCTGCTTGTTGGCGATCGAGCTGTCGATCCATTTGCCGGCATCAAGAATCGCCGCGACGACAGCGCGCGCCGCATTCGGGTTCTGCTTGACCCAATCGGTCGTTGTGCCAAGCACCTTTTCCGGATGATCGGCCCAGATCTCCTGCGTCGTCGCCGCCGTAAAACCGATGTTGTCGATGATGGCGCGGTTGTTCCACGGTTCACCGACGCAGAAACCGTCCATCTTGCCGAGGCGCATGTTGGCGACCATCTGCGGCGGCGGCACGGTAATGGTCTTGACGTCCTGCAGCGGGTTGATACCATGCGCCGCCAACCAGTAGTACAACCACATCGCGTGGGTGCCGGTCGGAAAGGTCTGGGCGAAAGTGTACGTCTTCTCCTGCTTGCCAAGCTGCCTGGCCAGGCTCGGCGCATCGACAACGCCCCTGTCCTTGAACTGATTGGAGAGGGTGATCGCCTGCCCGTTGTGGTTGAGGCTCATGAGCACGCTCATGTCCTTCTTCGGGCCACCGACGCCGAGTTGGACACCGTAGATCAGGCCATACAGGACATGGGCGGCATCGAGTTCGCCATTGACCAGCTTATCGCGTACCGAAGCCCACGAGGCTTCCTTGCTCGGAATGATTTTGATGCCGTATTTCTCGTCGAAACCGTGAACCGCGGCCATGACGAGCGAGGCGCAATCGGTGAGCGGCATGAAACCAATACGGACTTCTCTTTTTTCGGGCGCATCCGAACCGGCGGCCAGGGCTCCGCTGCGTATCCCGGGGGAGTGAATGGTCATCAAGAAAGCTCCGAAAACGGTTTAAACAAAATCACGACGAGATCGACGCACTATCGCAGTGCAGCGCGCGATTTCCCGCACAGCATCAGAGCAGCACCCGGGCCATGTCGATAACGTCACGCGCCACCTTGGCCATCGACTGTCCGCGCGCCATCGCCAGTTTACGCATGGCGTGATAGGCGGCGTCCTCATCCATGCCGCGTGCTTTCATCAACACTCCCTTGGCCTGGTCGACCAGCTTGCGGTCGCTCAGCTTCTGGGAAATTTCGTCGAGTTCACGCCGCAGAGCCTGCGTATCCTCGAATCGCGCCCGAGCCACATCGACAATGGGCTTGATCCGTTTCGGATCGAGGCCGTCGACGACATAGGCCGAAACGCCAGCCTTGACGGCATCACGGATGGTTTCCTGGCCATCCGCCTGGGTGAAGATGACAACCGGCCGAGGCATATCCTTGTTCATCGCCGCCAGGTTTTCCAGCGTATCGCGACTCGGGCTGTCGGTATCGATCAGGATGACATCGGGCTGCAGACGCTCGACTTCGGCCGTCAGGTTTTCGGCACCAGCCAGGATGGCTGCTACCTGATAACCGGCCAGCGCCAGCCCGGCGCAAATTTCTCCGGCCCGTAAACGGGATTCGTCAATGACAAGTACGGTCAGCATAGGGCTTGACTAGCAATCTACAGGCCAGCCGTATCCAGGGTAGCCGCGGCCATGGCCTGGACCACCGCTTCATGCTCGCCGATCGCATTGCCCAATGAAAACTCGACCTTGGGATAGGTGGCGCGCAACGCATCCAGCATCTGCGGCGTCTCCATTTTCAGGTGCCCGCCGCAAGCGATGAACATTGGCATCACGACTATCCTGTCAGCCCCCTGTGCGATCAGTTCGGCCGCCTGCTCCGGCAGGGTCGGGGTCATGAACTCGAGAAAGGCCAGTTCAACCGGCGTGCCGCTGACGCGTTGCCGAATGGCTGCCTGCACGCGACGCATGGGCTTGGCCCATTCTGGGTCGCGGGCGCCGTGAGCGAAAAGGATGAGGGCAGTGGTCATGTTTGGCTACTCATTGATTGAGCCGGCTTGAAGCGGTTTTTTTCGCCCCGCCAGCAAGGTCAGGGTCAGCAGGCAAAAGGCAGCGCCGGCATAAAAAGTAAAGGAAGCGCCGTAAATATCCCAAACCAGACCAGCGCAAACGCTGGCCAACAACATGGCCAGTCCGCTGATCAGATTGAAAAACCCGAAAGCGGTTCCCCGCAAATCGGCCGGCGCGGTGTCGGTCACCATGGTGGCCAGCAGGCCCTGGGTCATGCCGAGGTGTATGCCCCACAGCACCACCCCGGCAAGTACCACGCTCCAGTGCGAACTGCTGGCCAGAACGAGGTCGGCGGCGATCAGTACCAGCAAGCCGATGGCCAGCAGGCCGGTATGGCTGACACGATCCGACAGCTTGCCGAAGGGGTAGGCCGACAAGGCATAAACGACGTTCATGGCAACCATGACCAGCGGAATCAGCGCCAGCGCCATGCCCCCCTGCTGCGCCCGCAGGACCAGGAATGCCTCGCTGAAACGGGCCAGGGTAAACAGGCCGCCGACCGCCACCACCCACCAATAGGCCGGCTTCAGGCGGGCCAGGTTGGCGCGGCTGATCGGATTGCGCCGTGCTTCGTGCGCCGGTCCATCCGGTTCATGAACGCCGAATACGAGCAGCGCCACGGCCAGCAATCCGGGAATGACCGCCACCCAGAAGACCGCCCGGAAATCGTCGGCCCACAGCAACATCAGTCCGACCGCCAGCAGCGGCCCGGCAAAGGCGCCAACGGTATCGAGCGACTGGCGCAGGCCGAACGCCGCACCACGCAGTTCCGGCGGCGCGATATCGGCGACCAGCGCATCGCGCGGCGCGCCGCGCACACCCTTGCCGATACGATCAGTGAGGCGGGCGGCAAGGACGAGGCCGGTGCTCGAGGCCATGGCAAACACCGGCTTGGTCAGCGCCCCCAGCGCATAGCCGAACACCGCCAGTCCCTTGCGCTTGCCGAGGTAATCGCTGAACGCCCCGGAAAATATCTTGACGATCAAGGCCGTCGACTCGGCCAGACCTTCGATGACCCCGACCACCAGGGCGCTGGCGCCGAGCGAGCCGACCATGAACAGCGGCAGCAGGCTATGGATCATTTCGGACGAAACATCCATCAGCAGGCTGACAAAGCCAAGCATCCAGATGCCCCTGGGCATTTTGGCCGGCAGCGGCGCGCTATCTTTCGAATCGATCATTGCATCCAGGCAGTCGCAGGAGGGAAAGCTCGCAGCTTAAGCGATTCCCCCGCCTGATCAAATCTAGCCCAACAGTTTGAGCAACAAAATCAGGTTGATCGCCATCGACACCGCGGCGAGACCTTTCCAGAACTGCAGCGGATTGCGCTGGGCCAGCGGCTGCCGGCTCGGTGCGGCGATCGGACGCTGGGCGCCGCGTTCGAGCGCCAACATGAACTCCTCGGCAGTCTCGAAACGATCCTTCGCATCACGGGCCACTGCTTTCAGCAGGATGTTCTCCAGCCAGCCGGGAATCTCCGGACGCCAGCGGGTCGGCCGGATCGGCTCGGCGAACTTCGGCGTCTGGAAGGGCTCGATTTCGCCGTAGGGGTACTTCCGCGTCAGTAGGTGATAGAGGGTGACTCCGACCGCATAGAGGTCGTGGCCGGGTTGAGGCTCGGGGCTGGCAAATAGGTCGGGCGCCATGTAGGACGGCGTGCCGGCCCGGCCGATCGGGTCATTGGCCTTGCGTTCGGCCAGACTGAGCGCCACGCCGAGATCGAGAAGGCGCAGCATGCCGTCCTGGCCGAGATGGATATTGTCCGCCTTGACGTCGCGATGGACGATATCGAGCCGGTGCAGCGCGGCGATGGCCTTGAGCAAGGAGACCCCGAGACGCACCGTCTCGCCCACCGGAAAGTGCTGGCCTGCGTCGAGCCGCGCCTGCAGGGTCGCCCCGGCATGCCAGGTCATCAGGTAATACAGGCAGCTGCGCTGCTCGTTCGGCACCACCTGCGGAAAGAACGGCGAGACGACGCGCCTGGCCCGCCATTCCTCCATGAGCAGCGCGGCCATGGCGCCCGGATCTCCCGCCATCGCCGGCTGCAGGGTCTTGAGCACCAGTTGCTGGCCGTTGCGTAAATTGCGCACGCGATAAAGCAGTGTCTCGCGCGCGTCGTGGAGAATTTCCTCGACTGCCATGCCATCGAGCTCATGCCCCACCTTGAGACGACGCGGCAAGGGCAGACTGGCCGCGCCGGCCATGCTGTCACGCAGGTTCTCCGGCGGCAGCGCCAGCACATCGACGACCACCGCCGTCGCATTGTCCTGGCCGCCCTGGGCCAGGGCCAGGCTGGTCAGCGCCGCGGCGGCCCCTTGCGGCTCGGGATGGTCGAGCAGCACTTCGGCCATCAGCGCATCGGGCAGCACGCCCCAGACGCCGTCCGAGACCAGCAGAAAGCGATCGCCGAGGGCCAGTTCGCCTTCGGCGAAATCGAGCAGGACGCGCGGGTCGAGGCCGATGGCGCGCGACAGCACATTGTTCAGTTCCGGATGTTCCCAGATGTGGTCCACCGTCGTCTGCTGCAAACGCCCCTCGTGTACACGATAGATGCGGCTGTCGCCGATGTGGGCGGTATGAAAGCGCCGGCCGCGCAGCACCAGCACCGACAAGGTGGTGGCCATGCCGGACAGTTCGGCATTGCGGCCGCCCTCGGCAATCACCCAGCGATTGAGCGCCGTCGCCACCGTTTCGATGGCGCGCGGCACGGCCCAGGTGTCGGGGGTGGCGAAATAGTCCGAGAGCAGACCGCGCACCGTGTATTCGGCAGCCTCGCGCCCCCCCTTGTGGCCGCCGATGCCGTCGGCGACGGCGGCAATGATGCCCTTGTTCTCGAGGTCATGGCCGTCCGGGGTGGCGATGCCGCAATAATCCTCGTTCCGCTGGCGCGGCCCGGTCAGGGAGGCATAACCGACATCAACACGCAAGGGCATGGCAGTTTCCAATTGAAAAAGGCGGGACAGCCTGCCGGCCATCCCGCCCGAGCCGATTCAAATCAACTGTACTTCAGATCTTGGCAACCGTCAGGTGGCTGGCGCCCCAGGTCGTGCGCCAGCGGGTCTTGACGCCGCTCAGGCCGGCCAGGGCCAGCACCGCGAGCGCGGCAAAGATCAGGAATCCGGCCTGGTAGCTGCCGGTCAGCTGTTTCGAGTAGCCCAGACTGGAGGCCAGGTAAAAGCCACCGACGCCGCCGGCCATGCCGACCAGTCCGGTCATGACGCCGATTTCCTTGCGGAAGCGCTGCGGCACCAGCTGGAAGACCGCGCCGTTACCCATGCCCAGGGCCAGCATGGCACCGACGAAGGCGGCCAGGGCCATCCAGGCTTCGGGCAGACCGTAGCTGACGATGGCCAGGAACATCGCGGCAAAGACATACATCACCGACAGCGACTTGACGCCGCCGATGCGATCAGCCACGTTGCCGCCGATCGGGCGCACCAGCGAACCGGCGAAGACGCAGCCGGCGGTGAAGAAACCGGCCATCTTCGGATCAAGGCCGTACTGGGTGTTGAAGTAGATGACCAGCGAGGAAGCCAGGCCGACGAAACCGCCGAAGGTCACCGAGTAGAAGAACATGAACCACCAGGCGTCCTTGTCCCTGAGCACATGCAGGTACTCGGCAAAGGTCTTGGCCGGCGGCGCATCCGGCGCGTCCTTGGCCATGAATACGAAGGCAATGAGGACGATGACCAGGGGGATGAGGACGACACCGAAGACATTGCCCCAGCCGAAGGCGGCAGCCAGGCCCGGCGCGAACAGGGCGGCGAGCGCCGTACCCGAGTTGCCGGCGCCGGCGATGCCCATCGCCGTACCCTGGTGCTCGGCCGGGTACCAGCGCGAGGCCAGCGGCAATGCGGCAGCAAAGGAAGCGCCGGCAACGCCGAGAAAGGCGCCGAGAACCAGCACCTCCCCATAGGAATGGACGCCGACCTGCCAGGCGTAGAGCATGGTGGCAATGACCACGACCTGCCCGATGATCGCCGCCTTCTTCGGCGACAGGCGGTCGACCAGGATACCCATGACGATGCGCAGCAAGGCGCCGGCCAGCACCGGCGTGGCGACCATCATGCCCTTTTCCGCATGCGACAGGCCGAGGTCCTTGGCGATGCTGATGCCGAGCGGACCGAGCAGGACCCAGACCATGAAGGCCAGATCGAAGTAGAGAAATGCCGCGAGCAGCGTCGGCGTATGGCCGGCCTGCAAAAATGATTTCTTGTCCATTTTGAATATCTTTCCGGTAAACCGCCGTAGCGGTCGTTGAGGGGATTGCCTGTTTCAGCGCATGGCCGCGTTGCCATCGACCCACCCTCGTTGGCGGAAAATCGCTGTGATGACCTTACATTGCAATCCGCATGCCAGAACAACAACCCATTGATTTACATTAGTTATTTTCAACACCAGCCGACCGAACCGCACCAAAACAAGGCGCCGGCGGCCATTGCGGTGCAGTTCGGCGGCTCAGCCGAAGCGAAACAGGCTGACCACGAGCAAGGCCAGCATCAGGAGGAAGGAAACGCTCTGCCAGAAAATGAGCGGATTACGCTCGATGAGCGGTGGGCGTGTCTTGTCGAGGAAGGCAGCGTTCGGATGGTGCAGGTCGTAGATGAATTCGGACAATTCCCCGTAGCGTTCGAAGGGATTGGCAGCGAGTGCCTTGCGGATGGCATCGTCGACCCAGGCGGGAATTTCCCGGTCGTCGGCGAGGGCGCTGCGATGGGCGAGCTTTCTTTGCGCCGCCCGCGTCCTCGCCTGGGCGACGCGAACGCCGTAGGGCAACCTGCCGGTCAGCATCTGGTAGGCGATGACGCCCAGCGAAAAAATGTCCGAACGCGGCGAGCCGCTTTCGCCGAGAAAATACTCCGGCGCGGCATAGGCGGCCGAACCGAGGAGGTTGATCTGTTCGATCGGGGTGGCCAACTCCGAGATGCCGGCGACGCGCGTGGCGCCGAAATCGATGATTTTCACGGTGCCGCCGGCGTCGATCATGATGTTGTCGGGCTTCAGGTCCTGATGCACCATTTCGAGCCGATGAAAGGCCTGCAGGCCCCTGGCGATCTGTTCGAGCAGGCCGCGGACGGTCGCCAGGTCGGGTTTCGGATTATCGATCATCCACTGGGCCAGGGTCTGTCCCTCGACGAACTCCGTCACCGCATAGATGTAATTGCGCCTGCGCACCTGCCGGCACGGCTTGAGCACATGCGCGCTATCGATCCGACGGGCGATCCACTCCTCCATCAGGAAACGTTCGAGGCAGGCCGGGCTGTCCTGCTGATCGACCGACGGGGTCTTGATGACCACCCTTTCGCCGCTTTCGCCGTCGACCGCGAGATAGATGTGGCTGCGGCTGCTGCCCCTGATTTCGCGCAGGATACGGAAGCCGTCGAAAGTCATTCTCGCTTCCAGCACCGGCGCAAACGGCAGATCGGATAGCTGCCGGTAGATCTCGTTGGCTTCCGGCCTCGGCAGATTCTCTATCCTGACGATCTGAACGGTGAGATTGTCGGCGCTCCCCTGCCGGTAGGCCTCGTCGACGATGGCCCGGGCGGCGCGGTCGAGATCGCCCTGGCAATCTGCAATGGCGGCAAGAACGAAATGACCGTCCATGTATTCGTAGACGCCGTCGGTCGCCAGCAGGAAGATGTCGCCCACTGCGAGCGGCAGCGCCCGGTAATCGATATCCAGCCGGTGATCGACCCCCAGCGCCCGGGCCAGGTGGCTCTGCGTCGAGGAGACCCAGACCCGGTGATCCTCGGTCAATTGCTCCAGTTCGTCGCCGCGCAGCCGGTAGATCCGCGTATCGCCGACATGGAAGAGGTGGGCGACGGTCGACTTGATGACCATCCCGCTGAAAGTGCAGACATAGCCGCGATCCTTGTCGTAGCGGTGCTGGCTTTGCAGGGTCTGCGCGTGCAGCCAGGAATTGGTCGCGACCAGCACGCGCTCGGCCGAAGTTTTGACCGACCAGGCGTCCGAAGTACAGTAGTAGTCCTCCAGAAAACCGGTAACGGCCGACTGGGCGGCGACCTGGCTGACTTCGCTGCTGCTGATCCCGTCGGCCAGCGCAACGCTGATGCCTTTGGCCGAGAGTTGCGGCTCCTTCGGGATACAGATGCCGTGAAAATCCTGGTTGCCGTCCTTGCGGCCCTGGTCGGAGTACTGCCCGGCGGAAATTTCGAGGTGCATGCTCGTCTTTATACGAACCCCGGCTCCCCCGCAAGGGGGCCGAGGCTTTTGCAGGGGGCGCCGATCAGTTGAAGCTACGCTTCGGCGCGGTCCTGACGTGCGTGGTGTAGAGCGTCAGCCCGGTAAAGGCCAGGCCGCCGATCAAATTACCCAGGACAACGGGAATCTCGTTCCAGAGGAAGTAATCCATGATGGTGAAATGACCACCCATCATCAGGCCCGACGGAAACAGGAACATGTTGACCACGGAGTGCTCGAAACCCATGCCGAAGAAAAGCATGATCGGCATCCACATGGCGGCGATCTTGCCGGTCACCGAGGTTGAAATCATCGCCCCGACGACACCTGTGGACACCATCCAGTTGCACAGGATGCCGCGCACGAAGATGGTTAGCCAGCCCGCCGCACCGAACTCGGCGTAACCGAGGGTACGGGTTTCGCCGATCTTGGCCAGCGCCTGACCGACCTTGCTCGGCTCGGTCGCGAAACCGAAGGTGAAGACGATGGCCATCAGAACGGCGACGGTCAGCGAACCCAGGAAGTTGCCGCTGAAGACCAGGCCCCAGTTTCTGAAAACACCGGACAAGGTCACTCCCGGCCGCTTGTCGATGAGGGCAAGCGGCGTCAGCACGAAGACGCCGGTGAGCAGGTCGTAACCCAGCAGGTAGAGCATGCAGAAGCCGACCGGAAAGAGAATCGCCCCGAAAATCGGGAAGCCGGTCTGGATACCGACAGTCACTGCAAAGACGGCGGCCAGGTTGAGGATGGCGCCGGCCATGAAGGCGCGAATCACCGTGTCGCGGGTGGACATGTAAATTTTCGATTCGCCGGCATCCACCATTTTGGTGACGAATTCCGAGGGTAGAAGGTAAGCCATGGGATTTCCTTTGTCTTGCCGCGTCGGGCGCGGCCGAAAATGTTTGAACGAAGAAGGTTCAGACCGCCAGGTAAACCTGACCGTCTTCGAGCTTGACCTCAAACCGGGTGCAGGACCCAACATCCGGCGCCACGGCCTGGCCGTCTTCCAGGCCGATATTCCAGCCGTGCAGGGGGCAGGTCACGCGCTTGCCGTGAACGATCCCCTGGGAGAGCGGGCCGCCCTTATGCGGGCACTTGTCGTGCATGGCGAAGACCTGGTCGTCGGTCGTCCTGAAGATGGCGATGTCGCCGCCCTTGGCTGGTTTGACGACACGCGAGCCGAGTTGCGGAATGTCCGCCAGGGGGCAAATCAGTTTCCAGTTGATCATTTTTTGTCCTTTGTACCGAACGCTCAGGCTTCGAGCATGATGGGGATGAACTGCTTGATCGCTTCCGGCTGGCGCGAGGTCGCCCACGGGTCCGGGGCATCCTTCAGGGCGTCGAGCAGTTCGGCATGGAGCGCCTTGCGGCCCTCCTCGTCCTCGACGATCCTGCCCTTGACGTAGTCCAGCCCGACCCGTTCGAGATAGTGGCAGGTGCGCTCCAGGTACCAGCCTTCGAGGCGATAGAGTTGCAGGAAGGCGCCGGAATATTCCATGACCGCCTCGTCCGAACCCACCTTGCACAGGAACTGGGCGACTTCGGTCTTGATGCCGCCGTTGCCGGCGATGTAGATCTCGTAGCCGGAATCGACGCCGATGATGCCGACGTCCTTGATACCGGCCTCGGCACAGTTGCGCGGGCAACCGGAAACGGCCAGCTTGACCTTGTGCGGCGCATACATGTCGAAGAGCATCCTTTCCAACTTGACCCCCATCGACATGGCCAATTGCGTGCCGAAGCGGCAATGTTCGGCGCCGACGCAGGTCTTCACGGTGCGGATCGACTTGCCGTAGGCATGCCCCGAAACCATGCCGGCGGCGTTGAGGTCGGCCCACATATTGGGCAGGTCCTCCTTCTTGACGCCCAGCAGGTCGATGCGCTGACCGCCGGTCACCTTCACCGTCGGCACCTTGTACTTCTCCGCGGCATCGGCAATGGCGCGCAGTTCGGCCGGCGTGGTCAGACCGCCCCACATCCGCGGGACGACCGAATAGGTACCATCCTTTTGGATATTGGCGTGCGAGCGCTCGTTGATGAAACGCGACTGCGGATCGTCCCTGGCTTCGTGCGGCCAGGTCGAGATCAGGTAGTAGTTCACGGCCGGCCGGCACTTGTCGCAGCCGTCAGGGGTCTTCCATTCCATGAAGGCGAAGACCGCCTCCTTGCTGGTCAGGTGCTCCTCGCGGATGGCCTGGCGCAAGGTCTTGTGCGAATGGTCGGTGCAGCCGCACATCGGCTTCTTGTCGGAGGCGGCCGGGGTATAGGCGCCGCCGATGGTCGACGCCAGTATCTGCTCGACCAGGCCGGCGCAGGAACCGCAGGAGGAAGCCGCCTTGGTGTGTTTCTTCACCTCGTCCAGCGTGAACAGGCCCTTTTCCTTGATGGCCTTGACGATGACGCCTTTGGTAATACCATTGCAACCGCAGACCTCGGCACCGTCGGCCATCGAGGCGGCCTTGCTGTTGCCGGCGTGGCCGACGTCGCCGACCAGCGACTGGCCGAAGATCAACTGGTCGCGGATGTCGTGGATATCGCGCCCGTCCTTGAGCAACTGGAAATACCACGGGCCGTCGGCCGTATCGCCATACATGACGCCGCCGACCAGTTTGTTCTCCTTGATCACCAGCTTTTTATAAACGCCGCCGCAGGGGTCGTTGAGGACGATTTCCTCGGTTCCCTCGCCGCCCATGTAGTCGCCGGCCGAAAACAGGTCGATGCCGGTGACTTTAAGCTTGGTCGACGTCACCGAGCCGCTGTAGCGGCCGATACCGTATCCGGCGAGGTGATTGGCGGCGACCTTGGCCTGCTCGAACAGCGGCGCGACCAGGCCGTAGGCGATACCGCGGTGGGTCACGCATTCGCCGACGGCGTAGACCTTCGGGTCGTAGGTCTGCATGGTGTCGTTGACCACGATGCCGCGGTTGCAGTAAATGCCCGAAGACTCGGCCAGCGCATAGTTCGGACGGATGCCGGCGGCCATGACGACGAGGTCGGCGGGAATCTGCATGCCGTCCTTGAAACGCACCGCGGCGACGCGACCGCTTTCGCCCTGGATCAGCATTTCGGTCTGCTTCTCGAGCAGAAACTTGAGCCCCTTGTCTTCCAGGGATTTCTGCAGCATCTTGCCGGCCACTTCATCGAGCTGGCGTTCGAGCAGCCAGGGCCCGAGATGGACCACGGTCACGTCCATGCCGCGCAGCTTGAGGCCGTTGGCGGCTTCCAGGCCGAGCAGGCCGCCGCCGATGACCACCGCGTGCCGGTGCAGGCGTGCGGCTTCGATCATCTCGTCGGTATCCTTGATGTCGCGATAACCGATGACGCCGGGCAGGTCGTTGCCGGGAATCGGCAGCACGAAGGGGGTCGAACCGGTGGCGATGAGCAGGCGGTCGTAGGCCTCCTCCGTGCCGTCCTCGGCGATCACCTTGCGCTTGACGCGGTCGATGGTCCTGATCTGCTTGCCGGTATGCAGCTTGATACCCTTTTCCCTGTACCAGTCCAGTTCGTTGAGGACGATTTCCTGCACGGTCATTTCTCCGGCCAACACCGGGGAAAGCAGAATACGGTTGTAGTTCGGATGAGGCTCGGCGCCGAAGATGGTGATGTCGTAGTGATCCGGCTTTATTTTCAACAGCTCTTCGACGGTGCGGACACCGGCCATGCCGTTGCCGATCAGGACGAGGCGAGGTTTGCTCATTTTGGGCTCCAACGTTGCGCGCACCCGAAGGTGCAAAATTTATTCAGCGCATGACGTCGTTGCCATCGAGCCGCCTCCGTTGGCGGTTGATTCGCTGTTCCGTAAGGGTTATCGCAATCCGCGTGCCAGCCCCATAACACATTGATTTTCTGTCATTTCACCCCTTCACCCGAAGAGCGTTCGCACCAACACGGGGCGTCGGATGCCAGCACGGTGCAGATCGGAATCAGTTGCCGCCCATCAGCAGGCCGGTCGCTTCGACGGCGACGATGGCCTTGGCCTGGTTGAATTCCTCGGCATACCCGCTGGCATGGAGCAGGCAGGCCAACTGGTTGGCCAGGGGCTTGGGCAGGGGCACCTGCTTGTCGAGGACGCGCCGGATCCATCTTGCCGTCCCCGCCGCATCGTTGCTTTCCGGCAGATTGGGCAGGGCGCGCAGACTTTCATGCTCGGCCTCGAACAGGCTGTCGGCCCTCCCGTCGTGGATGAACTCCAGCCGGGGACGACGCTTCGGGTTGGCAAAGGGTTCGCCTTCGGTACCACGCAGGAGCAGGGCGCGCTGGTCGCAGAGCATGAGGATATTGCGCATCAACTCGATGAAATCGGGATGGGTTGCCGGGGCGACGAGAACAGCATCG
>JAJXVG010000242.1 GCA_021782315.1 Pseudomonadota bacterium | reverse complement strand
CAATCCGCGTGACAGTGATCGAACCTGACCCAGCGCCTGCCGCAGGCCGTGAGCGATCCGGCGGGCCGTTTGCGCCTCGGCCTCGGAAACCACTTCGTTGACGCGCACCAGGATGTGGCGGGCGTGCGTCTGTTGCACGGAAGTCGGCGCACTGCCGCCGCGCTTGTCGAGCAGCTTGACGATGTGAAAGCCGGCCGAGGAACGCAACAAATCGCTCACCTGCCCGGGTAGCAGATGACTGCTGACGTCGGCGTAGAGCGCCGGCAAGCGGTCCGGGGAGCGCCAGCCGAGGTCGCCGCCCTTCAGGGCGTCCGGCGCATCGGAAAAGGCCGCGGCCAATTCGGCGAAATTTTCCCCGGCCTGAGCCCGCTTCAGGGCCTGTTCGCCGCGCAAGCGCAGTTTTTGCAATTGTTCCGGGCTGGCCGACTCCGGCGCTCGCAGGAGAATATGGGCGAGCAGATACTCCTCGCCCCCCCCCTTGGCGTCCTGGTCGGCCAGGTAATTGTCGATTTCGCCATCGGAAATCATCAGTTTGCTATCGACTTCGCGCTCGCGCAGGCGAACGGTAATCATTTCATTGCGGATTTCCTCACGAAATTGGGCGTATTCCACGCCGTCTTTCTCCAGCGCCTCCCGGAACTGCTGCGGCGTCATCTTGTTGCCGGCGGCAATGCGTCCGATCGCCTGATCAAGCTGAGCGTCGTCGATTTTCAGCCCCGATTCGCGGGCATATTGCAACTGGGCCCGCTCCATGATCAGGCGCTCAAGCATCTGGCGCTCCAGTTCGCCCTGCGGCGGCAGCGGCGTCCCCTGCTTTTGCAACTGTTTGAGGGCTGCGGCCAGGCGGCTGTGCAGGTCGTAAGAGGTAATGACGTCGTCACCGACGACCGCCACGATGCGATCTGCCTCGATGTTAGGCTCCGGCGCAGCAAAAGCGGGGTGCGCCAGCAGGCCGCCAAGGCAGCAGAGGAGGACAATCAATTGGCGAATGAATTGGGTCATTTTGGTCATTGGGAGGTGAGCAGACTGCTGCTAGGCAGTTCGTTGGTTTTGCCGTAGCCGGGAATACTGCGCCGGAGCAGGCCGATCGGATTGGAGCCGATACTACCGAAATCGTTGAGTTCAAGCTGGAAAAACAGTGTGTTGTTGGGCATGCCGGAAATGGCTCCCAGCCGCTGACCGACCACACGAATGGCCCAGCACCCCGAGTTGTACTCCACACCGGCAATCGATTCAAGTGTTTGCTTGTCGCGCAACGAGTAGTTGAAGCGACCGACGGCGTACCATTTCGATGACAGCGGCCACTGCCCGGCAATGTCGATCTGATCAAGCGCCATGATCCCGAGCAGGTTGTCTCGGGTGTAGCGATAGCCGGCCGACAGCACCTTGCCGAGTTCGGGTTGATAGCGAATGCCGGCCGCCAGACGCTCGGTGAGATTGTCGTGATAACTGTATTCCCATGCCACGTCGGTGTAGGTTTTCGGCGCAATCAAACCGTTGACCGCCAGCACCAGATTGGAAAAATCCTCCTGGCGGGCTGTTTCGCCCGGAATCGAGACATTCTGCGCCTTGAAATAATAGCGCTGGCCGATCATCGCCTTGAATCGCTCGGCGCCGGTATCTCCGTCGAGCAGGCGGGTGGTCAGCGCAGAGGTGAGTTGGTTGGCGTCGTTGATCCGGTCAAAACCGCTGTAGCGATTCTCGGAAAATATCTGGGCAAAGTTGAAGTCCGACAGCGCCGTATCGAACAGCGGGATCTTACTCTGGTCCCGGTAGGGGATATTGACGTAATAGAGCCTCGGTTCCAACGTCTGGATATAGCTCTTGCCGAACCAGTCGCCTTCGCGCTCGAAGCTCAGCATCGAATCCAGCGAAAATGTCGGCAGGACGCGGCTGATCGTGTTCGGCATACCGGCCGCCTGGTTTTCCAGCGAATACTGGGTCATGTGCAGGCCGATCTTGGGCGTGAACTGGTAGGCCGGATCGACCACCGGCAGCGAGAGTTGGGGGTAGAGGACCAGGCGATCGCCCTGCACCATGCTTGCGTCGACGTTGGTAAAGCGCGAGAACTGTCCGATCATGCTGAAGTCCGTCTTCATGATATCCGGTTTGAAGGCGACAAAATTCAGTTGCGGCTCGAGAAAATAGGGCTGGGCCACCGGATTGGCCGGGTCCAGTTGCAGGGTCTGGTAGCGCAGGTACTGGAGGCTGGTTTGCAGCCAGGGCGACGGCGCATAACTGAGCACCACCTGTTTGGGCAGTTGCGTCTGCGAAGTCAGCATCAGGCGCGACGAAAGATCCTGCCAGTAGTAATTGTCTGAAACGCCGTTCCAGTTGACCATTGCCGTCACGCCCTGCCCCAGATTCTGCTGATGTTGAATCCAGTAAGCCCAGCGTTGACGATTGAGCATTTCATCGTTCGGCATGTATTCCAGCCGCGTCACCCCCTGGAAGTTGTAGTCCAGGTAACGCGCCTCGGCACCGAGTTGGTAACCGCGCTTGCTCATCTCCCGAGGGTACAGCGTCAGGTCGTAGTTGGGCGCGATGCTCCAGTAATAAGGTACGGTAAAGTCGATGCCGCTACGCGTCGACGTCGAGAAACTCGGCGACAGGAGGCCGGAACGGCGCTGACCGTTGAGCGAAAACGAGGCGATCGGCGAATAGAAAATGGGCACACCGCCAAACCACAAGGTGGCGTTGTTGGCGAGACCCTCGTTGCGGTCGTAGTCGAGATGCATTTCCGAGGACCGCAGGTACCAGTCCTCCCGGTCCGGTTTACAGGTCGAAAAGGTATTGGCCAGGAAGGAGAACTGGTTCTGCCCCTCGAAATCGACACGCTCGGCCCGACCGTTCGCTTCCGTCGGGCGCTGCGGCGGCGACTTGGTCGCCAGGCCATAGCTGTTCGCCACATCCATCATCATCGGTGCGCCTGAGGTCACGGCATTGCTGGTCGCCACCGTAACCATGGTCTGAATCGGGTCGTAGAAACGACTCTTCACCTCTTGAAGAATGTGATACTTGACATCCTCGGCCGAACCGCGCTGCTCGCCGAGCGTCATCCGCAGATGCGGCGTATCGATCTCGGCACCGTCCTGCAACAGGCGAACCGAACCGAAGGCTTCAAGCTCGTCGTCCAGGATGTGGTAAGTCATGCGGTCGGCGTAGGCCTGCGCGCCGATCTTACGCAATTCGACATTACCCTCGGCCATCGACAGGTCGTCCACCTGGCCCTCGATCCGGTCAGCGGTCACGAAAAGCGGGTAGACATCGTCGTCTTGCCTCTCGGCGGGCATCTCGATGCCTGCCACGGCAACCGACGATCCATTCTTTTTTTTGTCCATCACGTTGAATTTGCGCTCACTGCGCAGACGCAGCGGCACATCGACATCCGCCGACGGATTTGCCGCGCTGGACGAGGACGGAGGAAGAGGATCGGGCGCTTCCGGCGGCGACGTATCGGCTGCGTAGCCCATTCGCATTCCGGCGAACAGGCAACAGACGAAAACAGTGAGTGGACGGCGGGTAAAACCGGTCATCAAGGCAATCAGTTGAGGGGCGACACGAATATGGCCGGAACCCGAGTGTTAAAATCGCGCCATTTTACAACGAACAGAACCCAGCCCGCCTATGCAAGCCACGTCGCGCGATCAACTTGTTACCGACTGGGTTGCCAGTCGCTTTCCCGGACACTCCGTCAGGGTCGCCCCGGCCTCGGCCGACGCCAGTTTTCGCCGCTATTTCCGCCTGAGCTGGCCGGACGGCCAGACGCGCATCCTGATGGATGCGCCGCCCGACAAGGAAAACTGCAAGCCCTTCATCCACGTCGCCGGTCTCCTGGCCAGGGCCGACCTCGCCGCACCGCGCATCCTCGACACGGATCTCGAACAGGGCTTCCTGGTCCTCAGCGACCTCGGCCGCATCGGCTATCTCGACGCCCTCAACGCCGACCTCGACATGGCCGACCTGCTCATCCGTCCGGTCCTCGACGTGCTGGTCCAGTGGCAACTGTCGTCCACCGCCGCCACGCTGCCGCCTTACGACGCCACCTTGCTGCGCCGCGAACTCGATCTGTTCCCGGAGTGGTTCATCGGCCACCACCTCGGCATCGAACTGGACGACGGCGAAAAATCGATGCTCGACCGGACCTTCAAGTTCCTGATCAACTCGGCGCTCAATCAGCCCAAGGTTTTCGTCCACCGCGACTTCATGCCGCGCAACCTGATGGTCGTCGAAAGCGCCGAGCGCCTGACGCCGGGCATCATCGACTTCCAGGACGCGGTTTACGGCCCGATTACCTACGACGTCGTCTCGCTCTTCCGCGACGCCTTCATTTCCTGGGACGAGGAACAGGAACTCGACTGGGTCGTCCGCTACTGGGAGAAAGC
>JAJXVG010000039.1 GCA_021782315.1 Pseudomonadota bacterium | reverse complement strand
CATCAATCTTTCGGCAAGCAGCTTTTTTCAGCGCCACCTGGTTCACTTTATCGATGGCGTACTCGAGCGTACCGGCGTTCCCGCCAACAAGCTGATCATCGAATTGACCGAAAGCGTGCTGATGCAAAATGCCGATACGGCACATCAGGTGATTGCCGAATTCCGCGATCGCGGCATTCGCATCTCACTCGACGATTTTGGTACCGGCTTTTCCTCCCTCGGCTATCTCAATCGATTCAGTTTCGACGAGATCAAGATCGACCGTTCCTTTGTCATCGACCTGGAAAAGCACGGGAAGAAACGCGCCCTGCTTCAGGCCATCATTTCACTGGGATCCGCACTCGGCCTGAAAGTCGTCGCCGAAGGCGTGGAAACGAAAATTCAGGCCGATATGCTGCGGCAAATGGGGTGCGATCTGTTTCAAGGATTTTTGTATGCGAAGCCGATGCCGGCCGAACAGTTCATCGCTTTTCGCCTCCCTCCCGGCAACGGCAGCGAAACGAGCAAACAGGATCAATGATGGCCGGGCATCCCTTCCCCCCGTTGCTGAAAAGGCCCCTGCTCGCCGCCTGGCTGCTTGCCCTGGCAGCCCCTTGCGCGGCGATGGACGGGATCGATCTGCCGCTGGAAGAATTGCTCAAGGTCAATATCATCTCGACGCCGAAATTCGCCGAAAACCCGGACCAGATTCCTTCCGTCGTTTCCATCCTGACGGCCGAGGATATCCGGCTCTATGGCTGGCGCACGCTGGGTGACGCATTGCGTACCCTGCAGGGCTTCAATGTGACCGATGATCACACCTATGCCTATGCCGGCGTGCGCGGCATCTCGCAGCCCGGCGACTACCGTCCCCGCCTGCAAATCCTGATCGACGGGATATCCATCAATGAGAATATCTATGCCAGCGCACCGGTGGACTCGGTCTTTCCGGTCGATATCGGTTTAATCGAACGCATCGAGGTCATTCGCGGCCCCAGCGCTTCAATCTACGGCGGCGATGCCATGTTCGGCGTCATCAATATCGTCACGCGTAGCGGCCAGAGCATCGGCGGCGGCGAAGCCAGCCTGAGTCTGGGCAGCGGCGCCAATCGCCGTCTCCGTACCTCGTGGGGAGGGCAGATCGACAACAAGGATGTGCTGATCTCGGCGAGCGGATTCGACGTCAATGGTCGAACGCTGAGCTTCAACGACGTCAATGGCGATGGCAGCAGCCGCGACTTGCACGGTCTCGGCAGCGAAGGCGGCAAGCAATTGTTCACCAAGGTCCGGGGCGACGACTGGCGGTTCACGCTGATCTATGCCGAGCGCAATCGCATGGTGCCCACCGCCAGCTACGATACCATTGCCGACGACACCGGACACGTCGAAAGCGACCGCTACACCCTGCTCGACCTGAGCAAGGACTGGCGACTCGATGCCGCCAACAAGCTGCAACAGCGTATCTATTTCGGTAACTACGAATATGACGGCGTATTTCCTTACAACGACGCACCGATAGATTCCCGCGTCATGAACGTGGACAAGGCTCGCGGCACCTGGTGGGGCATCGACAACCGCCTGGTCAACACTGCGTGGTCCGGCCAACGCTGGACGCTAGGCATCGAATACAAGGCGAATGTGCGCCAGGATCAGGCCAATTACGACAGGAATTACGGCTGTTTCGGCGTCGGTACGGCACCCTGTCTGAACGATCACCAGAGCAGTCAGCAACTCACTTTCCTGGCCCAGGATGAAATCCAGATTGGCGCAGCCGATCTGCTCAGCCTCGGTCTCAGCCATGCCAGTGCAGGCAGCCTGGGTTCGTTCTGGAGTCCGCGCGTCGGCCTCGTACACGACGCCGGCACCCCGGGGTTGTTCAAGCTACTGTACGGCACCGCTTTTCGCACCACCTCGGTCTATGAACGGGACTACACCACGCCGAGCTTCGCCTACGGCAACCCGAATCTATCACCGGAAAAAATGCGTTCGCTGGAATTTTCGTGGGAAAAGAGCCTTGGCCCGCTGACCCATCTTTCGGCGACGGTCTACCACTTCCGGATCGAGGACATGGTAACCATGAACGAGTCGGGAATAGCCATCAACGGTACACCGACCCATGCCACCGGATTCGAGGTCGAATACGAGCAGCGCTGGAATAACGGCACCCGCCTGCGTACCGGTTATTCGCTGCAGCATGCGGCAGATGAAACGAGCAGCTTCGACAACTCGCCTCGACACATGGTCAAACTCAACGTCGCCGCGCCAACCGGTGTCAACAACCTGGTGGCGGGATTCGAAAGCCAGTGGATCAGCAGGCGTCTGGCAAGTCTCGGCGCCGAACAGGTTCCCGCCTACCTGCTGGCCAACCTGAACCTGACCTATGCCCCGGATGGCAAGTCATGGAGCGCCGCACTGGGCGCCTACAATCTCTTCAACCATCGCTACTACGACCCGGTGGCAATCGACCAGGTATTGTCGGTGCGCCGCTGGCAGATGCCCCAACTCGGCCGAAGCTTTCAAATGACGACCACCCTGCGTTTCTAAAGGCGGCCGTCGAAGGCCAAGGCTTCAGTCCGCCACTTCGATCTGTCCGCTGACGCTTGTCGTGACAAGACTTTCCCCTGCTTCCAGAGGCATGGGGGCCGCATCGGCGGCGACGCCGGCGCGCGAGGACATCATCATCGGGCGCGGCGGCATGGCGCCGTTCTGTTGCACGTTGAGCTGCTTTATTTTCCAGGGTTTCCTGCCAAGCTCGTCGGAGATCAGGGCCGCGCGCTGCCGAAAGACGCGAATCGCCTCGCGCATCGCCTCGTCCTCCACCCGGCGACGGGTCTCCGGCGACGGCATCAGGCTGACATTGCCGACCGCCATGCGCATCTGCTGCAATTTGCCCAGTAGTTCGGAAATACCGCCCTGATCGGCCGACTCGAGGATCAGTTCGCTGCGCATGCGCCAGCCTTCGAGTTTCCGCTCCTCTCCATAGACCGGGTAGCTTGCCTGCTGGCCCGTCTTCACCGAAACACCCGGCTTGGCGCGAATGACTCTGAGCGCCTCGACAACGTCGGCGTTGACGCGTTGCGCCAATTCGCCCGGATTTTTTCCGCTCGCCTCGCTGTAGACGCTGGCGCGCACCATATCGTTTGCGGCCGGACGGCTGGCCTCGGCCGACAAATCGACAAGCGTTCCGGCCTGTGCCGCTGCGCCGACAAGCAAACCGGCCAGCAGCCCCAGCCACGAACCGCTCGGTTTGGGCAATGCAGAAATGACGAAATCCGTTGTGACGGTCCAGACAATACCCATGATTCCATTCCTTTCTTGTTATTCACGATGCCCGACAGGCGCCCGGAAAAATCGATAATAACGCGCGGCGAGGGCCAGGGCTGGTGCCGTCGCGTAAAGAATTGTTCCTGGATTCCTGCGCGGGGCGAAATTCAATCTGCGGCCAGACCTTCGGCCAGCGTGTTCATCAATACCCGCACCCGATAAGGTATATGGCGATTACTCGATAACACGGCATAGATGCCGAGTTCCGGCGCCGGATATTCGGTCAGTATCGTCTTGAGCCGGCCATCGGCCAGAAAACTCCCGGTGATGAAATCAGGTTGGCAGGTGATGCCCAGGCCCTGGGCTGCCGCCTCGGCCAGTACCTCGCCGTTGTTGGCGTTGATACGGCTGCGCACGTGGAAATTCTCGAGCTGCCCGCCGACCATGAACTGCCAGATCTGAGCACTCCCGCCGTTGGTGTAGCCAAGGCAGATATGATTTGCCAATTCGGCCGGTTTTTCCGGCTGACCGTGACGGGCGAGATACTCAGGGGCGGCAACGACCAGCATGCGACTTGAACCGATCTTGCGCGCCACATCGCCGGCTTCAAGGCGCCGGGTGATGCGGATCGACAGATCGACCCCCTCTTCGATTAGATTGACGCGCCGGTCGGTGTAATCCATTTCCAGAGCCACTTCGGGGTAGCGCTGGGAAAAATCCAGCAAGACCGGTGCCAGTCGCTTCAGACCATAGCTCAAGGGCAGGCTGATCCGGATATTGCCACGCGGCGTCAGGCGCTCTTCCGCCACATCGGTTTCGGCCGCCTCGACGAGGTTGAGAATGACCCGGCATTTTTCGAGATAGGCAGTGCCTCCGGAAGTCAGGGTCAGGCGGCGTGTACTGCGGGCCATCAGCTTTACCCCGAGATGCGTTTCCAGTGCCGCAACCTGCCGGGTCACGACCGAACGGGCCAAACCAAATTGCTGAGCGGCCGCCGAAAAACTACCGAGCTCGGCGACTCGAACGAAGAGGTTCATCGCATCCAGCCTATCCATTGTTGCTCCTTTGGCAATAGTAATTTCCACATTGTCAGCTATTTCGTTCCAAATAGTCGGCATAAAGTACGTCCATCGAAACAGGAGTCGCAGCAATGACACGGAATCAACCCAGTATTTTTGTCCCGCATGGCGCGCCCACCTTTGCGCTGCGTCCCGGTGCAGCCGGCGCCGCCCTGGCGGCGATGGCCGCATCGCTGCCCCTGCCGCGCGCCATCGTCATCGTCAGCGCTCACTGGGATACGACCGTTCCGACCGTCGGTTTTGCCGAACGCCCTGAAACCATTCACGACTTCTGGGGCTTTCCGGAGGAATTGTACGCAATCCGCTACCCTGCCACGGGCTGCCGCGAGGCGGCCGAGGAAGTCGTCAAGGCGCTGGAAGCGACAGGGCTACCCGTCGTCCGGGATGAAAGCCGCGGCCTCGACCACGGCGCCTGGGTGCCGCTCCGACTGATGTTCCCGGAGGCAGATCTGCCGGTTATTCCGCTCTCCATTCAAAGCCGCAACGGCACCGAACAAGCCTTCACAATGGGACAGGCGCTGGCTCCGCTTGCCGCCAAAGGTTTTCTCGTCATTGCTTCCGGCAACCTCACCCACAACCTGCGCGACTACCAGATGGCGGCACGTAGCGGTGGCCAGGCTCCGGCTTATGTGCGCCAGTTCACCGACTGGCTGGCCGATCGCCTGGCGGCCCATGACATTCCCGCCCTTCTCGACTACCGCCGGCAAGCCCCCGGCGGCACCCAGGCTCATCCGAGCGAAGAACACCTGCTGCCCTTATATGTCGCCCTCGGCGCCGGCGGTGAAAACTCGCAGGTCAAGCGCTTCCATGCCGGCATAGACAACCATGTCATCGCCATGGACGCATACTCGTTTTTGCCCCGATAATGAAAGCTACCGTGACCACACATTACACCGCTACCGCCAAATTGCTGCACTGGCTGATGGCCGCCCTGCTGTTCGGCCTGCTCGCCCTCGGTTTCTACATGCACGACCTGCCGCTCTCGCCGGACAAGCTGAAACTCTTCTCCTGGCACAAATGGGCGGGGGTCAGCGCCTTTCTGCTGCTCGGCGTTCGCCTGCTCTGGCGTCTGACCCATCGCCCGCCGGCTCTGCCGGAGGCCATGCCGAAGGTGATGCGGTTCGCCGCCCATGCCGGTCACCTGATGCTCTATCTGCTGATGATCGCCATTCCACTCTCCGGCTGGTTGATGAGTTCGGCAAAAGGCTTCCAGACCGTCTATTTCGGCATCCTGCCCATTCCCGACCTGCTCGACAAGAACAAGGAGCTCGGCGACCTGCTGGCCCTGGTGCACAAGAGCCTGAATCTGCTATTCATCACCGTTCTGGCGGGCCATATCGGCGCAGCGCTTAAACACCATTTCATCGACAAGGACGACATTTTGACCCGTATGGCCCCCCGCCACTCCAAGGAGAACCGAGCATGAAACGCATTACCCTGGCCCTCGCCTTCGCCACCCTGATTCCGACCGTACACGCCGTCGAATACACACAGGTGCAGGCAGATAAAAGCGCCGTCAATTTCACCTACAAGCAGATGGGAGTGGCGGTCGACGGAAAGTTCAGAAAATTTTCCAGCAGCTTGAATTTCGATCCGGCCAAACCGGCCAATGCCAAAGCCAGTTTCGATGTCGACCTGGCCAGCGTCGACACCGGCGCCGCCGAAGGCGACGACGAGGTTGCCGGCAAGGCCTGGTTCAACACCAAGGCCTTCCCGGCCGCACGCTTCGTTTCAGCCAGCATCAAGGCGCTCGGCGGCAACCGTTACGAAGTCGCCGGCAAACTGACCATCAAGGGTCACACGCAGGATCTGGTCATACCGGCCACCTTCGCAGCGCAAGGCAACAGCGGCGTTTTCGACGGCAGCTTCACCATCCGCCGTGCCGACTTCACCATCGGCGAAGGTAGTTGGGCCAAGTTCGACATCGTCGCCAACGATGTCCTGATCAAATTTCACATCATCGCAGCAAGCAAATAACCCCCCAACCAACGGAGAATCACCATGAAAAAGCAACTCGCCACCCTCATTCTTGCCATCGCCGCCGTCGCTCCTGCCCTGGCCGCCCCGGAAACCTTCGTGCTGGACAACAACCATACCTTCCCGCGCTTTTCCTACAGTCACCTCGGCTACTCGATCCAGATGAGCCGTTTCGACAAGACCACCGGTACCGTCGTCCTCGACAAGGCCGCCAAGACTGCCGCAGTCGATATCGTGATCGACACCAAGTCCGTGGACACCGGTTCCAGCACCTTCAACGAACACATTCAGGGTGAGGATTTCCTCGATACCGCCAAATATCCGACCGCCACCTTCAAGTCGACCAAGGTCATCTTCGACGGCGACAAACCGACCGCCATCGAAGGCAAGCTGACCCTGAAGGGCATCACCAAACCGGTCACCCTGAAGGTCACCTCCTTCCAGGCCATGCCGCACCCGATGATGAAGAAGGATGCCATCGGCGCCAACGCGACGACCACCGTCAAGCGCACCGACTTCAACATGGGCAAGTACGCCCCTTACGTCGGCGACGAGGTGACCATCGATATCGCCCTCGAAGCCATCAAGCAATAAACCAGGCGCTATCCCGCAAAAAACCGCCGGCCGGCGGTTTTTTTTCGTCAAACGCAGCCGGCCCCGCCCGGCCACTCGCTTAAGCACCGGGGCGGGTCGATTTCGGGAGCCAGCCCAAAGCCAGTTGCTGATAGAGTTCGGGGCTGACGCGCGAACTGACGATCTTTGCCAGAAAGGAAACAGCCATCAGGCTGATTACCATTTCATGACCGTCGATCATTTCCATGACGATAATGGCGGCGGTAATCGGCGACTGGGTCACGGCGGCCAGAAAGCCGGCCATGAAGACAGCCATTATCGCCGCATTCCCCGTAGCCCCAAGCATCTCGCCCATACTCGAACCGAGCGCCCCGCCGACCGCCAGTGCGGGTGCGAAAATTCCGCCGGGAATTCCCGAGTAGTAACTCAGGATGGTGGCCAGATAACGCGTGACGGGTGCGTGCCACGGCAAGGATATCTGGCCGTTTACCGCCTGTTCGGTCACGCCGTAGCCGCTCCCGAACGACAGGCCGCCGCCCGACCAGCCGATGGCGGCGATCAACAAACCGCACCCGCCGGCGAAAAGAACGGGGTAATTTCGTCGCCAAATCCAAAGCACAAAATTCGACTTGCGCTGCGGCAAGAGCATCAGGTAACTGAAGAGACCGCCCAGCAGGCCGCAAATCAGACCGCCGGCAATCACCGGCAGGATCGCCGACCGATCCTGCGGTAAAACCCTCAAGTTTCCGAAATAGTTATAGTTGCCCAGCAGAGCGATGGCCACCATGCCGGAAAGGATGATCGTGCTGATCAAAACCCCGCTTGTCCGGGTTTCAAGTCGCTTTCCGAGTTCCTCGATGGCGAAAACGATACCGGCCAGCGGGGTATTGAAAGCCGCCGCAATACCGGCTGCCCCACCTGCCAGAATCAGGTCCGAGGCGCGCAAGGCACGAGTATGCGGCAGCCATCGATGAACCGCATGCAGGATCGATGCGGCAATCTGCACCGAGGGTCCTTCCCGTCCGGACGAGAACCCGCCGGCCAAGGCGAGTGCGCCAACCAGTACCTTGCCGAAAGCGATTCGCAACGAGAGCAGCCCGCTTACCTCGTGACCGCCGGCACTCATTTTCCGCGCCGCGATGACCTGTGGAATGCCGCTACCCTGAATTCCCGGAAAGTACTTTTGGGTCAGCCATACGGCCATCATGCCGACGCCCGGGGTCAGCAGAAAAGGCAGCCAGGGATGAGCCGACGAGAGGCGGAAAAAAGTTCCGAGGGCGAATTCCGCCAATTTGGCAAAAGCGACGACCGCCAGGCCGGCCAACAAGGCCGCCAACCAAAGGGTCAAGCGCGTTCTCCAGCGCAAGCTGCTGAGGGATACACGCAAACCGAACGGCCTTTTAGTCATCGACTGAAGACCGTTACTGGATCGAATTTGGTAGCGTCCACGGACTGCCTCCTGTTTCTACTTGCGACGTTTCGTGCTCCGACAGATCGGCCGGTGACACTTCGGCATCTTCAGGCGGAAAGAATCTGGCCTCTCTTGCCAGGTCGAGTTGATCTTGCGCATTAGACGCGTTGCCGCTGAATCCGAATAAAAAGGGATGCTCGATGCTTCCTTCGAGACTGCGACCGAAGCCACTGTGGCAGGAGGTCATTTTCCAGGCAACGGGTATTTCCCGGGCATCGCTGCACAACACCGTGCCGGAACCTGAAATGCGGTCGCACTGGGAAACTTCGACAGGCAGTTCGCTCGGTACGAAAACACGCAGTTCGCAAATGTATTTCTTGCTGGACAACCTCAGGCGCAACTCGGGTTCCGCCAAGCTGGGAAGCGTAATCCTTTTGATGAAGGAACCGGTATCATCGGTAAAGCGGGCGACAAATACGCCACGGATCTCGTCGTTACGACACCCGTACATAGAAAACATGATGGAAGCAATCGAAAACAAACGCCCCAAAAAAATAAAATTGTTTGAATTTTTGAAATACCGACGAAGCGTATTTTTTTGCATATAGAAAACGAACGGCTTACCCCCATTTGGCGGGTTTCTGACCCGACTTACATTAATTGGCAATATAATTTACAGACAGCAATTTCGCAATGAATAATCAAATGACCCCGCCCGTACAACTGCTTCAACTGGACGTTCTTCAACAATTCCGCATCATCTACGGGAGCATGCGGCAGCATTTCCGGGAAATCGAGGAAAGTTGCGGCATGCCGGGATCCCAGACCTGGATTCTCCAGGAAGTCGAGCGAACCCCGGGCATCGGAATCACCGATCTGGCATATCGACTGGGAGTCCATCAATCGACCTGCAGCATCATGGTCGAGAAACTGGCCGCCAAGGGGTATCTGATCAAAGATAAAATGCACCAGGATCAGCGACGCATCGGCCTGCGCCTGACACCGGCCGGGGAGGAAGTGATCGGCAAGTTGCCCGGTCCCGCCGAAGGCGTGCTCCCCGAAGCGCTGGCGGCCGTTCCGGCGGTCAGTCTAAGAACATTGCATATCAATCTAGATGAATTGATTCGACATATGCCAGGAATAAATGAAACCTTTGCTACAACGCCTCTGGCGGAGATTGTTCGTGACTAAACCATCGCTCGGAGCAAGGCTGGGGCTGTGGGTAATGGGCGTATCTTGCCTGGCCGGATGCGCCACATCGGCACCACCCGAAACCCGCGAAAACCTGGCGATTGCCGAACGACCGACCGCGAAACAAATCCCGTCGCCAAGCAAGGCGACCGGCGACGACGCAGCAGGCAAATCGACAGCGGCCATCAAACAGGAAGTGATAGCCGATGAAAGCATCTTTTTTTCTCTCGGTTCGTCAACGATCACTCCCGGAGAACAGGAGAAGATCGAAACCATCGCCGAATTGCTGCGTGAAGACAAAAATCTCCTCGTCAAGCTGATCGGCCATGCAAATGACAATGGCAGCCTCTCGTTCAACCTCGCCGTTTCCGACGGCAGGGTCATGGCCGTCGCCGAACAACTCCGCAAAAACGGCGTTCAAGTCATACAGATCAGAAGCGAAGCGCTTGGCAGCGAACAAACACCGAGTAACTGTCGCTCCGCCGAGTGCCGCCGAAAATTCAGCCGGGTTGAACTGATCGTGGTCAAAGGGCGCCCGATGCAGCGAGATACCGATCAAGCCCGTTCACTTAAGTAAGGCTTAAGCTGCACCCCGTAGACTGAGCCCCATCAGTCCCGGATCGTCAGCCATGCCTTATTTCAAAACGCTTACCGCCTTTCTGCTCCTGCTCGCCACCGCCGGGCTCTCGGCTGCGGATGAGAGCCTGACCCTGCAGATGGCGCAGATAAAGGCCTTGGGTATAGAAACGGCCATCGCCGGAAAAACGGACGGCGGCCGGTCAACCGGCTATCCGGCCGCGGTCCGCGTACCCAATACGCAGATGCGCGTACTTGCCGCGCCGATCGGCGGCCTGGTCGAGATGCTCGCCGTGGCGCCTGGTTCAACCGTCAAGCGCGGCCAGGTGCTGGCCTATCTGGTCAGCCCTCAGGCACTGGAACTGCAGCGCGATGCCCGACAGGCAGATAGCCAGGCAAGCCTGCTCCGCCAAAACCTGAAGCGCGACGAACAACTGTTCGCCGAGGGTTTGATCGCCGAATCGCGCCTGCAAGCGAGCCGTGCCGCTGCCGAGCAGGCCTTTGCCCAGGCCAGCGAACGACATCTGGGGCTGGCACTTGCCGGCGCCGGCAAGCAGGGAGGGAAACTGGCACTGACCGCCGGCATCGACGGCGTAGTGCTCGAACAGGGCGTCCAACTCGGTCAGCGCGTCGAAACCTCGGCCATGGTCTACCGTATCGCCAAACTTTCTCCTCTCTGGCTGGAAATTCAGGTTCCGGCCGATATCGCCGCCGGTTTGCGCGAAAGCGACAGAATCAGGATTGTCGGCGGGGCCGTCGGCGGCAAACTCATTTCCGTCGGCCGCGCAGTCGATGCCGCCAGCCAGACCGTCCTGCTCCGCGCCGAAGTAGACCGGGGCAGCGAAACCCTGCGACCCGGGCAGGTCGTAGAAGTCGAAATCGATAGCCCGGAGGGAAGACAACAACGCCTGCCCGCCACCGCCCTGGCCCGTTATCGGGACACCACCATCGCCTTCGTGCAAACAGCCGGCGACGACCGGAATGTCAGCTTCGCCGTCCGCGCCGTCCGCGTCGTCAGCCAGGGTGGCGACAGCGTCGTGATCGATGGCATCAAGACGGGCGAGAAGATCGCGGTCAAGGGGGTTTCCGCCCTGAAGGCCATCCTGGCCGGGGTGGGCAAGGAATAATGCTCACCGCGCTGATCCGTTTCTCCCTCACCCAGCGGCTATTACTGCTGCTCCTCACCGCCATGCTCGCCGGGGCCGGCGTGCAGGCCTTTCTCGGGCTGCCGATCGACGCTTTTCCCGACGTCTCGACAACCCAGGTCAAGATCATCCTGAAAGCTCCCGGCATGACGCCGGAAGAGGTCGAAACGCGGCTGGCCGTGCCGGTCGAACAGGAATTGCTCGGCATTCCTCACCAGGACCTTTTGCGTTCGACATCCAAATACGCGCTGACCGACATCACCATCGATTTCGAGGACGGCACCGACATCTACTGGGCGCGCCAGCAGGTCGGCGAGCGCCTGGCGGCGGCGATGGGCAATCTGCCGGCCGGTGTCACCGGGGGCATGGCGCCGATCACCACGCCGCTCGGCGAAATGTTCATGTTCACCATCGAAGGCGAGTTGTCCCTGGCCGACAAGCGCGCCCTGCTCGACTGGGTGATCCGGCCGCAATTGCGCACCATCCCCGGCGTCGCCGATGTCAATAGCCTGGGTGGCGAGGTGCGGACCTTCGAGGTCGTGCCCAATCCACAATTACTGGCGGCGCGCGGGCTGGCCTTGAAGGACCTGCAGGCCGTCCTCGAAGCCAACAACCGAAACGACGGCGCCGGCCGCCTCAACGACGGCGAAGAGGCCCTGCTCGTCCGCGCCGAAGGCGCCATCAGGACGATCGACGACATCAAGGCCATCGTACTCCAGGCCAGGGACGGCAAGGTCGTGCGTATCGCCGACGTGGCCAGCGTCGGGCTCGGCGCACTCACCCGCTACGGCGCGGTCACCCGGAGCGGCCAGGGCGAGGCCGTCGAAGGCCTGGTTCTCGGCCTGCGCGGCGCCAATGCGCAAAGCGTGGTCGACGGTGTCAAGGCCCGCCTGGCCCAGATTGCGCCAAGCCTGCCGGCCGGCGTCACCATCGAGCCCTTCTACGACCGCAGCAAACTGGTCAAACGCGCTGTCGGCACCGTATCGAAGGCGCTGCTCGAGGCCATCCTGCTGGTCGTTCTCCTCCTTATCGCCTTCCTCGGCAACCTGCGGGCCGCACTGGTCGTCGCCCTGATGCTTCCCCTGTCCGCCCTCGCCACCTTCGTCCTGATGCGCTTCGCCGGACTGTCGGCCAACCTGATGAGTCTCGGCGGACTGGCCATCGCCATCGGCATGCTGGTCGACGCGGCCGTAGTCGTCGTCGAAAACGTTGAAAGCCAGTTGGCCGAAGCGCGGGAAAACCTGCCGACCCTGCACCTGATTTTCCGCGCCACCCGCGAAGTCGCGGCGCCGGTCGCCTCCGGCATCGCCATCATCATAATCGTCTTCCTGCCCTTGCTGACCCTGCAGGGCCTGGAAGGCAAGATGTTCGGGCCGGTCGCGCTGACCATCGTTTTCGCGCTCGCCTCCTCCCTGCTGCTCTCGCTGACGGTGGTGCCGGTCCTCGCCTCCTGGCTGATCCGGCGCGGAGCCCATGACCAGCCATGGCTGGTCAGGAAGCTGTCCGCCGTCTATGACCGGCTGCTCACCTCGGCCCTTGCCCACAGCAGGACTTACATGGTCGCAGCCAGCCTGGCACTGGCCGCCTCTGCCGCCGCCTTCCTCATGCTCGGCAAGAGCTTCATGCCGACCATGGACGAAGGCGACCTGATCATGCAACTGGAAAAGCTGCCCTCCATCGGCCTCGACCAGACCGTCGCCATCGATGGCGCCGTACAGCGCGCCATCCTGGCCCGGGTTCCCGAAGTCAAAGCCATCGTCGCCCGGGCCGGTTCGGACGAACTGGGTCTCGATCCGATGGGGCTGAATCAAACCGATACATTCATGGTGCTCAATCCGCGTGAAACCTGGCGCAAGCCCGATCCGGCATGGCTCGCCGATCAGTTGCGCGCGGTGATGGCAGATTTCCCCGGCATCGGCTTCTCCTTCACCCAGCCGATCGACATGCGCGTTTCCGAAATGCTGACCGGCGTGCGCGGCGACCTGGCCATCAAAATATTCGGCCCCGACCTGGCCACGCTGAACAAGCTGGCGGTCGAGATCGAGAATACGGTCAAAAAAGTCAAGGGCGCCGAAGACACCTTCACGCTGAAGAACGATGGCGTGCAGTATCTGAAGATCGCTGTCGATCGCCTGGCGGCCGGGCGTTTCGGCCTGAATGTCGACACCGTCCAGAACGACCTGAAAGCCCTGCTCGAAGGCCGTCAGGTCGGTACCGTGATCGATCTGGGGCGGCGTGTGCCGATCGTTGTGCGCGGCCCCGAGAAACTCCGTGCCTCGCCGGCAGACTTTTCGGCCCTGCGCCTCAATTTACCCGACGGCGGCAGCGTACCGCTGGCCAGCGTCGCGAAGATCGAGCGCGTCGACGGACCGGTCAAGGTCGACCGCGAAAACGCCCAACGCTACGTGGTCATCCAGTCGAATGTCCGTGATCGCGACCTGGTCGGTTTTGTCGACGACGCGAAAGCCAGCGTCGCCCGCGACGTCAAGTTGCCGCAGGGTTATCGGCTGGTATGGGGCGGCCAGTTCGAAAACCAGCAGCGGGCTGCAACCCGCCTGATGGTGGTCGTTCCCGTTGCACTGGCCTTGATTTTTTTCCTGCTCTTCTCGACCTTTCGTTCGATACGGCAGGCCTTGCTGGTTCTCTCCAATATTCCATTCGCCATGATCGGCGGCGTTTTCGCTCTGCTGATCTCCGGCGAGTACCTATCGGTGCCGGCCTCGGTCGGCTTCATCGCCCTGCTCGGCATCGCCGTCTTGAACGGCGTGGTCATGGTCACCTATTTCAACCAGTTACTGGCCCGCGGGCTGCCGGTCGCCGAAGCCGTCGCCGAAGGCGCCAGGCGTCGCCTGCGCCCGGTGCTGATGACCGCCAGCATCGCCGCCTTCGGCCTGATCCCGATGCTTCTCGCCAACGGCCCCGGTTCCGAAGTGCAGCGGCCGCTGGCCATCGTCGTCATCGGCGGACTGCTCACCTCGACGCTACTGACCCTGCTCCTGCTGCCCATCCTCTTCCGTCGATTCGGCGTGAAAACCGCCGTTGCTTTTAGCGAGGTCCGCCGTGGCTGACATCCTGCTTTCACTGACCATGCCCGACGATGTCGCCCAACTGGTCGAGGACCTGCTGCTGTCGCGCCCCGATCTGGCGCGCGGTTTTACCGTCAGCCAGGCCGAGGGGCACGGAGCGGAAATCCCCCTGGTCGAACCGGCCGAACTGGTCAGCGGCCACTCGCCGCGCACCCAGATTCGCCTGGTCGGCCCCGAAGATCGAATGCGAGCGGTTCTCGACTTGATCAAGAGCGAACTGCCGCGCGCCAAGATTTTTTTCTGGCAGGTTCCGGTCATTGCCATGGGGCGATTGTGAAAAGAACGATATTTTCCCTGCTGCTCGGTCTCGCTGGCACGGCCATGGGCGGTGAATCGACACCCAATCTGCCCGCCGCCGACATTGTCGGCCGTGTTTTGCTGGACAGCCCGTCGATACAAGCTGCCGCCAGCCAGGGTCGGGTCGAAGAAGCCAATCGCACTCGTCTCGAAGCGGGGCAATACGAATGGAACATCCGCCTCGGCGGCCAGCAGCGTCGGAGCAACCAGACCCCAGGCATCGAAGAGCGATACAAGCAATGGAACCTTGCCATCGAGCGCCCCCTGCGCCTGCCCGGAAAATCATCGCTCGACAACGAACTCGGCGCAACCGGCGTGACCCAGGCCGAAACCGCACATGGCGACGCACTGCACGAAAACAGCCGAGGTCTGCTCAAATCCTGGTTCACCTGGCTCAAGGAAAATGCCGCCGCCGAGCAATGGGCCAAGCAGGTTGCCTCGCTTGAAAAACAGGGAAAATCGGTGAGACGTCGCCAGCAGTTGGGCGATGCCTCACGCCTTGAGTCGATCCAGGCGGAAGCAGCGCTGGCTCAGGCGCAAGCTCAGTTGACCCATGCCAAGGCCCGACTACAGGGGGCCGGCGAAGATCTGCGCCGCCGCTACCCCGGCCTTCCTCTCCCCGCCCCGGGCGAAATTGCCGCCCCAGTTCCCATTGAAGGCACGGAAGCCGACTGGGTCAATGCCATTCTCGAACATAGCCACGAACTCGAACTGGCACGCGGCGACACCCGACATGCCCAGATCCTTGCCGGCCGTAGCAGTCACGACCGGATTCCCGACCCGAGCATAGGCCTGCACGTTTCCCAAGAGCGGGCCGGCGAGGGAACAATCGTCGGCGCTTACATCAGCATTCCGCTGTCCGGCGACGCCCGCCGCGCCGCCTCCGATGCCGCGCTGGCCCAGGCCACCGCAACCAGTTACCGCGAAGCTGCCACCAGGCAAAAGATTGCCGCCGAATCGGCCGTACTCTACCATTCTGCAAGCGCTGCATTTGCCGCTTGGCAAACCAGCCGCACAGCAGCCGAACAACTCGGCCGCGCCGCCGAGATGACCGCTCGTGCTTACCAGCTCGGTGAAGGCACGCTCAACGATCTTCTGGCGGCCAACCGCCTGGCCAACGAGGCTGCGTTGTCGATGCATCTGGGCCAGTTGGAAGCCCTCGAACTACGCTATCGGCTGCTCCTCGACACCCATCGGCTATGGGCTTTCGATGAAGAAAAACAGGCCGGGAACTGATATTTTTCGCGGCCGGTCGCCCCCGTGCCGACCAGCCGCGAAGTATGATGTGCCCACCCCTTGCTTGAGGCAACGCCATGATTCCGACGCTACGCCAGTCAGCCCGCCTGTTTCTCGGCATCCTTGCCATCGTCCTGGCGCTGCCGGCGGCAGCCTGGGAACTGGCCGGCAGCAAAACCATCAAGTTGCATACCCGGGATGGCCAGAGCATCGTGCTCGGCAGCGTCGAATTCACACCTCACGGGGAACAAAGCAGTTTCGTGCTGCATCTCGACCATGCCCGGATGAAGGATTTCTTTCTGTCGATGAAAGAATTCAAATGCCTGGAAGGAGAGGAAATCCATTGCCACGTGCCATATCCCTACGCCAATCCTGCTACCGTCAGCCGCAACGACCTGCGTTGGCTTGAACATTCGCTGCTCTTTCTCTACAAGCGACCCAAGGATTTCGGTGCCCGCCTGTGGAACGGGCTTTACTACCGCATGGCATTGACCGATGAAGGCATAGTCGGCACGCAGCAGGCGATCGATCTGACACTGGTCGGCGCACCGCCAGCCGACCCTTCGGTTCCGCCCTACGGTCCGGGCGAGCGGGCGGAAATCCCCCCCGGCACCCACTGGATCGACCGCCTGACTATCGAATAAGCCGCGCGCCGGGCTGCTTCGCCTTCAATTCGGCGCCTTTTGCCAGCCTCTCGCCTGCATGCAGGCATGCATCCGTCGCACGCTGGCATTGGTCACCATGCCGTCCGTACCGGAATAAACCTCCTGCTTGCAGTGTTTCTCGTCCCCGGCCAGGTCGCCGTCGAGTCCATCACGTTTTTCCCAATGCCAGGACGAACAGGCCGCCAGTCCCAGGAAGGCGATCATCAACAGTTTCATACGCGAATTCTACGCCGAAAGCGCCTGCCGACGTTGGCCGATTCCCGCCTGACAGCGAAGGCCTGCCGAGCCGGCCAGGCCGACTGCCATTTGATTTCCAGCGACCGATCTATAAACTGCCCTGATTTATCCCATGACAACATACCGGAGAACGTAAGATGCAAGCTTTGTTTGATTACAAACTCAATGGCAACGGCGATGCAATCAGATTGGACATCAGCCTGGATTCGGTCAGTGCCAAGGCCCTGGCCCGACTGGATCGCCATATCAATTGGTCGGACATCCTGAAACTGACGGAAAACGACCCGGAAGCAGCCAATGCAGCCGAGCGTCTGCATACGGTTTTGCAGCATCTGGCCCAGTAAGCGCTGACGACGAAACAGCGGCGAAGCCATGCGCGTTCTCCTGGTTGAAGACGATCCCGAACTGGGCGACGGCCTGACGGTCGGCCTGCGCCAGGCCGGTTTTGCCGTAGACTGGCTGGGCGACGGCAATGCCGCCGACCAGGCGCTGCAGAACGAAAACTTCGATCTGCTCGTTCTCGATCTCGGCCTGCCGCGCCTTTCAGGCATGGAAGTGCTGAAACGGGCCCGCAGCCGTGGCCAGACCATGCCCATTCTTATTCTGACCGCCCGCGACGCGACCGGCGACAAGGTTTCCGGCCTCGATGCCGGCGCCGACGACTACCTGGTCAAACCGATCGATCTCGACGAACTGGCCGCCCGCATTCGCGCCCTGACCAGGCGCAGCGCCGGCCGCGCCGCACCGCTGTTGCGGCACGGCGAACTGAGCATCGACCCGGCCGCCCGGCGCGTCATGCTGGCCGGGCAGGAAATCGAGCTGTCCGGCCGTGAATTCTCGCTGTTGCAGATACTGCTTGAAAATGCCGGGCGGGTTCTGACCCGCAGCCAACTGGAGCAATCGATCTACGGCTGGTGCGACGAACCGGACAGCAATGCCCTCGAAGTACATATCCATCACCTGCGTAAAAAGCTGGGCAGCGAATTGATCCGCACCCTGCGCGGCGTTGGTTACAGCATTGCCAAATGAACGCACCGGTCGCGACGGTCTGGTTTTCGCTGCGCCGCCGGCTGCTTGCGTTACTGCTCGGCGGCGTGACCGTTGCCTGGCTGGCGACCATGCTCTTCAGCTACATCGATGCGCATCACGAGGTCGACGAACTGTTCGACGCGCAACTCGCCCAATCGGCCCAAACCCTGCTCGCGCTGGCCGGCCACGATGCGGACAGCGATCTGGCAGAAAATATCGACAAGATGGCGCACAGATACCAACGCAGCCTGCGATTCCAGATATGGCGGGCCGACGGTACGCTGCTGATGCGTTCGAGCAATGCCCCGACGAAGCCGCTGACCGAGGCCGACAACTTTTCCGAAACCCGCGACGAGGACGGACATTGGCGACATTTCAGCCAGTGGGACCATGATCGCAGGATTCAGGTCCAGGCCAGCGAAAACCACGACATCCGCGACGACCTGATCGGCCACATCGCCTGGCGCCTGCTCGCACCTGCCCTCTTCGGCCTGCCCCTGATCGGACTCTGGGTCTGGCTGGCCACCCGCCATGGCTTCGCTCCGCTCGATGGCATCGCCCGTCAGATCGCCAGCCGCGACCCGCAACAATTGCAGCCGGTGCATCCCGCAGCCGCCCCGGAAGAAATCCGCTCCCTGCTCGAAGCGCTCAACGGCCTTTTTCTGCGTGTCGAACAGACGCTGGAATCGGAACGCCGCTTTACCGCCGATGCCGCCCACGAACTGCGCACCCCGCTCGCTGCGCTACAGGCCCAATTGCAGGTTGCCCTGCGCGCCCGCGACAACGAGGAACGCAACCGTTCGCTCAATCGCTTGCAAAGCGGCCTGAGCCGTGCCGCCCACCTCGTCGACCAGATGCTGCACCTGGCTCGCCTCGATCCGGAATCCGGCCTGCCCGATCCGCAAGCGGTCAATCTGGCCATGCTGACGGAATCGGTCTGCGCCGATCTCGGGCCACAGATCCTGGCCAAGAATCTCGACTTCAACCTCGAAGCGGGCACCGACTGCCAAATCAACGGACAGGCCGAATGGCTGCGCGTGCTGATCCGCAACCTGGTCGACAATGCCGTTCGCTACACACCTGCGGGGGGTCGGGTGCGCGTCGGAATCACAAAAACCGACCGCCGGATCGAATTTTCGGTCAGCGATAGCGGCCCAGGCATTCCTCCAGAGGCAAGGGATTCCGTCCTGCGCCGATTCCATCGGCTAGACCATGGCGGGGAGCCCGGCAGCGGTCTGGGCCTTGCCATCGTCGCCCGGATCGCCGAACTGCACGGCGCAAGTTTGCGGCTTGGCGAATCATCTATGCCCAAAGGCCTAGTTGCCGCGGTACAATTTCCAATTGCCTGATCGCCTGGCGCAACAAGGCCCACCCCTTGCATGCATTTTCCTTGACAACCATGACCACTGTCTTACACCCGGATTCCGCTCCCAGCACTACTGACAACCCGCCGGAAGGCTCGCGCCGCCTGGTGGACGGACTGGAACGGGTGTTCTATGACGGCTACTGGATCAAGACCTATCCGGTTCCAGCCGATTCGCTGGAAGCCAAGAAAAAACTGATCGATGCCCTGACCCGGCGCCTGTTCAATCATACCGAGCACGGGCTGAATATTCCCGGCACCCGGCTGAACGAAGCGCGCAACAGTTATCAAAGCGAAGAGAATGCACCCCGCCGGCGCGTCAAGGGAGCGATGCTGGCCGGCGCGCTCTTCAACCGGGCCGCCGACATATTTCGCAAGCTGGTCGAGTTGCAGGCCTGCGGCATCGAAATTCTCAGCGACAATCCGCTCATGCGCGAATGCGGGAAATGCCTGCTCGAAGCAATGGAACTGGGGCGTTGCGTCATGCACCGTAGCGGTGAGGAAGGCATCGATGAATTGTGGGGAGAACCTTTCCGCGCCTTCTCGATCCCGCTCGAAGATTTCTACGAAAGCCGCTACATCAAGATAGGCCGCGTTCTCCGCGACATCGACCGGATTTCCCAAGCGATGATCGACAATTTCAGCGGTATCCCGGCCTTTTCGGATATTGCCGGGCCGGTGCTCGATCTCGCCACCGCGGCCAAGATCAAGACCGAAACCCTGCGTACCGATGCCGATATTTTCGATGTCTGGGCACGCATGGTCACCGCCGGCGAACGCTTGGCCGACCTTACCTGGCAGTCCGGACCGGGCGTAGACAGCACGCCCTTTACCTACAATCTATCCGACGGGCAGCAACTGATCCGCCAGGGCCGCGATCTGATCTTCTACATCTCACGAGCCAGGACCGCCATGCCGAAAAGCACGAGCGAATACCTGGAGCGTTGCCAAAACTACCTGTCCACCGGCCAGATAGCCAGACTCCCGGCCAATCTCCCGGCCTAGTGTAGTGTTGCTCCCTCGTCAAAGACGCCCGAAGAATATGGACGGAAATTCCGCTCGCCATTAGCCTTTGCAAAATACCTGCCGTTTTTACCAGTTAACACAAATTTACTTTTTCATATCCCTAGAATAGAGTATGGGCGAGTATTTATGACTTAGTGCGTTTGACTGGGTTTTCCATGCTCCGCAATTCGCCAACGAGTGGATCAACCGAAAAGTAATTCAGGGAGGCATCAATGACGATATCGAAACGCCTGCTAATCTTGATGGCCACCTCCGTGCTGGCGCTCATTCTCGTTGCCGGGGCCAATCTTCTTCAAATGGAGCGGGTTTACAAGGCGGCCAATCTCGGTAACGAAAATACGGTTCCCAGCCTCCTGGTCCTTGACGAAGCACTGCTCAACGTTAGCCAGATGCGCCTCCGCCTCTATCGCCACATCTTCACGACTGACGACAAGGCGATGGCCGATGTCGAAGCCGCCATCGAAGAAGCCAATCGTAATGTGGAAGCCGGGCTCAAGGCTTATGAATCCCTGGTTGCCGACGCCGACGACAAGAAATTGCTCGATGAGGACAGGGTCGCCCTGGCCCGCTACGATGATGCCATCAAACCCCTGCTGGAACTCTCCCGAACCAACCGTAAGGAAGAGGCCCGGGCGATGACCGTTGAAACGGGCAAAGTGGCAGAGCAGTTGTATGACGCACTGATGGCGCACATGAAGCTGAATGCCGATATCGGCAAAAAAGCGGCGGATGAGGCCGTGAGCA
>JAJXVG010000241.1 GCA_021782315.1 Pseudomonadota bacterium | reverse complement strand
ACGGCGTCGAGTTCGTTCGAGAAACCGAGATCGAGCATGCGGTCGGCCTCATCGAGGACGAGCACCTGCACCTTGTTGAGCTTGAGGGCGTTCTGGCCGAACAGATCGAGCAGGCGGCCGGGTGTCGCGACAAGAACGTCGACGCCGCGGCGCAGGCGCATCATCTGCGGGTTGATGCTGACCCCGCCGTAGGCCGCATAGGTGCTGACGCCGGAATGTTCGCCGTACTGGCGGAAGCTGGCGTGAACCTGCTCGGCCAGTTCGCGGGTCGGGACGAGAACGAGGGCGCGGATGGCATTGCTGCCGACCTTGATGCCATCGGTGCTCAGACTGTGCAGGATAGGCAGCGCGAAGCCGGCGGTCTTGCCTGTGCCAGTCTGGGCGGCGGCCATCAGGTCGCGCCCTTCGAGGACGGCGGGAATGGCCTGTGCCTGAATCGGCGTCGGCGTCTTGTAGCCGAGCGTTTCGAGAGACTGGAGCAGTGTTTCGGCAAGGCCGAGCGAAGAAAAGGTCATGGGCGGGGAAGTACGAATGGGCAGCAAGGGGGCGAGTTTAACCCGCCTGCTCAGGCGCCTGGCGCCGGGTCAGCACCAGGCCGCACTCCAGGTGGCGGGTGTAGGGGAACTGGTCGAAAACGGCGGAGGCACTGACAGCGTGGGTGTCCTGCAGGGCGCTGACGTTGTCGAACAGGGTCCGTGGATTGCAGGATATGTACAGGATGCGTTCGAAGCCACGGGCCAGTTCGAGCGTCACGGCATCCAGTCCGCTGCGCGGCGGGTCGACGAAGAGCGTAGCGTGGCGGAAGGGTTCGAGGTCGATATCCTTCAGGCGGGTGAATTGTTCGCGGCCGGCCAGCGCATCGCTGAATTCCTCGCTCGACATGCGAACGACGGCGACGTTTTCGATATGATTGGCGGTCAGGTTGTACTGGGCGGCATGGACCGCGGACTTGCTGACTTCGGTGGCGAGCACCCGCTCGAAAAGCGGCGACAGGGCAATGGTGAAATTACCGTTACCGCAATACAGTTCGACCAGATTGCCGCCGAAGCTGGCCGCCTGCCGGCAGGCCCAGCCCAGCATCTGGCGATTGACACCGCCGTTGGGTTGGGTGAAGCTGCCTTCGACCTGCTTGTAGCGCAGTTGGCGGCCGTTCAGTTCGAACTCTTCCTGCACCCAGTCGCGGTCGAGCACCAGCTTCTGGCCGCGGCTGCGGCCGATGATCCGGATATCCAGATCGGCGGACAGTTCGCGGGCGGCGGCTTCCCAATCTTCGCCGAGACTGCGGTGATAGATCAGCGTCACCAGCAGGTCGCCGCTCAGGGTGGCGAGAAAATCGATCTGGAACAGGCGGCGGCGCAAGGCCTCACAGGCAGCGAGGCGGTCGCGCAGGCGTGACATCAGGGCGCAAATCGACTCTGCGGCAGGCGGGAAGGTGTCGAGTGTGATCGGCACCTTCGGATCCTCGGGGTCGAACATCGCGTAGTCGAGACGGTCGCCGTCGTGCCAGATGCGAAATTCGGCACGCAGGCGGTAATGCAGCGGGGTCGAAGCGTGGGCGACGGTATCGGCGACACCGAGCGAGGCGAAGGTTTGCTCGAAAAGTTTGACCTTGTCGGCGAGCTGGGTCGAATAGAGGGCGGGGTCGAAACTGGGAAGGGGCATGATTTGCTTGCTATTGGGCTGTGCCTGACCAAATCGTGGGCGATGGCCTTGGGTGGATGGCGAAATATACGCCGGTCCGGCAGTCAGGGGGAGGATAGGGGGGGTATCTGAAAGCAATAAAGCAATGCACGGATGCCTGCGAGGCGGCAAAATACTTTGTTCTAGTGGCTTTTTCCATTTTTCGGCGGTATAAAGCGCGAACGGATAAAACAGAAAAAACGCTTTAGGAATGATATGAATGCTGCTTCCCGGATGATCATTGCCCTGTTGGCCCCCTTGTTGGCAGTGCTGGCCATGCTGGTGCCGCTATCGGCGATGGCCAACGAGCACGGCGGTGGCGGTGCGCCCGAACCAACGGTATTCACGGTGAATCTTGGCAAGGACAACTATCTGCAATTCGGCCTGATTTTCGAAGCGGCCACCCCGGAAGCTGCGCAATTGCTGGCCTCCTATAAACCAAAGGTGCAGCATGAAATCATCCTGCTTCTTTCCGGTAAGGATTCCAATACCCTGCGTTCCTTGCAAGGCAAAAAGGAATTGATCGAGGAAATCGTCGCATTGACCAATCGGATCATCGGTGAAAATGAAGAGACCGGGATCAAGGAAGTTTTATTTTCCAAGTTTCTGATCCAGTAGGTCTGGTTTGATGCCGTCGATGACGACATGTTCAGCATCGATAGAGGACGTTTTGGACGAAGTGGCCGAGCAATTGCGCCGTGCCCGGCGAGCGTTGTTCATCACCGGAGCGGGGATTTCGGTTGACTCGGGCCTGCCGACCTATCGTGGTCTAGGCGGCTTGTACGATAGCGACGAGACGGAAGAGGGCATGCGCATCGAGGAGGCGCTGTCTGGCCAGCTATTCGCAGTGCGCCCGGATATTACCTGGAAATACCTGATACAGATTGAAAAAACCTGCCGTGGCGCCAAACCGAATGACGCTCATCTGGCCATCGCCCGCCTGGAGGGCTGTCTCGAGCGGGTGACGGTGTTTACCCAGAATGTCGACGGCCTGCATGGTCAGGCGGGGAGCAGCGAGGTCATCGAAATCCACGGCAACCTGCAGGAACTGGCCTGTACCGCCTGTCGCCACGAGGAAGCCGCCGGCACCCTGGGCGAGCGCGCCATGCCGCCGCGCTGCCCGTCATGCGGCGCGGTGCTGCGGCCGAAGGTGGTGCTTTTCGGCGAAGCTTTGCCGGAAAAGGAACTGGAGCGTTTCATCGATGCCTTCCAGGCCGGTTTCGACATCGTATTCACGATAGGCACATCCAATGTGTTTCCCTATATCACGCAACCGGTCGTGCTGGCAGCGTGCAGCGGCATCCCGACGGTGGAAATCAATCCGGCGCGAACCCGGCTCAGCGACAGCGTCGATTATTATTTGCCGCTCGGCGCGGCTGATGCCATGAGCAAGCTCCTTGGGCGGCTCGGCCTGCCGCCGGCGGCCGGGAAGGCTTGAATTGGCGGGGCGCTTTTTGACATAAATGTTGCAGTGCAACAAAGTGGTTGACAAGATGATTCCAGTGGTTAGAATTGAATCATGCTGCGGCGCAACATGAATGCCGGAGTAAGCAGATCACTTCAACCCCAGGAGATTCAACCATGTTCACCAAACCCGAAGATTTCGCCAAGTCCGGCATCAACTCCGCCCTCTTTTTTGCCAACACCACCTTTGACGGCATCGAGCGCCTGGCCCTGTTGAACCTGGCCGCTGCCCGTTCCGCTTTCGAAGGCGCCATGTCCAACGTCAATGCCCTGCTCGGCGCCAAGGATGTCCAGTCCTTCGTTTCCCTGCAGAAGGAACTGGCCTCGCCGTCCATCGAAAAGGGCATGGAATACTCGCGCAACGTGATCGCCATCGCTGCCGAAACCAAGGACAAGCTGGCCAAGGAAGTCGAAACCAAGGTTGCCGAAACCAATGCCAAGGTTTCCGGTCTGGTCGAAAAGGCTCTGGAATCCGCCCCGGCCGGTTCCGAAGTTGCCGTTGCCGCCGTCAAGACCGCCATCAAGTCCGCCAACGAAGCCTACGAAGGTCTGAACAAGGCCGCCAAGCAGGCTGCCGAAGTTGCCGAAGCCAGCGTTGCCGCCGCTACCAGCGCCACGATGAAGGCCGCCAACGTTGTCGCCGCTCCGAAGGCCGCCGGAAAGAAGGCTGCCTAAGCGCACGCCGTCCTGTCGAAAAAGCCGGAGCTTGCTCCGGCTTTTTTTTGATCCGGCATTGCAACGATTACCTGCCGTCGGGCAGGTGGCGACCGGTTGTTTCCAAGCTGCCGGGCATCGCCTTCACCAATGCGGAAAAGCGGGGCAGGTAGCGGCCAGCCAGTCGCCCAGCCGCGACAGGCGGTATTCTGGCGGGAGCAGTTCGATAATGCCGCCGTCGATGGCCTCGACCAGGGCAAGGCGGTTACTGTTCAGGCTATAGTGCTGACCGGCGCCGAGAAAAATATCGTCAGCTTGGCCAGCCACCGTCACCCAGATATTCCCCGATCGGCAGACGATGCCGACTCCCCTGGCCCTGTCCAGGCGCAAAGGGTGATTGGCGAGGAGGTGGATTGCTCTCCGGGGCGGCTCGCTTGACATGGCTTTCTCCATGGGGTGACGGGAAATAGTTTAGGTCGCCCGAGTTTGTTGATACAGTTCCAATTAAAGTAAATTGTGATCGGTACAGTTTCACTTTAGCTAATCTGTACCGGTTAACGGACCGCTTAACTGTATGGGTTTGCATGC
>JAJXVG010000240.1 GCA_021782315.1 Pseudomonadota bacterium | reverse complement strand
CAGGGAACGATCATCTTCACCGACGACGGGGGAAAGAGCTGGGTGGAGGCCAAGACCCCGGATTCGGCCAATCCGAACAAATTGTTCCGGGTGCACATCTTCGACGGCGTTGCCTGGGCGGTGGGCGAATTCGGCGCCCTGCTGCGGTCTGCGGACCACGGCCGGACCTGGAGCCGGGCCTTGCCGGAAAAGGACCGCGCCTGGAACGACATCTTTTTTCTCGGCCAGCAGGGCTGGCTGGTCGGCGAGTTCGGCACCCTGATGCAGAGTGCGGACGGCGGCGCCAACTGGAGCGAAGTGCCGACGCCGAACAAGGTCAGCCTGATGTCGGTGGCCTTTCGCGATGCGCAGCATGGTGTCGCGGTCGGGCTGTCCGGCACGGTCATGGTGAGCGACGACGGCGGGAACACCTGGACGGCGGTGCCGAAGGTGACTCGCGAATCGCTCTACAAGGTGATCTGGGATCAGGAACGTTGGCTGGCCGTCGGTGACAAGGGGGTGATGGTCAGTTCGCCGGCCGCAGCAAATGCCTGGAAGGCGGCGCGAATTTCCGACGAGGACGTTTCCTGGCGCACCGAGATTTTGAAATCAGAGAGCGGCTATTACCTGGCCGGCGCCAATCTGGGCCTGCTCGAAAACGACAAGCTGACCATCGTCGGTCAGGCAGGCGAGTAAAGGGAGAGTCATGAAAAATTCAACATTCGGCAAGGTTGATCTGGTATTCGCCACCTTGATCCGCTATCGCAGCATCGTCGTCACCGTCATTGCCATCATTACGGCAGTCATGGCTTATTTGGCCAGCCAGATCGAGGTGAAGACGGTATTCAGCGACCTGCTCCCCAAAGACCATCCCTATGTCGCTGTCAACCAGCAATTCAAGCAGACCTTCGGCGGTTCGAACATGGTCAGCATCATGCTCGAGGTGGAGCAGGGCGATATCTTCAAGGCCGATGTTCTGGCCAAGGTCCAGAAACTGACCGTCGGCCTGCAGAAGGTCGATGGGGTCGATACCTACCAGATCGTCTCGCTGGCCTCAAAAAAATTGAAGGAGGTTCGCGCGTCGACCGAGGGGGTCGAGTCGCGGCCCCTGATGTGGCCCGACCTGCCAAGGAACGCGGCGGAAATGGCCGCCCTCAAGGAAGCTGTCCTCAATAACACGCTGGTTTATGGTCCCTACGTCTCCCACGACATGAAGGCGACCCTGGTCACGGTCGATTTCAACGACGGCAGCGTGGACTACACCAAGGCCTTCAAGCAGATCATGGGACTTATCGAGGAGATCAGCGGCGACGGCGTCAAGGTCCGGGTGGTCGGCGAGCCGGTCCTCTACGGCTGGGTCAATCACTACCTGGATGAAACCCTGAAGATATTTTTCTTCGCCGTGGTTTCCCTGGTCCTGCTCCTGCTGCTTATCACGCGTACCTGGCACGGCACCCTGCTGCCGCTGCTGGCCGGGGTGACCAGCGCCATCTGGGCTTTGGGGGCGGCCAAACTGATGGGCTTTCATCTCGACCCGCTGGTGGTGGTGGTGGCCTTCCTGATCACTGCCCAGGCGATTTCCAACTCCGTGCAGTTGGTCTCGCGTTTCGACGATGAAGTGGCGCAAGGGAGCGGCAGTTCCGAGGCGGCTGCCCGGGCCAGCGCCCGCAACCTGGTCAAGCCGAGCATCCTGGCCATCGTCGCCGACGCCGGATGCGTGCTGGTCGTCGCCCTGACGCCGATCCCGCTGCTGCAGAAGATTTCCTTCATCGGCACGGTCTGGGTGCTGACCATCTTCATCAGCGCGCTGATGCTGACGCCGGTCATGCTGTCGTGGTTCAAGCCGGGAAAGGCTTATATCCACCCGATCAATCTGAGCTGGGTACTCAAGCGGATACTGGCGACCTGCGCCATGATCGTCACCACTCGCTGGCGCTACGGTGTGATCGGCGGCGCCGCCGTCGTCTTCGTGCTGTCCACGATCTATGCGTTCAATCTGAAGGTCGGCGACGCCAATCCCGGATCGCCGATTCTCTGGCCCGATTCCACCTACAACCGAGATGCCACCGAGATCAACCGGCAATTCCAGGGGGCCGACCGCATGTTCGTGGTCGTCGCCGGCAAGAGCGATGGGGCTCTGCGCGAACCGGCCGTTCTCGACAGTATGAACCGATTCCAGAAGTACATGGAGGCCCAGCCCGAGGTCGGCGGCAGCATTTCGCTCGCCGACATCCTGCCCCAGGTCAAGCGGGTGCTGCGCGAAGGCAATCCGATGTATCAGGAAATGGGGCTGAGCCGCGACGAGAACAGCGAACTGACCTATATGTTCGTCTCCGGCTCCGATCCCGGCGACATGGATCGCTACGCCGATGCCGATGCCCGGAACGGCGCGGTGACGCTCTTCTTCCGCGACCACCAGGGCGAAACCATCCGGACGGCTATTGCCCGGGTGCGCGACTATGTGGCCGAGCACCCGATCAAGGAGGCCGAATACCTGCTTGCCGGTGGACTGGTCGGCGTCCTGGCCGCGGTCAACGAGGTGATCCTGGCCGGGCAGATCGAGGCCATCGCCCTGGCGCTGCTGGTCCTTGTCGTCTGCTGCACGATTACCTACCGCTCGACTGTTGCCGGCGTCTTTTTCATGATCCCGGTGATGTTGTCGAATGCCCTTACCTTCAGCTACATGGCGTGGGAAGGGATCGGCATGAACATCAACACCTTGCCGGTCGTCGCGCTGGGCATCGGATTGGGGGTCGATTACAGCTTCTATATCGTCGATGGCATTCGCGAGGATCTGCACCACCATGGCAATGTCGAGCGTGCCATCCTGCATTCGCTGTCGAGCGCGGGCAAGGGGGTGCTGATCACCGCCATGACGCTGATTACCAGCGTCATTCTCTGGAATTTCTCGTCGCTTCGGCTACAGGCCGACATGGGCCTACTGATCGCACTCTGGCTCTTCGTTTCCGCTTTCAGTGCGCTATTCATCATGCCGACGCTGGTTTACGTCTTCCGTCCCGAATTCATCGTCGGCAGCAAGCGGCGCCCGATAGAGCACGCCGTCCTGGCGTGAAGCCCCGCATCACCACCCCGCTTTACTGTCGATCTGTAAGAGCGTCGACCTGGCGGGCTTTCTCAAGCAGTTAATTCTAAGGAGACAACAAATGAGGGTATTTGGAAAAACTGGGCAGACACCGGCGAAGATCCGCGCTGCCCTGATCGGTCTGGGCATGTGTTCCGGCCCGGTTCTCGCCGATGGTCCCGACTCGGATGACTTCTATTTTCATGTGGGAGGCTATCTCCGAGGCTGGGCCTCGATGAACCTTGAGAAGCAACCTGAACTCGAGAAAATTGGCAAGGACAGCCAGGGCAAGCTTTCCATGGTGCGGGGATCGCTGCTGCTCAATGCCGATGCCAAGACCGGACCGATTAAATGGAAGGCCATCGGCCGCATGGATCAGGAGTACAAGACCGATTACCTGCGCGACCTGCAGCAGCTACGGGCTACCAACGGAACTACCGGCGGTCAGAGCAGCAATATCCTCGACAACTACAACATGACAGAGTTGCGGGAGTTCTGGGCCGAGGCCCCGATCGGCGATCGGATTACCGTCAAGCTCGGCAAGCAGCAACTGGTCTGGGGCGAGTCGGATTTTTTCCATGCCATGGACATGGTCAACGGTTACGACATGAGCTGGCGCTTGTTCTTCGAAGGCGAAAACGAAGAGTGGCGCAAACCGCTGATCATGGCGTCGACGAAAATTCGCATTCCGGAAGCCAACGGCATGCTGGCGGCTTTCGTTCGACCCGGTTTGGATCGTTGCAAGGATATCGGCAATACCTACGACATCCGGGGTGGGCGCTGGTTCTTCCAGCCCTATCGCGGCTACGACCTGACTGCGATCACCACCAAGGATTGCGACCATCCGGAAGGCAGCCAGAGCGATGTGACAGGCGGTGTTCGCTGGTCGGGAGAGGCCTTCGGGTTGAATTACTCGCTGGCCTGGCTGAAGACCTTCTCGGCCGACCCGGTGGCCAATTCGCGCTACGCTCCCTACGCCGGGAAAACGCCGAACGGCGCGGTATTCGATTTGATCCACCCAAAAGTCGATGTCACCGGGATGACTGTCAGCGGCTATAGCGAGTTACTCGATTCGGTCCTTAGCGCCGAGCTTGCCTACACCGACGGCCAGCCCTACAACGTCGGCACTGGCAGCCTGGCAGCCCCGACCATACCGGGCAATGTCGGCCTCGGCCTGGGCGGGGTGAAGCTGAAGAATACCCTGACCAGCATGTTGCGGATCGACAAGAACCTGCACCTGGAAGGCATCCTGGGTACCAGCCGTCCGTCCTTCTCGTCCATCCAGCTGTTCGACACCTACCTCCTGGATTTCAACCAGAAAGACGCCCTTGCCCGCCTGTTTGCCT
>JAJXVG010000038.1 GCA_021782315.1 Pseudomonadota bacterium | reverse complement strand
ATCTCTTGCCGTCGAGCAGGCGTTGCACGCAATCGTTGACGAAGCTGCGCACGACATGGGCGATGGTGGCGCATTCGGCCAGTTTGAAGCGGGTGTTCTGAAAATCCCCCAGGGTCTGGCCAAAGGCCTTGCGTTGCCTGGTGTAGTCCACGGTCAGCGTCACCGCGGTTTCAATCACCGCTGCCGCCGGGACGGCCAGCAGCAGACGCTCGTAGGGCAATTGACTCATCAGTTGGACAAAGCCTTCGCCTTCCTTGCCGCCCAGCAGATGATCGACAGGAATGCGCATGTTGTCGAAGAACAATTCAACGGTATCCGAGGCGTGCTGTCCCAGTTTTTCGAGGCGACGCCCAACTTGAAAGCCCGGCAGGTTTTCGGTTTCCAGGACCACGAGCGATACCCCGCGGCTGCCGGCCTCGCCGGTGCGTACGGCCAGGACCAGCAGGTTCGCGGTGAATCCATTGGTGATGAAGGTCTTGGCGCCGTCAATCACATAGTGATCGCCGTCGCGGCGGGCACGGGTGCGCAGCGCCTTGAGATCGGAGCCGCAGCCGGGTTCGGTCAGCGCTATGCCGGCCAGCATTTCACCGCTGGCCAGCTTGGGCAACCAGCGCTGCTTTTGCTCTTCGGTGCCGTAGTCCAGGATGTAATGGGCGGCGATGGTGTGCACGGATGTATTGGCCGGTACCTCCGCCTTGGCCAGCTCATCCTGCACCACCAGCTGGTAGGCCAGGGTGGCTCCCGCGCCGCCATATTCCTCCGAGACCTCGGGCAGCATGAAACCCATGGCGCCAAAGGGCCGCCATACTTCACGCGGGATATAGCCCTGACGGCGCCAGTCTTCGAGGTGCGGCGCCAGTTCGCCCGCGACGTAGCGACGCACCTGCTCGCGGAAGGCCTCGATCTGTTCGTCCATCCAGGGGTGTTGATGCAGTTGGGGCAACATGGCTTAAATCCCCGTCAGGCCGCCGCTGCACATCAGCGTCTGGCCGCTTACGTAATCGGATTCGGGAATGCACAGCAGGTACACTGCTCCCGCCGCTTCTTCGGGTGTGCCGCCGCGTCCGAGCGGAATGCCGCGTTCCATCGCCGCCATCAGGTCGGGGTTGACCCCCACCTTGATGTCTCGTCCGTCTATGTTGGCGGTTGCTGCGCCGTCGGCGGTCACGGTCAGGCGGGTCTTGATGAATCCGTAGGCCACGCAGTTGACGGTGACGTTCATGCGGCCCCACTCCTTGGCCAGCGTTTGCGTCATGCCGACAATGCCGGCTTTGGCGGCGGCATAATTGGTTTGTCCCGCGTTGCCGAACAGGCCGGCGACCGACGAAATATTGACCACCTTGCGCACGATGCGCCGGCCCGCTTCGGTCTCGGCCTTGCTCAGCGCACGCATGACGGGCTGGGCGGCACGCAGAATTCGGAAAGGCGCCGTCAGGTGGCAGTCGAGCATGGCGTACCATTGCTCGTCAGTCATTTTCTGGATCACATTGTCCCAGGTGTACCCGGCGTTGTTGATGATGATGTCGAGGCCCTTGTATTCGTTGATCGCAGTACCGACAAAGCGCTCGGCAAAATCCGCCGCGCTGACGCTGCCTACGCAGGCCACGGCCTCTCCCCCGGCAGCGCGAATGGCCTGTACGGTTTCCTGGGCCGGATCGGCGTCCAGATCGTTGACCACAATGCGCGCGCCTTCGCTGGCGAGCTTGAGTGCGATGGCGCGGCCTATGCCGCGGCCCGAGCCGGTGATGAGGGCGACTTTGGATTCGAGTTTTCTGCTCATGGTTATTGCTTCCTGAAAAGGTTTAGGGGAGTGCGACGAGGGCTTCGCCGGCAATCTTGGTTTGCCCGAATTGATTGACGCTGCTCAGCTCGATGCGTACGCAACGCTCGCCGGCCTGTTCCAGCTTGGCCAGCACGCGGCCACTGCAATGCATGGCATTGCCAAGATGGGTAATGCCCTGAAAGCGGGCGTCAAAGCGGCGCAATCGACTTTGCGGCACCCAGGCGGTGAGGACGCGACCGAGCCATGCCATGCCCAGCATGCCCTGGGCAAAGACATCGGGCATGCCCGAGCGGCGGGCAAAATCGATATCCAGGTGAACCGGGTTGTGGTCGCCCGAAGCTCCGCCAAACAAGGCGAGCGTGGTGCGATTGACCGGCGGCAGTTGAATGGCCGGCAGGCTGTCGCCGACCTGCAGGCTGTCGTAGTCGGGTGAAATCATGGTTTTCTCCTGTACCCCGGGGTTTAGTTGCGGCAGACCAGCACCGTGCGCAGTTCGGCTAGCAGTTCGCCGAGCTGATTGGTGGCCTGTGAATCCTTGACCACGAATTCGAGTGCGCCATTTTTCTTGGCGTAGATGTCGGTGATGGAGGACTGCACCGTCACCGTGTCGCCAACGCAGGCCATGCGGTGGTAGGTGAACCCCTGTTCTCCATGCAGCAGCCTGGCCAGGGGGATCTGCAAATCGTCGAGCAATCGATTGGTGACGCCGGCGTCCAGTTCGGCGGCAAACAGGAAGGTGGGCGGTGCGGGCAGGTCGGCATAACCCGCCTGCACTGCCGCGTCATGGTCGACATAGACGGGGTCGGTCTCGCCAATGGCCTTGGCAAAAAATTGCAGGCGACTGCGTTCGATCGGGAGGGTGGCCGGGGGCATGCGGTGTCCGATCCATTTGCGGTCTATCATGGTCGCGCCTCTCAAACCCGTTCGTACAGCGTCACCACGCATGCGCCGCCCAGTCCCAGGTTGTGCTGCAGCGCAAGCCGCGCGCCTTCAACCTGGCGTTGTTCGGCCGTCCCGCGCAACTGGTGTGTAAGCTCGTAGCATTGCGCCAGACCGGTGGCGCCCAGTGGGTGTCCCTTGCTCAGCAAGCCACCCGAAGGGTTGGTCACGACCTGTCCGCCGTAGCTGTTGTCGCCGTCGCAAACGAATTTTTCCGCACCGCCGACAGGGCACAGGCCCAGGGCTTCGTAACTGATCAGTTCGTTGTGGGCAAAGCAGTCGTGCAATTCCACCACATCGATGTCCTGCGGACCGATGCCGGCCGCTTCGTACACCTGCCGGGCTGCGGCCTGTGCCATGCTGAAGCCGACGACCTCGCGCATGTCACGCGATTCAAAGGTAACGGGACGGTCGGTGGTCAGGGCCTGGGCCTTGATTCGAACGTCGCGGCGCAGGCCGTGCCTGGCTGCAAATTCCGGGGAACAGACGATGGCGGCGGCAGCGCCGCAGGTGGGCGGGCAGGCCATCAGCCGGGTCATGACGCCGGGCCACATGACCGGCGCGTTGAGGACATCTTCTTCCGTTACCACGTTACGAAACAGGGCCAGCGGATTGTTGGCGGCATGGCGACTGGCCTTGGCGCGGATCTTGGCAAATGTCGATAACTTGGTGCCATAGCGCTCCATGTGGGCCAATCCGGCGCCGCCAAAGTAGCGCAGGGCCAGCGGAATTTCGCCGTGTCCGACGATTTGTTCGGTGGCTTCGTCGAAGCGGTCGAAAGGGCTGGGGCGGTCGGTGAACTGGGCGCCCAATGCGCCCGGGCTCATGTGTTCAAAACCCAGTGCCAGCACGCACTCGGCCGCACCGTGGGCAACCGCCTGACGGGCCAGAAAGAGGGCGGTCGAGCCGGTCGAGCAGTTGTTGTTGACATTGACCACCGGAATGCCGGTCATGCCCACCTCGTACACGGCGCGCTGCCCGGCCGTGGAATCGCCATAGACATATCCGACATAGGCCTGTTCAATCTCTTCGTAGGCAATGCCTGCATCGGTCAGTGCCTGGCGCGTAGCCTTGGCAGCCATCTCGGTATAGGGTTCGTGCTTGCCGGGTTTGGCAAAGGGGATCATGCCGACACCGGCAACAAGGACATCACGGGTCATTGAGGACTCCAGGAGTTGGTTAAAGGGGGGAAATGCGGCTTACGCGATATGGCTTGCGTGGTTTTTCCAGAAGGGCTGGCGCAGCTTGGTCTTGAGAATCTTACCGGTACCCGAGAGGGGCAGCGCTTCAAGGAATTCCACGCTGCGTGGGCATTTGTAACGGGCGATCAACTGCTTGCAATGGGCGATCAGCTCTTCGGCAGCGGCGTTTGCGCCGGGTTTGAGGACCACTGAGGCGTGCACGGCCTCACCCCATTCCGGACTGGGAATGCCGATCACGGCGCAGCAGGCTACTGCCGGGTGTTGTGCCAGGGCGTTTTCGACTTCGGCCGGGTACACGTTTTCGCCACCGGTGATGATCATGTCCTTCAGGCGGTCGGCAATGAAGATGAAGCCGTCTTCGTCCATGTAGGCGCCATCGCCGGTATGCATCCAGCCGTTGCGAACGGCCTGGGCGGTTTGCGCGGGCTGGTTCCAGTAGCCTTGCATCACGTTCGGGCCGCGCACCGCCACTTCACCGACCGTGCCGCGCGGGACCTCCTGTCCGTTGGCATCCACGATGCGCACCTCGACACAGGGACCGGCCCGCCCAGCCGCCCGCAGCTTGCCCTGTTTGCGTCCCTCGGCGGTGTGAAAGTAAGCCGGGTTGACGGTGGCCATCGGAGCGAGTTCCGTCATGCCATAGGCCTGAACGAAACCCACGCCCGGCAGTGCCGCCATGGCACGATCGAGCACCGCTTCGGACATCGGCGATGCGCCATAGGTAATCAGCTTGAGCGAACTTAGATCCCGGGGCTTCTTCATGGCGGGATGGTCCACGGTCATTTGAACCATGGTTGGAACAAGCAGGGTATGGGTCACCCGGTGACGCTCGATGGTGTCCAGCATCCGTTCCGGGTCGAAGGCGGGCAGGATGACATGGGTATTGCCTTCGAACCAGTGCGGCATCGCCAAACCCATGTCGGCCAGGTGAAACATGGGCGCCGCATGCAGGTAAATGCCGCCAGTCGTCGCCAGCTCGGCTGCGCGCGATGCCAGGCCGGAGCTGCACAGATTGTTGTGGCTGAGCATCACGCCCTTAGGGAATCCCGTCGTGCCGCCGGTGTAAAAGATACCGGCCAGGTCATCGCCGCGGCGCACCGCATCGTCCACCGGCCCATGCTTGGCTAGAAGCTGTTCGTAACCCTCCATTCCTTCCGGAACCGGGCCGTCCCCGCAATAAACCACCCTGCGCAGGACGCCCGCCTCCCGGCGCAGTTGATCGACCATGGGGACAAACATGTCGTCGACGAGCAATATGGCGGAACCGGAGTCGTTCAGGGAATAGGCAACTTCTGGCGCGGACCACCGGGTATTGCAGGGGTTCAGCACACCGCCGCCCCAGGGTACCCCCATCTGGTACTCCAGATAGCGGTCGGAATTGAGCGCCAGCATGGCTACCCGATCGCCCGCTTTCATGCCCAGCGATTGCAGGGCTGCAGCCAGTCTTGCAACGCGCTCGATGAATTGATCGAAGGTGAACGAACGCTCACCGATACATACGGCGATACGCTGCGGATGTTGCTGGGCAGCGCGATGAAGTGTCTGGGTCAAGTACATTGTGCCTCCTTCGAGTCTCTTGCTGGACGTGTGAACCCACCGAACCGGTGTGATGCGTCAATCATAAAAATTGCCAGCCGCGAGTACCATTGCAAAACCTCGCAATCGAATAGCATTTCACCTCAACTTGCGTGCTATAAATCGTCCGATGTCAGCGGTCACCATTTCGATAACTTTTGTGCACAGCGTGTTGCAAGGCGCCAGAGCACGCGGGCTGGATGTCGATTGCTTTTTGTCCGACGCCGGCATCGCGCCTCAATTGCTGGAACAGAGCGGCTCCCGGGTGACCGCCGAGCAGTACGTGGCTCTTGTCAAGTCGTTGATCGAACGCCTTGACGACGATGTCCTGGGCTTGCAGTCACGCCCCCTCCGGCGCGGCAGTTTCGCGCTTATCGCCAGATCCGGCGTCAGTGCGCCCAATCTTGAAATTGCCATTCGGCGCATCGCTCGCACCTATCGACTGCTGCAGGACGACGTGGAGGTCGAATTGATCGGCCAGGGCGCATTGGTCGGATTCACGTTGAACTTTGTGAATGGCAGGCAGGCCAGCCATGTATTCCTGCACGAGATGTTGTTGCGGGTATTTTGGCGCCTGCTCGCCTGGCTTGCCGGCGGCAGGCTGCCCGTGGCCCGATTCGACTTCGCCTTCGCCCGTCCCGAACACGCCCAAAGCTACGGTCGGGTATTCCCGGGGCCATTGACCTTTGGCTGCGCCCGTTCGGCATTCTGGTTCGAGGCTGCGCAGCTGAGACAACGGGTTCGTCAGGACGAAAGCTCGCTGTTCAAATTTTTGTCGAACGCCCACGCCAATATCTTCTTGCCGCAACGCGCCGGCGATGTGGTCAGCGCCAGTGTGCGGAGCTATTTGCAACAGTGCCAGCCGCTCTGGCCCGACCTGGCCGCTACGGCACAGGCGCTCAATGTATCGGGCGCTACCTTGCAGCGCCATCTGGCCGCGGAAGGAAGCACTTTTCAGGCACTGAAAGATGCGCTGCGCTGCGACGTAGCCATTGTTCGGCTCAATACCGGTGAAGTGACGCTGCCGGTTCTGGCGGCCGAACTGGGATTCTCGGACAGTCCGTCTTTCCAGCGCGCCTTCAAGAAGTGGACCGGAAGTGCGCCCGGGGCCTACAGGAAAAAAGAGATGCCTTGATTGGTCGACCTGCTGCAAAGCCTGTCGGCGAAGCGGTCGGTCGCATCAAGCAAGGCAACGACGAGGTTTTCCTCGTCCGTCTGCGCGCCAATACGGCGGCCCAGGTCTGGAAGCTGATCGGCCGGGAAAACCTGGAGGAACTCTGAGTTGCGGGCAGGGCCGGCCCCTTGTGCTTGATGTCGGGCGCCGGGAAAGGCAGGGGGCGGGTTTGTTCGGGCGCATCGGCCGGGTCCTCAGGAAAATGCATGGCGGCTCTTGAAAGCGGGCGATCAGCCCCCATCTCGGAACTCACCTGTTATCTCGATTGGGAGTTTCCAGCATGACCGAGTCCGCTACCGCAAACCGCGAGACCCTTGGCTTCCAGACGGAAGTCAAGCAACTACTGCAACTGATGATCCATTCCTTGTACAGCAACAAGGAAATTTTCCTGCGCGAACTGGTATCGAACGCGTCCGATGCCTGCGACAAACTGCGCTTCGAGGCGCTGAACAACAATGCGCTGTATGGCGACGACGGCGAATTGAAGATACGCATCGCCTTCGACAAGACGGCGCGGACCATCACCATTTCCGACAACGGCATCGGCCTGTCGCGCGACGAGGCGGTCGCCCATCTCGGCACCATCGCCAAGTCCGGCACGAAGGAATTCTTCTCGGCGCTGACCGGCGACCAGGCGAAGGATGCACACCTGATCGGCCAGTTCGGCGTCGGTTTTTATTCTTCCTTCATCGTCGCCGACAAGGTGACGGTGATTTCCCGTCGCGCCGGCCTCGAAGCCGGCCAGGCCGTCAAGTGGGAATCGGCCGGCGAGGGCGAGTACAGCGTCGAGATGGTCGAGAAAGCCGGTCGCGGCACGGACGTCACCCTGCATTTGCGCGCAGATGAAGACGATTTCCTGTCGGCCTGGAAGCTGAAGTCCATTGTCCGCAAATACTCCGATCACATCACCCTGCCCATCGTGATGAAAAAGGAGGAATGGAACCAGGAGAAGGGCGAACAGATCCTTACCGACGAGGACGAGACGGTCAACCAGGCCAACGCCCTGTGGGTGCGCGCCAAGTCCGAGATCAGCGACGAGCAGTACCAGGAGTTCTACAAGCACGTTGCGCACGATTTCGAAGATCCGCTGGCGTGGACCCATGCCCGCGTCGAGGGCAAGCAGGAATACACGCAACTGCTCTATATTCCGGCCCGCGCCCCGTTCGACCTGTGGGACCGGAACGCTCGCCACGGCATCAAGCTCTACGTGCGCCGCGTCTTCATCATGGACGATGCCGAACAGCTGATGCCGCTCTACATGCGCTTCGTGCGCGGGGTGGTGGACTCCGCCGACCTGCCGCTCAATGTCTCGCGTGAAATCCTGCAGCAGAGCAAGGATATCGACGGCATCCGCAGCGGTTGCACGCGCAAGGTGCTTGGCATGCTGGAAGACCTGGCCGAGAACGACAAGGAGAAGTACGCCAGGTTCTGGGAAGCCTTCGGCGCCGTGCTCAAGGAAGGTGTCGGCGAGGACCATGCCAACAAGGAAAAGATCGCCGGCCTGATCCGTTTCGCCTCGACCCATAACGACACGCCCGAGCAGAACGTTTCGCTGGCCGACTACATCGCCCGCATGAAGGAAGGCCAGGAGAGGATCTACTTCGTGACGGCCGACAGCTTCAATGCCGCCAAAAACAGCCCGCATCTGGAAATCTTCCGCAAGAAGGGCATCGAGGTGCTGCTCCTGTCCGACCGTGTGGACGAGTGGGTGGTCGGCCACCTCACCGAGTTCGCCGGCAAGTCCCTGCAGTCCGTCGCCAAGGGCGGCCTCGATCTCGGCAAGCTGGAAGACGAGGCCGAGAAGCAGGAAGCCGAGAAGGCCGCCGACGAGTACAGGGAATTGCTGGAGAAGGTGAAGACCGCGCTTGGCGACAAGGTGAAGGATGTGCGGGTCACCTATCGTCTGACCGATTCGCCGTCCTGCCTGGTTTCCGACGAGCACGACCCGTCCGGCAACCTGGCCCGCCTGCTCAAGGCGGCCGGCCAGCCGATGCCGAATTCGAAGCCGATCCTGGAAATCAACCCGCATCATCCGGCCGTCATGCGTCTGAAGTACGAGGAAAGCCGTTTCGACGATTGGGCGGCCCTGCTCTTCGAACAGGCGACCCTGGCCGAGGGCGGTCAGCTCGACGATCCGGCCGGTTTCGTCAAGCGCATCAACGATCTGATGATGGCGCTTTCCAGCAAGTAGGCGCAGCCCGCAGCAGCACCAAGGCCGCCAGCTTGGCGGCCTTTTTTTATCCGTAAAAAAGGCCGGGGCTGCCGTCGTTTGTCCCTTCCGATGCCGTCCCGACAGCCAAAGCGGGTACACTGTCCGCCTAGCGAGAAACCGGTTCCGGGCGGCCGCCCCTGCGCCCGAACAACCCCCGTCGTTTCTCATCCCTCCGCCAGCCAAAGGTCATTCGATGCACCCAGTCCACGACGTTGATTCCCTCATCATTCTCGCCATCGCCCTCTCTTCCAAAAGGCGGCCGGCCGAGCTGCTCGAAATCGTCGCCGCCACCGACCTGCTGCAGAACAATATTCCCAACGAGGCGAAACTGGTCGAGGCCTTCGATCGTCTCGCCAGGCACGGCCTGATCAAGGCCGAGGGCGACGGTTTTGCGCTGACCGCGGCGGCCCAGGAAGTCATCACCGGCCTGCCCCGCAAGGCGGAAACGCCGGAGCGGCTGTTCGCCATCAAGGACCGGCTCTCGATGTACAAGGTCACGGGCGAGCATGCCGGCGTCGCGCTGGATGCGGCGGCGGTGACGGCGGCCATCCAGGCCCATCGGGCGGCCGGGAAGACGACGGCCAAGAACCTGCTGGTGCCCAAGCCGAAGCCGGAGGGCGAGGTCCACAAGCCGGGCCAGCGCCAGCGCAAGCCGATGCCGGCGCGCAAGCGCAAGGGCGGTGCATGAACGAGACCGCCGCCGGCCCGGCTTTCGACATCCTGCCGCTGCGGTCGGCCATGCTGGCCAATCTGGCCCGGCTCGAATACCGGAGCATGACGCCGATCCAGGCCGCCAGCCTGCCCCTGGCCCTGGCCGGCCGGGACCTCATCGCCCAGGCCAAGACGGGTAGCGGCAAGACCGCGGCTTTCGGCCTGCCCCTGCTCGATCGCCTGAACACCGGCCGCTTTGCCGTGCAGGCCATGGTGCTCTGTCCGACGCGCGAACTGGCCGATCAGGTGACGCAGGAAATCCGTCGTCTGGCCCGCTTCGAAGAAAACATCAAGGTGCTTTCACTGGTCGGCGGTTCGACCCTGCGCAACCAGGCCAACAGCCTGGAAAACGGCGTGCACGTCGTGGTCGGTACGCCCGGCCGCATCATGGATCACATCGAGCGCGGCTATCTCAAGCTCGACGAATTGAACACCCTGGTTCTCGACGAAGCCGACCGCATGCTCGACATGGGATTTCACGACGACATCGCCTATGTCGCCAAGCGTTGCCCGGCCCAGCGCCAGACATTGCTGTTCTCGGCGACCTATCCGGACGGCATCGCCCAACTGGCCAGGCAGTTCCTGCGTCAGCCCGAAGAGGTCAAACTCCTTGAGCAGCATGAAGAGAGCAAGATTCGCCAGCGTTTCTACGAGGTCAGGGATGAAGAGCGCCTGGCGGCGGTCGTGCGCCTGCTCAAGCATTACCGCCCGGTCAGTACGCTGGCTTTCTGCAACACCAAGCAGCAATGCCGCGACCTGGTCAATGTCCTGCGCCATGCCGGCATTCACGCCCTGACCTTGAATGGCGACCTCGAACAGCGCGAGCGCGACCAGGTCTTTATCCAGTTCGCCAATCGCAGTTGCTCGGTGCTGGTGGCGACCGACGTGGCGGCGCGCGGGCTGGATATCGATCAGCTCGAAGCGGTCATCAACGTCGATGTGACGTCCGATCCGGAAATCCACATTCACCGCATCGGCCGCACCGGCCGCGGCGACGAGGAAGGCTGGGCGCTCAGCCTGTGCAGTGCGGGCGATCGTCGCCGGGTGGCGAGCATCGCCGAGACGATGAAGTGCAAGCTCGATCTGCTCGACTTGAATACACTCGAAGCGACCGACGATTCGCCGCTGGTGCCGCCGATGTCGACCCTGCTCATGCTCGGCGGGCGCAAGGACAAGATAAGGCCCGGCGACGTCATGGGGGCGCTGGCCGGCGAGGCCGGTTTGACCCGCGAACAGGTCGGCAAGATCACGGTCACCGATCAGAACACCTACATCGCCGTCGCCCGCGACGTGGCGCGCGAGACGGTGCGCAAGCTCTCGGCCGGCAAGGTCAAGGGCAAGACCGTCAAGCTGCGGATACTGACCAACTGAACCGCTGCCGTGGCATGGCGGCGACCGGGCCGGCTTGTCCGGCCGGCGTGCCTCGCCTGGCCGCCGGTCGAGGTCCGAAATGCCTGCTTGGCGGCTATTTTCGCCGCCGCGAAAAGAATTTTCATTTCCGCCCAATATTGTCTACCGTGAATCGTCTTCACCGGTATGGATACGTCGCTTGCCCAACTTGCCTATGACCCGCCGATGGCCGAACAGGATCTGCGCATAACCGAGACCTTCGTCAGGGAAAGGCGGCGGCTGGCCAATTTCATTCGCCAGCGGGTAGCCGATCCGGGCGAGGCTGAAGATATCCTGCAGGATGTTTTCTTCGAGTTCGTCGAGGCCTACCGCTTGCCGGAAGCGATCGAACAGGTCGGAGCCTGGCTGTTCCGGGTTGCCCGCAACCGCATTGTCGACCGTTTTCGCAAGAAACGCGAGGAACCGCTGCCGCAAACCGACGAGGCGGCGGACGAACTCTGGCTGGAACAGGCGCTGCCGGTCGCCGATGGCGGACCGGAAGCGGCCTACCTGCGAAGCATGCTGCTTGAGGCGACGACGGCGGCATTGCAGGAATTGCCGGCCAGTCAGCGCGATGTATTCATCGCCCACGAGCTGGATGGGCGATCTTTCAAAGACATGGCTGCCGACAGCGGGGTGAGCGTCAATACCCTGCTCGGGCAGAAGCGCTCTGCCGTGCTGCACCTGCGGCTGCGCTTGCAGGCCTTTTACGACGAACTCTCTTGATCGAGGAAATGCACGATGATGACGAACTGCGCGAGCGATAAAGCCAGCTGCAAAACGAAATGCCTCAAGATCGGCCTGCTGATCGCGGTCGGTATCGCTGCCCTGGGCGGCCTTGTCATGTTCCTGTGGAACTGGCTGCTGCCCGGCTTGTTTCCCGGCGTCCAGCCGGTCGGCTACCTGCAGGCGCTGGGCATCCTGGTTCTCAGCAAAATCCTTTTCGGCGGCTTTCGCGGCGGCTGCCACGGGCGCTGGAAGGAGCATCGTCAACGCTGGGAGAGCCTGACGCCGGAAGAGCGCGAGCAGGTGAAAAGCCGATTCAAAAGCCGCTGGGTGCACTGCGGTTCGAGCAAACAGGACGATGTCGCCGGGTAAGGGCGGGAACGATTAGGCGAGGAGGGCGCCGGAGAACATCGAGGTGCTCAGTCGCCTCGGCCTTTCCCCGGCCAATCGGCGAACCATTCGGTCAAGGGGCGGCTTTCGCCCATGGCGGCCAGGCGGCGGTCGACGACGTCGTGGTTGCCCCAGACCACCGTATCCAGGGCGCCCGTGGCGGCGAGGTTTTCGATGTCGGAGCAGAACAGCCCGAGATCGCGCTGCCGGTAAAAACCGTAAGTGCGGCAGGCGACCGGGCGGTGGTGATAGACCGGGCAGGCGCCGGTCGAACGGTCAAGCAGCGGACAGACGACGGGGCGCGACCCGGCCAGGGCAGCCATCCGCCGCCCGATCTCCCACAGGCTTTCGGCCGGCAGCGCGGCCAGGCCTTCTTGCAGCAAATGCCATTCCGCCGCCGTCAGCTGCGGTATTTCGGCCAATCTCCTGCAACAACTGTCGCAGCCTTTGCCGCACAGCCAGTCGGCGTGGCCGTCCCGAATGCTTTGCACGCGCTTGTCGATGGTGACGTGCAATTCGGAAAGGCCGGCCATGTCGAGGTTCGTCCGGGTCTGCCCGGCGACTGCATTTTCCGTCTTGCGGTCGGCGGTGCTCATCGTTGCTGCTCCGCAGTCTGCTCCGTCCACAAAGGTCGGGCGCCGGTGGCGAGGAGGCAAAGATACGCACGCAGATCGAATTCGAGCTGGAAGTAATCCGCCTCCATGTGCCGGCAGAGCTGGTAGAAGGCCTTGTCGTGCGCCGCCTCCTTGAGATGGGCGATTTCATGGACGACGATCATGCGCAGGAATTCCGTCGGCATGTCGCGAAAGAGGCCGTCAATGTGGATTTCACGCTTGCTCTTCAGCCGGCCGCCCTGGACGCGGGCGATCCTGGTGTGTATTCCCAGGGCGTTCTGCAGGGTCTGCAACCTGCCGTCGAAGGCCACCTTGCTCGGTTGCGGGGCATTGCGCAAATAGCGCTTGCTGATTTCCGTGACATAGTCGTAAAGCGCCTTGTCGGTGCGTACGCCGTGTACCGTCGGGTATTTCCTGCGCAGCACCTCGCCCAGTTCGTTCCGTTCGATAGACTGCCATACTGCGGCGGTCAAATGGGCTGGGTATCCGGCAAGATAGTTGGGCTGGACGAGCTTGGACATACGAGGGCGGGAAACTGGCAAGCGCGAATTTTACTGGAAGGTCGTTCTTTCGGGAGAAGCACTACACTATGCTCGGGCTGCTGTTTTCTGGCACGATACCGGCAATTGCTTTCAAGCTGCCGACCATTCCGCCAATCGCCCCGATTATGCAAAACCCCGTACTCGTTATCGTCGTCGCCCAACTCTTCGGCACCTCGCTCTGGTTCTCGGCCAACAGTGCAGCGGACGACCTGATCAGAGCCTGGGGGATCGTTCCGGCCGACATCGGTACGTTGACCAATGCCGTGCAACTCGGCTTCATCGTCGGTACCTTGATCTTTGCCCTGTCCGGCCTGGCCGATCGTTTTCCGGCCAGCCGGATCTTTGCCGTGTGCGCAGTGCTCGGTGCCTTGTTCAACGGTGCCTTCGCCATGCTCGCCGAAGGTATGGCTTCGGCGGTGCCCCTGCGCTTTGCCGTCGGCTTTTGTCTGGCCGGGGTTTACCCTCTGGGCATGAAACTGGTCGTCAGTTGGGTGCCCGAGCGGGCCGGGGCCGCACTGGCCCAACTGGTCGGCATGCTGACCCTGGGGACAGCCTTGCCGCACGGCATACGCCTGGCCGGGGCAGGCTGGTCGTGGCCAGCCACCATGCTCGTATCGTCCGCTCTGGCACTGCTCGCCGCCGTATTGATTTTCCGTCTCGGTGACGGACCGCATCTCAAGCGTCGACATGGCGCCCCGCCTCTCCGACTGGGCCGCGTCTTCCATGCCTTTGCGCTGGGCGAGTTCCGGGCCGCCGCTTTCGGCTATTTCGGCCACATGTGGGAACTTTACGCCTTCTGGACGCTGGCTCCGGCGCTCATCGTCCTGAGCGGCCTGGCCGAAGCGGGAAGCCGGCCGCTGGCCGGCCTGTCCTTTGCGGTCATTGGCGTCGGCGCGCTCGGCTGCTGGCTCGGCGGCTGGTGGAGTCAGCGCGTCGGTAGTTCGCGGGTGGCTGCTTCGGCCCTGGCCGCTTCGGCCCTTTGTTGCGCCTTGTTTCCTCTGTCCGGCGAATGGTCGGCCGCGGCAAAGATCGCTTTGCTCCTGTCCTGGGGGGCTGCGGTCGTCGCCGATTCGCCGCATTTTTCCGCCCTTTCCGCCCGTGCCTGCCCGCCGGAAATCGTCGGCAGTGCGCTGGCCTTCCAGAATTCCATCGGTTTTGCCATCACCATGCTGTCGATCAAACTCGGCACCGCCTGGATCGCCGACTGGCGCATGGGCATCGCCTGGCTCTTGCTGCCCGGACCCTTGCTGGGATTGATCGGCCTCTATCCGCTGTGGGCGGCAAGACGCTCCTAATAGGGGGTGTTCCGGGCCTGTCGCTTCTTGGCAGAATAGAGGTTTTATCACACTCGACGCCGACATTGTGAATCCCGAAGACCTGCTGCTCCTGGTTACCCGCGCCATGCCTTTCGGCAAGCACAAAGGCACGCTGATCGCCGATCTGCCCGGCAACTACCTCAACTGGTTCGCCCGAGAGGGATTCCCGCCGGGAGAAATCGGCCGCCTGTTGGCACTCATGCAGGAAATCGACCACAACGGGCTGGCCGATTTATTGACCCCACTGCGCCGATGACCAATAGTTTCGCCAAGGCGCTACGGGCGCCGAAGGATCGGCTAGACTTGAAAACATCTTGTAAGCGGGCCTGATCCCGTTCGTGTCGATTCCCGCTGAATATCATTATTGATGAAACATACCGGTTCACGCCTCAGGACGCGCATTACCATTGTCGGAATGGCCAGCTTCGTCCTGGTTTGGGCGGCTGTTGCCTATGAAATCGATCGCAACAAGAGCAACGAGATCCATGACGCCGAGCTTCGGACGGTAGCCGAGTCGCAGATTTTCGCCGAGTATTCCGAGTCCACGATCAAGCGTCTGAACGAACTGATTCTCGATTTGCGCGGCTACTGGACGGGGGACTGGCACAAGTTCGCCGAACTGATCCAGCATCGCCAGGAAAATATCACCGATATTGCATTCCAGGTTTCGGTCATCGACCGCGATGGAATTCTCGCTTTTTCCAATTTGGCCAAGCCCGAAGACCGAACGGATTTGAGCGGCAGGGAACACTTTCGCGTTCACAAGGAGGCGGAGGGTGTGGATCGCCTGTTTATCAGCAAACCCGTCAAGGGCAAGGTTTCGGGCAAATGGTCGATCCAGGTGACCCGGCCCATCTTCAAGAATGGCCAGTTTGACGGAGTGCTGGTTGTTTCGGTCAGCCCAGAGCTTTTTTCGACCTTTGCGACGAATTTGCAGATTGCTGGCGGCAGCGTCATCGCCCTGGTCAAGGACAGCGGCGAGGTGATGGCTCGCTATCCGGTGCTGGAGTCGAGCTACGATCAGGTCTTGAAGGACCGCCCTTATCTCTCGCCCGGTGCGCCGATTTCCGGCAATGACAGGCGCATCGCCGTTCTCGACGGCGTCGAACGCCTGTACGGGTATCACAAGCTACCCGCCCAAGGCCTGAATTTTGTCATCGGGGAGCCGCTGGACGAGATTCTGGCACCTTACTACACCTATCGGAACTATGTCGTTGGCGCGGGGATCTTCGTCAGCGTCTTTGCTGCCTTTTTGTTTTTTGGACTGATCCGGTCGCTCAGCGCACTGGACGAGGTGCGTCGCCAACTCGAGGTCTCCAAGGAGCGGGCCGATGCGGCCAACGTGGCCAAGAGCCAGTTCCTGGCCACCATGTCGCATGAAATCAGAACGCCGATGAACGGCATTCTCGGAATGGCCCAGCTTCTCATGCTGCCCGACCTGGGGGGCGAGGAGCGCCACGAATACACACGGATTATCCTGGCTTCAGGCCAAACCCTCCTGACCCTGCTCAATGACATACTCGATTTGTCCAAGGTGGAAGCAGGGCGGATCGAACTGGAACATATCACTACATCGCCGGAGCGGATCATTCAGGAGGTCGCCACCTTGTTTGCCGGACAGGCGGAATCGAAGGGGGTGCGTATCGAGACCGCGTGGCACGGCCCTCTCGGTTCGCACTATCGATCGGACCCCATACGCCTACGGCAGATGCTGTCCAATCTGACCAGCAATGCGGTCAAGTTTACCGCCCAAGGCATTGTTCGCATCGAGGGGCGCGTCGAGTCAATATCCGATAGCGAGGTTCGCCTCGAGTTTTCGGTGACCGATACGGGCATGGGCGTTCCCGAAGAAAAGCTCGAGATGCTCTTCAAGCCGTTTTCCCAGGTCGATGCATCGACTACCAGGAAATATGGCGGTACCGGCCTGGGTTTGTCCATCGTCCGGTCCCTGGCCCAACTCATGGGTGGAGATGTAGGTGTCGTGAGCCGATCGGGAGAGGGGTCCCGTTTCTATTTCCAAGTCAGGGGGGATGTTGTAGAAGCCCCGGCGGAAATCGCCGATTTTTCGGTTAGGGAAGCGTTGACACCGGTTGTCCCGGCATCCTCTCCGGGCCATGTGCTGGTCGTCGATGACAATCCGACGAATCGACGGGTGATCGAGGTTTTGCTGAAAAAACTCGGCATGGGTTGCGAGAGTGCGGAAAATGGTGAAGAGGCAGTTGCGGCGATTACATCCGGGAATATACCTAAGATCATCCTGATGGACTGCCAAATGCCCGTGATGGACGGTTTTGAGGCAACCAAGGCCATCCGGCACTGGGAAAGCGCATACCGGCAGGGCCGTACGCCCATCGTCGCGCTGACTGCCGATGCCTTTCCAGAGGACCGCGCCCGTTGCATGGATGCCGGCATGGACGACTTTCTGTCCAAACCGATCGATTTCAAGAAACTGGCGGCTATGATCGCCAAATGGTCCGATTCAGGGGAAGGGGTGGACGCTTCACCGACGCCGGGCGGATGAAAGAGCGCAGCCGATTGTTTCCGCGCCGCTCGGGGCCGGTCCGATAATCGCCTAAAGAAAATGCCGGAAGCCCGGCATTTTCCGGCTTCATTCTCCCCCTGTCTGTTCCTGCAAGCAGGTTTTTCGTCCCCCCCCCGCTTTCTCGCCACAGGCCCGACGGGCTTGCTGATGTCGCTCGCAGCGTGCTTGGTCGGGCGCCTTGCTGCAATCGACCGGCGGCATCTTTTGCTGGACGCACTGACGGAAGGCGGGACCGCTCTGGTTTTGGCATGCCTCGTAGGCCGCCTTGCGGTTTTCGCACTGTTGCGGATTGCCGGTCTTGCTGCAGTCGAAGTCCTGTACTTTCTTCTGTATGCATTGCCGGCGTTGCTGACCGCTAAGCTCCCTGCAGGCGGCAAGGGCTTGGTCGCGGGCTTCGCGGCGAGCGGCGCAGGCGCCCGGGTCGGCGGCCTGTTGGCAATCCTGTGGTGCACGGTGGCCTGGGCCGCGATCCATTACGGAGCCAGTTTCGGCGCCCATTCCACCCATTTCGGGACGGGATTGGGCGCTGACGGGCAGACTGAGCAGGGAAGCCAGCAGGGCGCCGGCAACAGTCATCAGACGGATTTTCATTTTTTTCGCTCCTTGTCGTAAATCGGTTCCGCTCCATTGTAGAAGCGCTCAAGCCGTTTGCGGCGGCCAGTTGTAAAGGATTGCAAACTGCTTTCCTCCCACTTACAAATGCTTGCGGGCTGCGTGCTATATTGCCGCGCATGAGCGACAAGAATATGGGCGAGCATCGCCTGGCAATGGCCGAAGTGCTCGACTGGATGGTCGAGGATGGCTTGGTCGGCAAGGAAGAGGCCGAACGCCTGAAGACCGAGCGCCGTTTGTACGGCGGCAAGATTCATCCGCTGATCGTCATTGCCGATCAAAAGTGGCGAAGCGCCAAGCCGCCGGCCCGCCTGCTCAGCCTGGAAACCCTGACCGAATGGCTGGCCGGCCGGAGCGGTCTCGATTACCTGCACATCGACCCCCTGAAAATCGATTTCACCGGTGTTGCCGACGTGATGTCCAGCGCCTACGCGGCGCGTTTCGGCATCCTGCCTGTGCAGGTCACGACCAGGGAGATCGTCATTGCGACGGCCGAGCCGTTTGTCCGCGAGTGGGTCGAAGAACTGCAGCAGATACTGCGCAAGCAGATTCGGCGGGTCATGGCCAATCCGGAGGATATCAGCCGTTACCTGGTCGAATTTTTCAATCTCGCCAAATCGGTCAAGAAGGCCGCCGCCAAGGGCGAGGTGACTTCCGGCATGTCGAGCTTCGAGCAATTGGTCGAACTGGGCAAGGGCAACCGGCAATTCGATGCCAACGACCAGCATATCGTCCATATCGTCGACTGGCTGTGGCAATACGCCTTCGACCAGCGGGCTTCCGACATCCATATCGAACCGCGGCGCGACTTCGGCATCGTCCGCTTCCGTATCGACGGTGTCCTGCACCAGGTGTACCAGATTCCGATGGCCGTGATGAATGCCATGACCAGCCGCATCAAGCTGCTCGGTCGCATGGACGTCATCGAGAAACGCCGTCCGCAGGACGGTCGGATCAAGACCCGGACGCCGGCCGGCCAGGAGGTCGAGCTGCGCTTGTCGACCTTGCCGACGGCCTTCGGCGAAAAGCTGGTAATGCGGATTTTCGATCCGGAGGTGCTGGTTCGCGACTTTCGGTCGCTGGGCTTCTCCGAGGAGGATCAGGCGCGCTGGAAGCAGATGACTGCTTCGCCCAACGGCATCATCCTGGTCACCGGTCCGACCGGCTCCGGCAAGACGACGACGCTATATACGACGCTGAAGCAGTTGGCGACGCCGGAAGTCAATGTGTGTACGATTGAGGACCCGATCGAGATGGTCGAGGCTGCCTTCAACCAGATGCAGATGCAGCAAAGCATCGACCTCGGCTTTTCCGACGGCGTTCGCGCCCTGATGCGGCAAGATCCGGACATCGTGATGATCGGCGAGATACGTGACCTGGAAACAGCCGAAATGGCCATCCAGGCGGCATTGACCGGACATTTGGTACTGTCGACCCTGCATACCAACGATGCGCCGTCGGCGATTACCCGCCTGCTCGACCTCGGCGTGCCGGCCTATCTGATCAATTCCACCCTGCTCGGCGTCATGGCCCAGCGCCTGGTTCGCACGCTCTGCCCGCATTGCAAGAAAGCCGTGCCGCTGCGGGACGATCAGCGTACGGCCTGGCATTCCCTGGTCGCCCCCTGGAAATCGGCCGAGCCGCCGCAGGTCTGGCAGCCCGCCGGTTGCCTGGAGTGCCGCATGACCGGCTATTCGGGCCGCGTTGGGGTCTATGAGATTTTGCTCAATTCGCCGGAGATTCGAAGGCAGATCAAGCCGCTGACCGAGATTCCCAAGCTGCGCGAACAGGCCTTCCGCGAAGGCATGCGGCCGCTGCGCATTTCGGGCGCACTGAAGGTGGCGCAAGGCTTGACCTCGCTGGAAGAGGTCATCAAGGTGGCGCCGCCCTCGGACGACGGTTAGACGGCTAGCGCAGGCTGGACTTGCGCCGTACCGCGTCGACATAGGCCATGGCATCCATCGGCCGGCCTTCGCGCTGGGCGCGCCAGATGGTTTCACCCAGGCATTCGAGCAGCACGTGCTCGGCATCGTGCGGATCCATGCGGGCCCGCAACTGTTCGAAGGCCAGGCGGATACCCGGCGGCTGGTCGATGCTGACCTGCTCGTGGATGGCGAGGTGCAGCGAGAGATGCAGGAAGGGATTGGTCGTCCCGCCTTCCGGCACCCATTCCTTGTCGACGGCGGCGTTGGCGTCGCCCAGCATGGCTTGATATTCGGGATGGCGGACGGCGATGTCGGCCGCCGCCACTTCGGCGCCGACCAGCGGCAGGCGTTCGAGGTGTTTTTTCCAGGCGTCGCAAAAAAAGCGGCGGACCTGTTCGCGGGAGGGATTAAACATTGAGGCTTTCGAACAGCAAGGTGAGTGCGGTATTTTGAAACAGGCGGTTGCGACCGACCAGCGGACAAATTTGCCCGGTGCCGTAGACGCCGAGCAAGGGCGTGCCGGGAAAGGTTTCGCGGAAGACCTGCAGGTCGCGGTCGTCGTTGCCGTAGAACAGGGGTCCGCGGCCGATGCATGAAAACATCAAGGCGAAGTCGGGCAGCTTTTCCCTCTTGGCCGCCGCCGTCAACGATTGGCGGATTTCCTGTTCCGCGGCCAGCGGTTGACGGATGGCCCAGGTGATCATTCCGCCTTCACTCATGGCTTCGGCCAGCGTCAGAGAGCCGTCGGCATTGGCCGACAGGATGGCGACGCCGGGTTCGCCGGGACGGCGCAGCAGGCTGATCTGGTGCCAGGGCGGATCGTCGCGCAATTCGGCCGGCAGGGCGCGCCGCAGGCTGTCGACGGCACTGCAGCCGCCAACCCGGCTCAGTTCGTAAGTGCGGCAGGCGTCGATGAGCTGTGCATCGGCAAGCAGGCGCAGGCCGTCGGCACGGAGCACCTGGGCATGCAGACCGGGCAGGGAAAACTCGGCGCAGCCGCTTGCTGTCGTTCGGCCATGCGACCAGGTTGCTGCGTCGGCATCGAGCAGGCCGGCGCGCCGGGTGCCGTCCTGCCATTCGAAGGGCAGGCGAGCGTGACCGCTGAAGGAAAGAAGCGGGGAATCGGGCGCCAACTGCCGGGGGGGTGCGGTGAATACCAATGCCGCAGCAGTCGGCCGGTCCATTTGCCATCCGCGTTCGGTGAACAGGCCGCTGGCCGTGCAGCCGCCGACGGACAGGCATCCGGCGGCGCGCGCTGCGGCGAGGACGGCCGCCTGCGCATTGCGACTGAAATCGCGGCTCAAAAACAAAATGACGTTGTTGGCCCGCTCCAGTCCCGCTTCGGCCAGTGCCGCCCGGACCGCCGCCCCGGCCAGTTCCGGTTCGGGAGTATGGCCGGTGACGAGAGCGGAGGCCGCCTTCACGCTGTCTTATCCCGGTAGCCGCAGAGGTCGAATACTGCACAGCGTCCGCATTCCGGCCGGCGTGCCTTGCACACGTAGCGGCCGTGCAGGATGAGCCAGTGATGGGCGTCATGTTTGAATTCCGCCGGCGTGACGCGCAGAAGTTTCTTCTCGACCTCGTCGACGGTTTTTCCCGGCGCCAGTCCGGTTCGGTTGCCGAGGCGGAAAATGTGCGTGTCG
>JAJXVG010000239.1 GCA_021782315.1 Pseudomonadota bacterium | reverse complement strand
CGGCGTCCGGAAATTGGTGGTCTGTCCCTGGTAAAGCCGCCCGGCGACCAACTGGATGCGGCCATTGTAAACGTAACAGCGGATATCCGCCTTCATCGTCGTCTCGACCCCTTCGACCATCGCAAGATGCTCGGATGGCGGCGCGATTTCCTGTGCGATGTAGCCGCCGTGCAGAATTTCCTCGAATACCCGCTTGGTCAGCTTGTCGCCGCGATAGGCGGCGCGACTGCCGAAACCGGCAGGTGGTTTGAAGAACCAGCGCTTGCGCCCGGCCCAGAAAGTTTCGCCGAGTTCGGGCGTCACGGCAACGGTTTGCGGCACGCCGGCCAGCAGCACCTGGCGGGTCGCTTCATCGACGCCCAGCGCCCGCAAGGCGGTGTCATCGGAAAGCTGCATGAGGTTGCGCTTGTCGGCATAGAGCGCATGGGCGCGCGGATGCGGCGTGAGGACCACGCCGCCATGCTCGAAAACGGCACGAATCGCCTGGTTGGCCGTCGCATCGAAGGAAAAATCGGTCAGCCGATTGTAGATCAGGTCGATGCGGTGGTCTGCATGCGACAACTGCCGGCCATTGCTACTCAGATCGGCCGGGTCGGCGACGACCGCGGCAATGCCGTGCCGCTCGAACAAATCCTTGAACAACTGGAACTCGAGCGCCAGGAACTGCCCGGCCGGGTTCTCGTCGACGATGGCAATCCGCCGCAAGGGCTGGTCCCCGCGTTCCAGGCACCATTCCTCGCGGAACATGGCGACGAAGTCGTCGCCGATCCGCTCCCCTTCCTTCGCTTTGCCATGGGCAGCGAGCAGGTAGGCGTTGAGCAGGCCGCCGCCGGCGTTGGTATTGATCTCGATGAGCTTGGCGCCGCGCTCCGTCAAATGGAAGTCGTAGCCCATGAACACCCCGCGCGCCCGGCTCGGCAGACGGGCGATTTCCGGCGCCTGGGCCAGGGCGTGGCGCTGGTAGGCCGGCAAGGCAATGACCGACTCGATAGCCGCGACGATGTCGGCCATCTCCCGCAACTCGCTGCCGTCTATGGTGATGGGGGCGCTCGCAAAGAATTGCGGTTGCTGGAGACGCAACTGGTCGAAAGTGGTTTTCATCAGTCCTGGCGGTTGGCGAAGAAATCGAGCACGACCTGCAATTCGCGGGTGCGCTTCATGGGCGGCAAACTTTGCCAGACGCGACGCCCGTAAGGCTTTGATATGAGTCGGGGATCGCACATCATCAGCACGCCCCGGTCGCTTTCGTCGCGTATCAACCGGCCGGCCCCCTGTTTGACGTTGATCACGGCGCGCGGCAACTGGTACTCCATGAAGGCATTGCGCCCCTCCCGCTTCATCTGCTCGATACGCGCCGAAAGCACCGGATCGTCGGGCGGCGCGAAGGGAATCTTGTCGATGACGACCAGCGACAGCGCCTCGCCGCGCACATCGACCCCTTCCCAGAAGCTCTGGCTGCCGACCAGGATGGCGTTGCCGTGGTGGCGGAAACGTTGCAGCAGGTCGTTCTTGCTGCCCTCCCCCTGGACCAGCAGCGGCATGTCGAGCTTTTCGTCCTCCAGCTTGGCCTTGAGCAGCTCGTGGGTCCGCCGCATCGCACGCAGGCTGGTGCACAGGAAGAAAGCCCCGCCCTGGGCGGCCTTGACCGCCGGCCAGGCGGCATCGACCACGGCATCGGTGTAGTTCCAGGCATTGGGGTCGGGCATGCCTAGCGGCACGTAGAGAACAGCCTGGGTGCAGTAGTCGAAGGGGCTGTGCCAGCAGGCCGAATCCGGTTCGCCCAGGCCGAGCTCGGCGCAGTAGTGGTGAAACCTGCCCTGCACGGCAAGGGTCGCCGATGTGAAGATCCAGGCGCGCGGATGGCCGCCCATCTGCTTGCGGAAGATTTCCGCGACGTCGAGCGGCGTCGAGTTGAGCTGCAGTGAATGGGTGAAGGCTTCGGCCCAGCGCACGTAGCTGCTGTCGGCCGGGTTCTGCCACTGCCCGAGGCGCTGGGTCACCTCGCCGGCGCGCTGCCAGCATTTCTCCAATCCTTCGGCTCGTTCCGCCTGGGTTTCGAGGAGGGCGGCAAATGCCGCCATTTCGGTTTCCAGGGCTTTCAGGGCGATGGCGAATTCGGGCTTTTCTTCCAGTTGCGCGAACGAGAAGCGCCCCATGTCGACACCGACGGCGAGCCGCAGATCCTTGGCCGCCTTTTCGACTTTCTTGCTGCTTTCGGGCAGGGCCAGGCAATCGCGCGCCGAAGTCAGCCCTTCGGTCCGGGCATCGCGGGCCAGGTCGAGGACCTGCGCGGTGGACACCGTGTCTCCGAAGAACAGCGTCGCCACCTCAGGCAACTGGTGCGCCTCATCGAAAATCACCGTGTTGCAGGCTGGGAGCAGCTCGGCCATGCCTTCGTCGCGGAGCATGACGTCGGCGAAGAAGAGGTGATGATTGACGACGACCAGGTCGGCCGCCATCGCCTCGCGCCGCGCCGCCATCACGAAGCACTCCTTGTAGTCCGGGCAATCCTGGCCGAGGCAGTTGTCGCGCGTCGAGGTAACGTGGCCCCAGACCGGCGAATTCTCGGACACCTCGATACACTCGGCCTTGTCGCCGCTCTGCGTGGTCTTGGCGAAAACCGAGATACGGCGGGCGTCGGCGGCATCCTCACGGGTCAGGAAGCGGCCGTCGGCAATAGCGTGCTGCAGGTGGTAGGGACAGACGTAGTTGGCCCGACCTTTCAGCAGGGCGATCCTGACCGGCGCCTTCAAGGCGTCGCGGACCATCGGCAGATCCTTGTTGAACAGCTGGTCCTGCAGGGTCTTGGTGCCCGTCGACACGATCACCTTGCCGCCCGATTGCAGCGCCGGGACCAGGTAGGCGAAGGTCTTGCCGGTGCCGGTGCCGGCTTCGGCGATGAAAACCGAACAGCCCTTGATGGCGGCCGCGATGCGCTCGGCCATGTCGACCTGCTGATCGCGCACGCGATAGCCGACTATGGATTGGGCAAGGGGGCCGTCGGGGGAAAATATTTCCGGAAGGGAGGACAAGGGGAAATGCCTGAAAAACGAGGGCGAATCTTAGCAGAAGCCCCCTGCCCCGACGACTTTCCGATAACACAGCCGGGCAACAAGGTCGTACGTCAAGCCGTGGCCGTTGCCTGCAAGTTCGCCGTCGCCGGCGAGGTCGACGTGAAAGCCGACGACATCGCTCACCGCCCTGCCCCGATAGCGCCGGCAACTGCACCCGGTATGGCGTCGACTTTGAAATCCCCGAAAAATATTTGCAAAATAAGTTCCCGGCTTACGGCGGCAGGCCACGAATGCGATGCCTGTGGGCTATTTCTCCCCGGCTCCCAAAATGCGAGAGCGGCATGGACCGGCATCGATATCCCTGATCTGCGGCAGACTCCGATTTGAGCGGGATTAAGGTACATGCCATATGCCGTCGCGATGGCCCGAGGCCGTTTTGAGCGGCGCACACAAGGGCACGCATTGTTGCAAACCGTTACTTGAAATCCGGGGGCAACCCCCCTATCTTGGAGACATGCGCTGACCAGACATCAGCCTGACGGCCCTACCACCTCCCCATCCCCTTCCGGGCCGTCCAGAAAGCCTCGTACTCCCCCCGGTACGAGGCTTTCGCCTTTTCGGGCAGCCTCGAAGCACAGGAAAAATGCGAGAAGAGGTGGGGGACAACACCGGGAAAATCGAGCAGCCGCCCAGAAGCCACCCGCGACACCAAAAGACTCGTCCCGGGATTTACCGACAGGCGCGTGCCGACCGGTATCCTTCCCCTGAAGAGCAGGGGCTTTAGCAGATTTCCACCAAGTATTCGCGGACCTTGGCTTGGTCCAGAAAGTAGTGGCAAAGCTCGGTCTCGCCATGCAGCAAGACCGGCACCCATTCGTCAAACCTCGCCTCGAGCACCGGGTCCTGATCGACATCAAGCACCGTCAGTTTGGCGCCGAACTCCTCGACAAGCGGAAGCAAGAGCATTTCCATGTCATGGCAGAGATGGCAGTAACTGCGACTCAGCAGCGTCAACTCAATAGTCATTAAAAACTCTTGATGGTGACGAAAGTCTGCATCTTGCCGCGACGGACGAGCAGCGTGACGTTGCTGTCCTTGTCGAACTGGGCAAGAAGCTTGTTGAACTGTTCGGCTGTCTTGATTTCAGCCGTTGCCCCCTTGCTGATCAGGGCGATGACGATATCGCCCGGGCGCAAATCGGAACGTGCGGCCGGGCCGCGAACGTCCTCGACCAACAGACCTGAATCCGTTTTCAGTTCACGTTTCTGTTCGGGACTTAGTTCGCTGACTACCAGACCCAGACGATTGGCCGCCTGCTCGGCAGGTTTTGCAGGACGTTGGGATTTTAGATCGGCCACTTTTTCTTCGGTGGCTTCCCCTACAACGACGCCTATATCGCGGCTGCCCCCCTTGCGCCAGATCTGCACCACCGAACGACTGCCCGGTTTGGTCGAAC